>PLUW01000033.1:0-6623 GCA_003162935.1 Acidobacteriaceae bacterium
AAATAGGATTGATCGGTGTCGATATAAAGTGTCGATGGAAGAAGACTAACAGCTTTCGCGGGCTGTGTACAATCGGCATGAACAAATGAGCCGCGCCCAAAGTCTCGCGAAAACACGCGCTGCCAGCCGGAGAAAGCTGCACACCAAAGCACCTCCGAGAAGCGGGCCATTCTTCACCGGCACCAAGCTGAAGGCCGTCTTCTGCCTTCTGCTCGCAGCCGTGACCATAGCCCTCTACAGCCCCGTCATTAGGCACCCTTTTGTCGTCCTCGACGATGGCGATTACGTCACCGGCAATCTCCACATCCAGGGTGGTTTGGCCTGGAGCACCATCCGGTGGGCCTTTACCTCGACCGACGCTTTTAATTGGCATCCCCTGACTTGGCTGTCGCATGCTCTCGACTACCAACTCTTTGCCTTGCACCCGGCCGGCCATCATCTCGACAGCGTGCTGATTCACGCCCTCAATGCGGTGTTGCTGTTTCTGCTGCTGGCCTGGCTTACCAAGCGCATGGGACCGAGTTTGCTGGTAGCCGCATTATTCGCCTTGCATCCGCTCAATGTGGAGTCGGTGGCGTGGGTCGCGGAACGCAAGAACGTGCTGAGCACGCTGTTCTTCTTTTTGGCAATCGCTGCTTATGCGTGGTACGCGCAGAAACCGGATTGGCGAAGATACTTGCTGATGGCGGGCCTGTTTGCGGCGGGGCTGATGGCCAAGCCGATGGTCATCACGCTGCCGTTTGTATTGTTGCTGTTGGATTATTGGCCGCTGGACCGGATGCCGCTGGCTGGAACCGGGAGCCGCCCGGCCACCTCGAAGGGCGAGCCGTGGCTGGGTTGGAGGCTGCTGCTGGAAAAGATCCCGTTGCTCTTTCTTTCAGCCGCGAGTGCGGTGATCACTCTAATGGCGCAGCGACCTGCGGAGCGTACCTTCGAAGAGTTCCCGCTTGCCATTCGAATCGAGAATGCAATCCTGGCCTACGGGCGGTACTTGTGGAAAATGCTTTGGCCAGCGCGGCTTGCTCTCAACTATCCCTACCCCGGAAATACTCTCCCGGCCTGGCAATGGATTTCATCGGCGCTGGTTTTAATAGGTGTCACTGTTCTCGTTGTTATCTTTCGCCGCAAGGGCTACTTGCCGGTGGGATGGTTCTGGTTTCTGGGCACTTTGGTTCCGGTCATCGGCCTGGTGCAGGTTGGCGGTGCCGCCATGGCAGATCGCTACGCCTACATCCCGCTGATCGGAATTTTCGTAATGATCGCCTGGGGCCTCGACGATTGGGCGGAGGCGAAAGCAGTCCGCACGGTTTGGCGGGTAATCCCGCCATTGTGCGTGTTGCTGGCTTTCGGCCTCGCCACTTCTCAGCAGATAAGATACTGGGTCAGCGATTACGATCTGTGGTCGCACACGCTGGCGGTGACGGAACGGAATCCCTTTGCACATTTCGCCCTGGCGGCGGCGCTCCTCAGCGACCCGAACCCGGCAATGACACCGAATAACCGGAACGACCTGAATACCGAGCAGGAGCGGATGGACGAAGCCCGCTGGCACTGCGAGGAGGCATTAAAGTCGTACCGTCAACTGGCGCAGCAGAATCCTGCCGCATACTTGCCGAACGTGGCCTCGACCTTGAACAACTTGGGGCGCATGGATCAACTCCAGAACCGGATGGGCGACGCGCGCCGGCACTTCGAGGAAGCTCTAAGAATCTACCACCTGCTGATGCACCAAAAGCCCACCGCATACCTGCCGGACATAGCCACGACCTTGAGCATCCTGGGAGACATGGATCGACTCGAGAACCGTCTGGACGACGCGCGTCAGCACGATAGGGAAGCGCTGAAATCTTACCGCCAACTGGCGCAGCAGAATCCGGCCGCACACTTGCCGAGCGTGGCCTCGACCTTGAACAACTTGGGCCGCATGGATCAACTCCAGAACCGGATGGGCGACGCTCGCCAGTATTTCGAGGAAGCTCTAAAGATCTACCGCCAACTGGCGCAGCAGAATGCCGCTGCGCATCTACCCGACATGGCCACGACCTTGACCAACTTGGGGGCCGTGGATGGAGTCCAGAACCGGATGGAGGAAGGCCGCCAGCACTATGAGGAGGCCTTGAAGATTTACAGTCAACTGGCGCAGCAGAATCCGGCCACATACTTGCCGGACGTGGCCGCAACATTGAACAACTCTGGGAACTTCGATACAGAGAACCGGATGGACGAAGGCCGCCAGCACTATGAGGATGCGTTGAAGATCTACCGTCATCTGGCACAGCAGAACCCAGCCGCATACTTGCCAGACGTGGTCGCGACATTGAACAACCTGGGGCGCTTGGAAAGACTCCAGCAGCGCCTGAACGAAGCGCGCCAGCACGATGAAGAAGCCTTGGAGATTGACCGGCAACTGGCGCAGCAGAATCCGGAAGGGTACCTACCCAGTGTGGCGGAGAAGCTGAACATGATGGGAATATCAGATGGAAGTCAGAACCGGATCGAAGAAGCCCGCGCTCACTATGCAGAAGCTTTGAGCCTCTTCCGGAAGCTGTCCCAAGCGGATCCCAGCAAGTACGCCGCTGAAGTTGCCCGAGTCGAACTGAGACTGAAGCAACTAGAAAAGAAAGCTCCCTAGGATAGAGTAGACGACGTGAGCCGCGCCCAAACTCTCGCGAAAGCACATGCTGCAAGCCGGAGGAAACTGAACGCGAAAACGCGTCCGGGGAGCGGGCCGTTGCTTACCGGCAAGAACCTGGTTGTCATCCTCTGCATCTTGCTCGCGGCGGGGACCATCGCACTCTACAGCCCAGTTATTGGGCACTCGTTCGTCATCCTGGACGATCAAGAATACGTCACCGCGAACCGCCACATCCAGGGTGACGCCGCCTGGAGCACCATCCAGTGGGCCTTCACGACCACCTACGCGGCGAATTGGCATCCGCTGACATGGCTGTCGCATGCGCTCGACTATCAACTGTTTGGGCTGAATCCGGCGGGCCATCATTTTGACAGCTTGCTGATTCACGCGCTCAATTCGGTGCTTTTGTTTCTGCTGCTGGCCTGGGTTACAAAGCGCGTGGGGCCGAGCCTGCTGGTGGCAGCTCTGTTCGCCGTGCATCCGCTTAACGTGGAGTCGGTCGCGTGGGTCGCGGAGCGGAAGAACGTCCTGAGCACGCTGTTCTTCATCTTGGCGATCGCTGCATATGCGTGGTACGCCCAGAAGCCAGATTGGCGGCGATATCTCTTGGTCGCAGCCCTGTTTGCTGCGGGATTGATGGCCAAGCCGATGGTCATTACTCTGCCCTTTGTCTTGATGCTGCTGGATTATTGGCCGCTTGGCAGAACGGCGGGCAGTCCGGCTTCCGCCGTCGGCGCGCCGCAATTGACAGGATCGAAGCTGGTGCTGGAGAAAATTCCGTTGCTTGTTCTCTCGGCCGCCAGCGCATGGATCACGCTCATCGCGCAGCGAACGGGTCATGCAGTGCGTACCTTCGAAGCGTTTCCGCTCGGCATGCGCATCGAGAATGCCCTCGTGGCCTATGGGCTATATCTTTGCAAAATGCTCTGGCCCGTGCGGCTTGCTCTCTATCCCCATTCCCCCACGCTCCCGGCATGGCAGTGGATTTTGTCGGCGCTGGTTTTGATAAGTATCACGGCTCTCGTTGTTATTTTTCGCCGCAAGCGCTACTTGCCGGTTGGCTGGATTTGGTTTCTGGGGACGTTGGTTCCGGTTCTCGGCCTGGTGCAAGTGGGAGAGTACGCCATGGCGGACCGCTACGCCTATATCCCGCTGATCGGCGTCTTCGTAATGATTGCCTGGGGTCTAGCGGATTGGGCGCAAGCAAAAGAAGTTCGTACTGCATGGCTGGTACTCCCAGCAGTGTGCGGGTTGACGGCGCTCGGCTGCATCACTTATCGCCAGATGAGTTATTGGGAGAGCGAATACGACCTATGGTCGCACACGCTAGAGGTTGCGGAAAATCCTCTGACGCATAACGCCATCGGGGTTGCGCTCATGCACCCCGACTCGCACATGACGGGCCATGACCTGGAGAACTTTGGCACAGCGCAGAACCGCATGCACGAAGCTCGCTGGCACTATGAGGAGGCACTAAAGTCTTACCGTCAACTGGTGCAGCAGAATCCGGACGCCTTTTCGCCCGGATTGGCGGGAACTCTGAACAACCTTGGTCTTCTGGATGGAAGCCAGAACCAGATGGAAGATGCGCGCCAGCACTTTGAGGGTGCTCTAAGAACTTACCGTCAACTGGCTCAGCAGAATCCCGACGCGTACGTGCCGTACTTGGCGATGACTCTAGACGACCTGGGCAGCGTGGATCAACGCCAGAACCGGATCGACGAAGCCCGCCAGCATTATGAGGAAGCGTTGCGATCTTACCGTCAACTGGCACAACAGAATCCGGACGCATATCTCTTGGACATGGCCACCGCACTGAACAACCTGGGGACGGTGGATGGAATCCAGAACCGAATGGACGACGCGCGTCAGCACTTCGAGGAAGCTCTAAAGATCTACCGCCAGCCGGCGCAGCAGAATCCCGATGCACACATGCCCGACTTGGCGATGACGCTGACTAATTTTGGAAAGCTCGATCAACTCGAGAACCGGTTCGAAGAATCCCGCACCCACTATATCGAGGCCATGATCATCTACAAAAAGCTCGCCCAGGGTGACCCCGCACGATATGCTGGCGACATCGCAAGAGTCGAGGCAAGCCTGCAAGAACTTGACAAGGCCAACTCCCGATAGGGTGGACCGAATGAGCCGCGTCAGGACACTCCCGAGAAGGCAGCACGTCAAGCGAACCCAGGCGATGCAGCCGCTACCTCCGACTAGATCCGGCATTGATCGATTCTTGCGGGTTCACAGTGGACGCATCGTCGCTCTGCTCTGCGCGTACGCAGCGTTGCGCATTTTGCTCTTTGCCGCCGCGTTTCCGATTTTCAACGTCGTCGATGAACAGGCTCATTTGCTCTCAATTCGTATGTATTCCCGAGGACAATGGCCCGGCAGGGACCTGCCAGAGGTCGACAAAGAATCGGCGAAGCTCTTCGCTTTGTACGGGACGGTGGAGTATCTGGCCTCGAAAGAGACGATGGAGCACTCTTATCCTGCGGCTCCCACATATCAGCTCACCAATCAGGAACTGTATCAGTATGTCGCCCCCAGGTATCTCCACTGGGTGAACACCAGAAATTTAGAAGGACAGTCGGCCCCTTTCTACTATCTAGTGGGTGCCGGCTGGTATCGGCTTGGGGAAGCGCTCGGATTGCAATCCTGGGAGTTGGCCTACTGGATACGCTTTCTGAATCCGGCGGCTTATGTAGTGCTGGTATGGATTTCTTACCGGCTGGTGCGGAAGGTATATCCGGACCGAATTTTCCTGTGGTTGGGCGTTCCAGCGCTATTGGCGGTTTTCCCGCAGGACGTCTACTTCGGGATCAACCGCGAGGTTCTTTCAGCGCCCATGACGGCCGTCGCCCTTTTGTTGATGGTGAAAGCCGTGGACGAAAAAGAAAGCAAAAGCTGGCTGCTGCTCGCATCCGTTCTGGTCGGGCTTACTTTTCTCGTTGACGTTTCCAATTGCGTACTCTACGGGGCGTTCGCCCTGACGTTGTGGTCTTGGGCGCGCCAATCCTCAGCGAAGCCACGATCAAAGGCCCGGGTTGTCGTGGGGACCGGGTTTGTTTCTTTATTGCTTCCCGCTTCATGGATGCTCCGCAATTACCTGGTAATGGGTGACCTGACCGGCTCGCGCGCGAAAATTGCGATCCTGGGTTGGACGATGAAGCCTCGGGGGCTGCTTCTCAACCATCCACTCTTCTCCTTGCACGGGGCCTCGTATTTTCTTGGCAATCTAATCCGCAGTTTCTGGCGAGGGGAGTATGTTTGGCATGCGAGACCGATGAACTGGCCGCCCGCCGACTGGTTCTACTTGCTCTCGTCGATTGCCATGATCACGGCTTTTACCGTCCAACTTTTCCTGCGATGGAAGAACAAGACCTCACTGCAGCGGCTCATAGAATCCCAGTCGTTCCTTCTAGTTCTTGCTTCTGTTTTGTTCTTGGCCGCGATTTCGTTGCCTTTCGATTTCCAAAAATGCGTGAACCCCTCCCGGGAACACCCATTCTTTGTTTCGGGACGCATTATCTCTGGCGCTCTGCTGCCTTTTGTTCTGATGTATGTCGCTGGGATGGAATTTCTGCTGAGGCCGATCCGAAAGTGGTCACTGGCTGCCCCGGTCCTTGCCTTCCTGCTGCTGTTTATCACTATCACCGAATTCCAGGTTCGCCGAGCTGTATTTTCTAGTCCCTACAATTTCTTTGCACTGCGGACCTGGCAGCAAGAGCACTAGCGCCTCGTTCGAGTGGTGTGTCGCTCTTGAGCATTCAACCACGCCGCCAGTGCGTGCCGCACCACTGGCCGCGATCACCACGATCACGCAGCGCGGGTCGGAAACGAATCCTCTCAAAATGGTGGTAATGGGCCGTGCGGCGACGCAGAGGTGGATGCCATGACACCGATAGCTTCGGTCCGGGACACCAGCCGAGCCTGCGCCATCATGCGGAATGCCCCCTCAATCCAACGACGGAAAGGCCGCGCG
>PLUW01000033.1:6759-6933 GCA_003162935.1 Acidobacteriaceae bacterium
CCGTCAGCGTACACGTCCCCGTCCCGTTCACCATCGTGACCACGTTGCCGCTGATCGTACACACCGTGCTCGGCGCCGCCGTGATCGTCGGAGTCGTGCTCGCGTTCGTCGTCGTTGCCACCGCGAACGTGGACAAGTACGTATCGCTCGCTGGCGCGCCCGTGAAGGTCACCG
>PLUW01000093.1 GCA_003162935.1 Acidobacteriaceae bacterium
CTTCGCGTCTCTTGCTCGCTAAGTCTTTGATTCTTAAAGACCACTCTCAGAGGGGTCCAAGCTGAGCCGCGACATCAGTCCCCGATGTCAGTCAACGAGCGATCCTCGCCGACGATAGCACCAGTTCGAGCCGTCCCAACGCCCAGCGCGCATGTTCGGCGACCATCGGGTCCGCATCTTCGCAGAGTTCCTTGAGCGTCGGGAGAAACTTCTTATCGCCGCTGTTGCCCATCGCGATCACCGCGTTCCGCCGCAAGCCGGAAAGCTTGGCGCGGCGAACCGGCGATCCACGAAACACTTCGCGGAATTCCTCCGGCTGCATTTCGGCCAGCCAGTCGAGCGCCGGATTCACCAGCCCTTCGCGCGCTTCGAACTCCGCCACGGAAGTCACTGGAGCCCTGCGGTTCCAAGGGCAAACGTCCTGACAGATGTCGCACCCGAAGACGTGACGACCCATGCCTGCGCGCAACTCGTTTGGAATCTCGCCGCGCTTCTCGATGGTGAGATAGGAGATGCACAGCCGAGAGTCCAATTCTCCTGGCGCAACGATCGCCTGCGTGGGACACGCAACGATGCAGCGGGTGCAGGTTCCGCAGCGATCGGGAGCGGGCAGGTTCGCGGTGAGTTGGTCCTCCGTGAGATTGAGCGAGGTGAGGATCACGCCGAGAAACAGCCACGATCCCATCTGCTGGTTGATGATGCACGTGTTCTTGCCGATCCATCCGACGCCCGCGTATTTGGCGTAGACGCGCTCCACGAGCGGCCCGGTGTCGACGTAAGACCGAAACTGCCAGTCGCCGGTTGCCAGCGGCCAGTTGCCTGTGTCGGAGAATCCGCGCAACTCATCTTCTATTTGCTTCAGGCGGCGCAGCACGGCGTCGTGGTAATCCTCTTTCGCCCAGGCGTACCGCGAAATCCAGCCCTGGCTGGCGTTTTCGGGCTGTGCCTTGGTCGAGTAGGGATGAGCGGTGTTGTAGTTGATGGCGCAGACGATCACGCTGCGCGCCCAGGGAGCGACACGACTGAGCGCTGCGCGCTTGAGTTCTCCGGCGTCGTCGCGCGCTGCCATGTATTTCATCTCCCCGTGCTTGCCGTCGGCGATCCACTGGGGAAAGACGCGCAATTCGGCGAAGTCGCGGACTGGTGCAATGCCGCAGAGATCGAATCCGGCGTCGCGGGCGCATTGCTGGATGCGGGTTGAAAGGTCGGGAAGCAAAGTGGTCTGGGGCTCGCGGCAACTTGGCCGATGGGTTGGCCTGACGTACTCCAGCAAAGGCTACCACCATTGCGGTACCCAGTCAGGCCGAGGGGCGCCGAAGAAAATCCGGAAGCGGCGCCAACCGCAATCCCGAAGAACCGCTCGGATTTTGTTGCGTGTCAGGGTTGACCTGGACTTCGCCAGCGGCCTACCATTACCGCCGAAGGCACTGAGGCCCTCGGAATGATCGGCGAGACAGTCTCCCACTACCACATCGTGGGAAAGCTCGGTGGTGGCGGCATGGGTGTGGTGTATGAGGCGGAAGACACCCGCCTCGCACGTCACGTCGCCCTCAAGTTCATTCCCGAGGAGATGGTGCACGACCCCAAGTCGCTCGAACGCTTCCTGCGCGAAGCTCGCGCCGCTTCCCAGTTGAACCATCCCGGCATTTGCACCATCCACGACATCGACGACAACGCCGGACATCCCTTCATTGTCATGGAGAAGCTCGAGGGCATAAGCCTGAAAGAGCGCCTCCGCGGGAAGCCGATGGAAATCGATGAGGTTCTCGACATCGGCATTCAGGTGGCCGACGCTTTGGCGGCTTCGCACGCCAAAGGCATCATTCACCGCGACATCAAGCCCGCCAATATCTTTGTGTCGCAAAGCGGGCAGACCAAAATCCTCGATTTTGGTCTGGCCAAATCGGCGCGCGACAAGGGATCGGAAGAGAAGGCGCTGGAAGATTCGCTGACCGCGATGGGCGTGATTCCGGGAACGGCGGTTTACATGTCGCCGGAGCAGGCGCGGGGCGAGGAACTGGACCAGCGCAGCGACCTGTTTTCGCTGGGCGTCGTGCTCTACGAAATGGCCACCGGCAAGAAGCCGTTTGCCACCGGCAACGTGATTACCACGCTGGACGCGGTCCTGAACCAGAAGCCGGTCTCTCCGCTCAGTCTGAATCCGACGCTTCCTCGCGATCTGGAAGGCATTATTGGCCGGGCCATGGAAAAGGATCGCGGCCACCGTTACCCGAATGCGCGGGCGCTGAAAGGCGATCTGCAGTCGCTCCGGAAGGTGACAGAATCCGGCGCGCCGAGGACGGGCCGGCCCACTTTGCCGTATCGCCTGGCCACGAGCACGTTTCAAACCTCGAGCAAGTTATCCACGTATCTGCTATTGGGAGTGAGCGCGCTGCTGCTCACGGTTTTGGTCGCGATCGGCGCCTGGTGGTTCAAACAGCGGCAAATGGCGGGTGCGGCTGCGGCGAAGAATACGATTGCGGTGTTGCCGCTGCAGAACATGAATAACGACATCAGCGTGGAGTTCCTTCGCTTCGCGCTGGCCGACGAAATTGCCAATACGCTCACCTACACCCGCACGCTCGATGTTCGCCCCTCAGCGATCACGCGGAAGTTTGTCGGCAACGACGTCGATCCGCAGCAGGCTGGCAAGGATGTCCACGTCGCCAACGTACTTACCGGACACTTCCTCAAGCAGGGCGACCGCCTGATGATTACGCTCGAGGCAATTCAGGTGGAAGGGAACAAGCTTTTGTGGCAGAGCAACGTGACCGCGCCCGCGCAGGACCTGATCGCATTGCAAACGCAAATGGCGGCGAAGATACGCCAGGAGTTGTTGCCGGCGCTCGGCATCGCCGGCGGCTTCCTTGATACGGGCACGCGCCCGAAGAACGCCGAGGCGTACGACCTTTACCTGCACAGCCTGGCGTTGCCTCATGACGCTGGGCCGAACAAGGATGCCATCGCAGTCCTGGAACATGTGGTCGAAGTCGATCCCACCTACGCCCCCGCCTGGGAGCAGCTCGGATTGCGTTGCTACTATGACGCCGATTACTCCGACGGCGGCGAGCCCATGTTCCAGCGGTCGAATAAAGCCTATGAGCGCGCGCTGCAACTCGACCCCAATCGGATCTTTGCCGCCAGCCAGCTGATTACCAACCACCTGGAGCGTGGCGAACTCGCCCAGGCATATAAGGCGGGGCAGGAAATGGTGAAACGCCGCCCCGAAAGCGCCCAGGCCCATTTTGCCGTCAGCGTTGTCTATCGTTATGCAGGGATGCTGGAACAATCGACGAATGAATGCAACATGGCGCTGACGCTCGATCCTGGAAACTATACGTTCCGCTCCTGCACCTGGGCATTCATGGAGTTGGGGAAGACCGACCGGGCTGCGGATTTCATCCATCTCGATGCCGGTTCGGAATGGGCCAACTATGTGACGCCCTCGCTGCTGCTGCGCGAAGGCAAGATTGCCGAAGCCCGCGAGGCAGTAAAGAGGATGCCGGTCGCGCCCCGTTATCGCCGCGATTTGCTGGAAGCGTGCCTCCAGTTGCGCCCCGCCACCGATCTCGACCGTATGGCGCAGGAAGCCGAAAGCAGCCAGCCCGCCGACCCCGACCCGGAGACGTGGTACTACCAGGGAGTCCTCTTTGCCTATTGCGGCAAGAAGCAAGCGGCGCTCCACCTGCTCCAGAGCGCCGTCGAGCAAAACTATTGCGCGCACGAAAATCTGCTTTCCGATCCGCTGCTGGCAAAACTTCGAAGCGACCCGGCCTTTGACAAAGTGCTGACCGCAGCCGGCGCGTGCCAGGATGCAGTGCGCGCGGCCGACAGCAAACAGAGCCCGTGACGCGCTGGTACTCGAGTTTCTCTCCGAAACTCGCATTCGTTGACGAGCGGATGCCGGCTCCGTAAGATAAAGCGACCCGAAGGGCAGGGGCTTTCCAAATGATCGGCCAAACCATCTCGCACTACCGCATTGTCGAAAAATTGGGCGGCGGCGGCATGGGTGTGGTCTACAAGGCCGAGGACACATCGCTGGGCCGGTTCGTCGCGCTCAAGTTCCTTCCCGAGGATGTCGCGCAAGACCCGCAGGCGCTNNCTCACGATGAAGCACCGGATTGCGGGGCGACCGCTGGAAACTGAAATCGCCCTGTCCTTAGCCATCGAAATTGCCGACGCTCTCGACGCCGCCCACAGCGAAGGCATTATTCATCGCGACATCAAGCCGGCCAACATTTTCGTCACCAAGCGGGGACACGCCAAGATTCTCGATTTCGGCCTCGCCAAGCTCACGCCAGCGACTGGCAAGGCCGATGCAGCGGCCATTGAAGCGACCGCAGGCGTCAGTGTCGAGAATCTCACCAGTCCAGGGATGGCGGTGGGGACGGTGGCCTACATGTCGCCGGAGCAGGCCAAGGGCAAAGAGCTCGATGTGCGCACCGACCTGTTTTCCTTTGGTGCCGTGTTGTATGAGATGGCGACGGGCGCGGTGCCGTTTCGGGGCGATACTTCGGCCATTATCTTCGATGCGATTCTCAATCGCGCGCCGGCCTCGCCGCTGCGCCTCAATCCCGACGTGCCGGCGCGGATGGAAGAAATCATTAACAAGGCGCTCGAAAAAGACCGCGACCTGCGCTACCAGCACGCCTCGGAGATCCGCAGCGATTTGAAGCGGTTGCAGCGCGACAGCGGCTCCGGTCACCGTAGCGCCGCTCCGATGCAGGAATCGAGAGAAGGCCCAGCATCGTCTGCATTCTCATCGCAGTCTGTCTCTGCTTCTTTGCCGTCGCCGGCGAGCGCAAGCAGTTCGGCTCCTCAGTATTCCTCGGCTCCGTCACAGTATCCCCAATCGGCGGGCAGCAGTTCGAGCGTGAGAGCGGTAGCGCGGGAGCACAAGTTTGGATTGGCGGCAATCGTTGCGGTCGCTTTGGCCTTGCTTGCCGCTGGCGGATTTGGCGTGTACTCGCTGCTCAGTCGCAGCGGGCCGACTCCGTTTCAGAATTTCACCATCACGCAGGTGACGAACACGGGCAAGGCGCAAGAAGCTGCGATTTCGCCAGACGGCAAATACGTTTTGAACGTGCAGAACGACAATGGCATGCAGAGCCTGTGGCTGCGCAACGTGCCGACGGGCAGCGACACGCAGATCGTTCCACCGGCGGCGGCTGTGTACAGATCCTTGGCCTTTTCGCCGGATGGGAATTACGTTTACTTCCGAAAAGCCGGCATCGGCACGCAGAGTGAGTGGGATCTCTACCGCACTCCGGTGCTGGGAGGCACGCCGCAGGTGATTGTCCGCGACGTCGATGCCGGCATCACCTTCTCACCCGACGGCCATCACATGGCCTACGCTCGCGCCAATGATCCCGATGTCGGCAAGTATCGTTTGCTGACCGCGAATCTGGACGGCAGCGAAGAAACCATCCTGCAAATCGCGACTTACGCTACGACTGAGTTCCCTAAATTTGTGGCCTGGTCGCCGGACGGGAAGCGGATCACATACAGCGTCTACACTCTCGGCGATGCCCTCAGCACGGTCAAAACGTTCGATGTTGCCAGCAAGCAGGTCGAACCTCTCACTTCCTTCAAGAGTGAATTGGTGAGCCAAATCGTGTGGTTGCCGGGTGGGCAATGGCTTCTTGGCCGGTACGAGGTAAAAGGTCCGAGTTACCTGCGCCCGCAAATCGGCTTGATTGCTCGGACTGGGGGACCAATCCAGCCCGTCACCCGGGATACGAATAGCTATGAGACTTTGACTCTTTCCGCCGACGGCAAGACGGCTGCAACGGTCCAGGTGAGAATCACGCGCAGCCTCAGTCTGCTCCCCGGTTCCGGAAGCCAGGGGAATGCTCCCGCCGAATCTCTGGCACAGGCCGGGGATGTCAATTCTGTCGCCTGGACAGCCGATGGCAAACTGCTCGTTTCCGACGGACAAGCCGTCCGGCGGATGAACGTCGATGGCGGACAGCAAACGACCATGCTCAACGATTCAAACTCCTGGATCGTGGACATGGCGCGCTGCGGAGATCGCTATCTGGTTTTCTCCTGGGCTTTCCATGGAGGTACGAACCGGACCGAGATCTGGCGAGCCAACAGCGACGGCTCGAACCCGACGCAACTTACCAAGGGAGTTTTCGATTATTTCCCGGCGTGCTCGTCGGATGGAGCTTGGGTTTACTATGATGAATCGGAAGGGGCGCACCCGTTGATGAGGGTTCGGCTTGAAGGTGGAGCGCCGGAAGCGGTCCCCTCAAGCGATGTTCATGGCATGTACGGAATTGGGGCAGGCGAAGCCGTTTCGCCCGACGGAAAATTGCTGGCTCTTAACGCGGAGCTATCCGTCCCCGGGTCAGCCGTGAGCAAGTTGGCGCTGGTCAACCTCGACGCAGGTTCGCAGTCCGCTGCTCGCTTGATCGATCCTGATCCCCGCATTGCAGGCGCCGACTTCACCAACAACCTGAGCTTTACTCCCGATGGAAAATCGCTGGCGTACATCATTCGCGATCAGGGCGTGGACAACATCTTTGAACAGCCCATCGATGGCTCGCCCGGAAGGCAGATCACGAACTTCACGTCGGAACATATCGCACAATTTCACTGGTCTCCCGACGGGAACGCTCTCGCCGTCGCGCGCACCCACAACACGTCCGACGTGGTTCTGTTGCAAGAAAAGTAGACGGCGGTGGCATGACCACGAAGGCATGTTTTCCGCTTGTAACCGACCGGTCGGTTTGTTATCATGCCGTCAACTCCTGGTGAGGCCCGTAAGAAGGCGGGGACGGCGTGGACTGAGGAACTCGAAATCGTAAGCGCTTCCGAGACCCACCCGCCAGGAATGCTGGCGTTGTGGGTCTTGTCTTTTCGGTAGCGGGATGTAGAGAGGGGAACTGTGTCCGATCAGAACGCTGCGCCAACTCGAGGCAAGAATATGGGCAAGAACAAGTCGACGATGAGTGGGGCGAGCATTCTTTGGGAATGCCTGGAGCGCGAAGGCGTACGGGTCGTTTTTGGCTACCCCGGCGGCGCAATTCTGCCCGCGTATGACGCGCTGAAGCACAGCAAAATCCACCATGTGCTGGTGCGGCACGAGCAAGGCGCTACCCACATGGCCGACGGCTACGCGCGCGCCAGCGGCGAGGTCGGAGTTGCGATTGCCACTTCAGGGCCGGGAGCGACCAACATGGTCACCGGCATCGCCACCGCCATGCTGGATTCGATCCCCATTGTCTGCATCACCGGGCAGGTGGGCAGCAAGCTGATTGGGTCGGATGCGTTTCAAGAGACCGACATCACGGGCGTGACCCTTCCGATCACCAAGCACAACTACCTGGTGACGCATGCGAACGAAGTGGCGCGCACGATCCGTGAGGCTTTCTACGTGGCCAAGTCGGGGCGTCCGGGGCCGGTGCTGGTCGACATCACTAAGGACGCGCAGCAAAGCACGTGCGAATTCGACTGGGAAGCGGCCAAGCCGCAATTGCCGGGCTACCGGCCCGATCTATCGCCCGCTCCCGCGGAATATGCGCAGGCGCTCGAGTTAATCCATAACTCGAAGCGGCCCGTGATTCTCGCCGGGCACGGCATCATTGTTTCCGGGGCGATGCGCGAGGTGCGCGATTTTGCCGAGCGTGCCGGCATCCCTGTGGCGATGACGCTGCTGGGCCTGGGCGCGTTTCCGGCGTCGCATCCGCTCAACCTCGGCATGATGGGCATGCACGGAGAAGCGTGGGTGAACCATACCATCCAGGAGGCCGACCTGCTGCTCGCCTTCGGCATGCGCTTTGACGACCGCGTCACGGGCAACCTGAAAACCTACGCGCCCAACGCCAAGAAGATTCACATCGAGATTGATCCGGCGGAGATCAACAAAAACGTCAAGGTCGATGTGCCGCTGGTGGGCGATTTGCGCGAAGTGTTACTGGAATTGATGCCGAAGGTTGAATCCATCGATCGCAGTGAATGGCTGGACTCCATCGACAAGTTGAAGGGCGATTCCGCTGTGCGCGACATCCANNGTCACCGACGTCGGCCAGCACCAGATGTGGGAGGCGCAATACTACAAGCACGAGCATCCCCGCACGCTCATCACTTCAGGCGGATTGGGCACGATGGGTTTCGCTTTGCCCGCCGCCATCGGCGCGAAAGTCGCTTGCCCCGAAGCCGAGGTTTGGGTGATCGTGGGCGATGGCGGATTCCAGATGACCATGTGCGAACTGGCGACGATGGTGCAGGAAAATCTGAAGATCAATATCGCCATCATCAACAATGGCTTTCTCGGCATGGTGCGGCAGTGGCAGGAGTTTTTCTACGACCGCAACTACGCGGCCACGCCGCTGCTCAATCCGGATTTTGCGAAACTGGCGGAGGCTTATGGCATTCGCAGCATGACCATCTCGAAGCGTTCCGAAGTAGTGCCAGCCGTTGAGTCGGCACGCCAACACGAGGGGCCGGTGCTGATCAACTTTAAGGTGGAGCAAGAAGACACCGTTTATCCGATGGTCGCCGCCGGCGCCGCTCTGCACGACATGATCCGGCGGCCGAGTCCGATTGTGGAGACGGCGGAAGACGAATAAGCGCGCCACTAGCCGCTGGCTACTAGCTACGAGCTAGTAGCTAAGAGCCGAGACGGTCACGAAACTATGCTGAATACTTTCATGGTGTACGTCGAAAATAAACCGGGTGTGCTCACCCGCGTCGCGTCGTTGTTTCGCCGGCGCGCCTTCAACATCGATTCGCTCACGGTGGGACGGACCGAGAAACCGGAGGTGTCGCGCATGACCATCACGGTCGACGCCGATCTCGACCAGGCCCGCCGAATTGAGGCGAATCTCTATAAGTTGGTGAACGTGCTGCTCGTCGAAAACATCACCAACCAATCGGCCATAGTTCGGGATCTGGCGATGATCCGAGTGGCGGCCAAGCACGAAGCGCGGTCCCATGTCTTCGAACTCGCCAACGTGTTTCGGGCGCGAGTTGTCGACGTCGCTCCCGAATCGCTGACCCTCGAAATCACCGGCGGGGAAGAAAAAATTGATGGACTGCTCGAATTGCTGCGTCCCTATGGCGTGCTGGAGATGGTGCGCACCGGCATCGTCGCCATGCGACGGGGCAGCAAGACTGCCAGCGTTGAATCACCCGCGGAAATTAGGCCGATCGGCGCCTCCAATGACGATGTCTCGTATTCGGTGTAGTAGTAGTTGACGCCGGATTGACACATTTCTAACCGCGAACGGGCTCGAAAAAAATCATAGGCTTTGGGTCACTTCTTGTCCCAAGTCTTGCCACCGTCCGGGCTGCTCCAGACTTCGAGATCGCTGGTGGAAACTGCAATTTCCAATGCGTCGCGCAGTTCAATGTGAACGACGTCGAGAGTAAGGGGTTGAGCGCTGATGGAAGGGTGCACCTGCACCCAGGTTACGCCGCCATCAGCGGAGTGGAACAGAGTACCCGCGCGTCCGCCGGTCCATATGTCTTCTTTGCGGCTTGCCATGCACAGCAGTGGATGGTCCGCACGCACCGCGGTTTGCCAGGTCTGGCCGCCGTCCAGCGACCTTTGAAGGACGCCGCCGGCAACCTCCCAGGTTACGTCCAAATTTACATTGGGCTGCGCCGATTCGGATCCTTGGAGCGCCGGTTTCGCTCTTTCGATCGGCGGTGCATCGTTCTTCGCCATCAGAGTGTCTTCGGCGGGAAGCGGGCGCCTAACTGCGGTGTTGTTTCCGGCACTCGCGGCGGTTTCAGCTGCGACACCGATTGGCGCTTGCGGCGTGTGGGAAGCGATCCGTCCAGCTTTGATTTTCTTGGACGAAGAAGGTTCTGACTTCGGGATTTCCCCGTCAGCCGGACCGGATTGGTCCGATGGCGACGACGCGATCTGTTGTGCGGAAGCTGGAAGTGCTGCTGTCGCGATCTGCGGATTTGCCGCAGGCAGCTTCGCCTGATTCAGGGTTCCCGGGCGCACCAGGAGCAAGGCGCAGCCGATCGCAATACCCGCGGCCAGCGCGGCCCAGCGCAGGCTCGGCACCGCAAAAACGGCTCGCCAGCTTCTCGCGGCCTTAGCCGGAATCAGTGCGGGTCGTCCCGGAGCTGTCTCGGCCGCAACCTCCTCTGCCGGCAGCGCCAATGCGACCAGTTCGCGGCAGCCTCCGCAGAGCGCCAGGTGCCCGAACACGCCCTCGCGCTCGGTTGGCGAAAGCGCCTGCTCGGCAAAAGCCGTCAGCAGGTCGGCATTGGGGTGCGCTGGATCGAGCGCGTCTCGCCCCTGCAAATCCCGCTCTGCAGCCCCCAGGCGGTCATATACGATTTTGGGAACTTCCGTCATCTTTTCGCCGCGTCCTGCGCGGGCATTCACCCGCTTCCTTTAGGGAACGATCTTGGCCCGGAATCTTGCACGAAACGGGACCGTAAATTCAACTGTAGGTCCCGCACGTCGGTTTCCAGGGCTTCGGCAGCCTGGGCGTGGCTCAATCCGCGCGTCCGCAGACCCGCCAGAATCCGCTTCCGGAGGCCCGCGGCGAGCCGGTCCAGCCGCCGGCTGACGCTGGACTCGTGCAGTCCTAGAGTGCGTGCAATCTCGGCCAATGTCCGTTCATCCAAGTAATAGGACGCCAAAGTAAAACGGTCCTCGGCCGAAAGTTCCGCGAGTGCCTCGTCGGTGGCGGCTTCCAGCCGCTCGGTCGATTCGCGGCCGGGAGTGTCCGCCGGATCGGGAACTGCCGCCGCGAACTGTACGCCCTCTTCCGTTTGTTCTTCCAGACTGACCGTGCGTTTCTGCTTGCGGTAGCGATTGATGAACTCCTGCGCCATCACGGTGCGCAGCCAGCCTTCGAGTGAACCGCGCCCGGTATAGAACACCAGCTTCGAACGGCGCACGTCATCGCGCGTGCTGACGCCGTAGAGATCCGCAAAAAGCGAGTCGGCCAATTCCGCGGCATGCGCCGCGTCGCGCGTAATGTGCAGCGCCATGCTGTGCATTTTCTGGCGATAGCGGCTGATGAAGTCCTGCCACGCGAGATCGTTTCCGGCGGCACAGGCGCGCGCCAGCGCCAGTTCTTCCAGACGCAGCGCCGCGCAAAAATCAGCTCTTTGTCCTGGCGAAGGGGAAGAGACTTGCTTGCGCAGAATTTCATCGAGGATGGCCGCGAACTGCCCGGCACTCAAGCCATAGGCGGATGCCCCGCTGCGCTCGTACAGAGCCGCAGCGATGTTCGCTTCGTGGCCGGATTGGGATGGCTTTGGCACGCTACGCGGGCAGGCTCTACATGATGCTAGCAATTTTTAAGATGCAAGGAAGAACAAATCGTACGTTCTTTTATCAACGAGCTGTGAAGATCACTCCTGGAAGAATCGCGATTGAGTCCCCGGCGCGCTCTCACTTGGGCGTGCCGGGGATGGCGCGTTCGAGATGTCGAACCAGATGTCGAACGAAGGCATGCCCGACTGGGATGCGTCGGCGCAGACGCGGTCATGTCCGCTCCAGGCCTTTGTGCACGACGTCATCCGCGTCGTAGGTTAGGTTGAGCGCAGGCAATTCGTCGCGTGAGAACCAGCGAACATCCGCCGCATCGCTCCCCGCCTTAAGATCGCCGCCGAGCGGACGACACAAAAAATCGATCAAGACAAAGTGATACCGTACCCGCCGCTCCTCGTCCCGGATGACGCGTTCATACACGCCCAGCATCTCACCCGGTTCGACCGTCAACCCTGTTTCTTCGTGAGCTTCGCGCATCACGGCCTCGCGCAATGTTTCACCGCACTCGAGCACGCCGCCCGGCAATGACCACTCGCCCAGCAGCGGCGGGGTTCCGCGGCGAATCAAAAGGACGCGGTTCTCGCCGCTATGACGGGCAACGATCACAGCGCCTACGCCCACCAGCGGCGATTCAGGGTATTCACGTTTCATCGGCTGATCAGTATACGGCCTTGGACGGTGCGGAGCCCCGTCACCACACGCATTACAATAGCGAGCATGTCGCTCGACGAGTACAAACGGAAACGGCGTTTCGAGGAAACGCCCGAGCCTCCACCGAAGCTTGAAAAACAGTCGCGGCACCGCTTTGTGGTGCAGCGCCATCATGCCTCGCGCCTGCACTACGATTTCCGGCTGGAGATGGAAGGCGTGCTCAAGTCGTGGGCCGTTCCCAAAGGCCCGTCGCTTGATCCCGCCGACAAGCGTCTGGCCATGATGGTTGAGGATCATCCGGTATCGTACTTCGATTTTGAGGGCACCATTCCCGAAGGCAACTATGGCGGCGGCACGGTGATGGTTTGGGACGTGGGTACGTGGGTGCCACTGTCGCCGGTGCCGGTCAACGGCGAGTACTTGCCGGGGACCGACAAGGAAGCGGCCGCCATGCTTGCAAAAGGCGACCTGAAATTTCGGCTGACGGGGAAACGGCTGAACGGCGATTTCGCCCTCGTGCACATCAAGGGCCGCAGTGGAAGCAAAGGGAACGAATGGCTGCTGATCAAGAAAAAAGACGGTGATGTCGTTGCGAATTTCTACATCGACGCGTATGACACTTCCGTCCTTACCGACCGCACCATGGCGGAAATCGGCGGCGATGCAGGCTCCGCGGAATGGAAGAGCAGCCGCCAAGCCGCGCGCGGCAAAGTGAAGGCCGCGTGGCTGGCGGGCGCCATTGCGCGCGCCGAGTCGAAGCGAAAAGCTTTAACCGCAGAGAATGCGGAGAAAAATAGCGGTAAAAGCGCAAAACGGGCTGCTCGAAGTGTCACTCAAGCGAAGAGCCCTGCGATCTTGCATGAAGCGTCCGGGGACGGCGCATCGAGCGGTGCCGCATCCAAATCAAGAGCCAAGAAATCCTCGGCGAACTCTGCGCCCTCCGCGATGAAGGTTCTTGCGGGCGCCGAGCAGAAGCCCATGCCCACGGTGATCCATCCGATGCTGGCCACCTCTACGCCCATGGCCTTCGACAATCCCGACTGGCTCTTCGAGATTAAATGGGACGGCTACCGCGCCGTGGCCTTCATCGAGGAAGGGCACGTGCGTCTGGTGTCGCGCACTCAGAATGATCTTACCGCGCAGTTTGTCGAGCTTGGCCGCCTGCCGCAATTCGTGAAAGCGCAGCGCGCCATCCTCGACGGAGAAATTGTCGCGCTCGACGACAAGGGGCTTCCTTCATTCAGCCTGATGCAGCAGCGCACGGGATTCCAGCCGGGAAAGCGCCGCCTGCCACGGCTGGGCTATTTGCCGGGCCAAGGCGCGTCGGTCGTCTACTACGCGTTCGATCTTCTCTATCTCGACGGTTTCGACTTGCGGCGCGTTACCCTGGAGCAGCGCAAGCAGTTGTTGCAGGAGCGGATCGTCGCCGGCGACGTTGCGCACTTTTCCGACCACTACTTCGAGAAAGGTCTCGATCTTTTCGAGGCGGCGAAGCAGCGCGAACTGGAAGGGATTGTCGCCAAGAAACGCAGCAGCATTTATGAAGAGAAGCGTTCGCGCGATTGGCTGAAGATCAAAATCACGCAGCGGCAGGAGTGTGTCATCGGAGGCTACACCGATCCCGAGGGCAGCCGCGATTATTTCGGCGCGCTCGTGCTTGGCTTGTTTGACCAGAAGGGGCGGCTGATTCACGTCGGGCAGGTTGGCACAGGATTCGATCAGAGGGCTCTTAAGGAAATCTTCGCTCGCTTGCAGCCGCTCGCGACTAAAAAGAATCCGTTTTTTGGCGAGATCGGCGGATTGCGGAAAGTGCATTTTGTGCGCCCGGAAGTCGTAGCTGAAATCAAATTCGCCGAGTGGACTCACGAAACGGCGGAGGGCGGCATGAAGCTGCGCGCACCTGTGTTTATGGGATTGAGAAGCGACAAGACGGCGAAGGAATGCCGACTGGAGGAAGCGGGCTCGATCTAGTTATGTTCGGGGTCAGGATGGCAAGGACCTGCTATCGAATTATTGCCTGGGCGCGTAATACCCGCGACGGGCACGGACTTGGAGGTCTTTCTTCAGCGCCGTGATCTCAATCGAGCGGTAGCGTCCATCGGCGTCGAAGTCGCTGGGCTTGTAGGAAACGGCGTACTGGCTGCGCAGTTCGTCCTCAATGGCGGCGAACGAGTGCGTGATGTCTTTCATCTTGTAAGGGAAGAAAGCGCGCCCGCCGGTGGCCGACGCCAGGTCTTCCAGCACTTTGTCGCCGCGCAGAATCAGGCCGCTGTCGTCGGTTGAGATGGCGTAGATGAGCACTTCGGCACGCTGCGCCATTTCGATGGCTTGGGCGCGCGTGTATTCGCTCTGATTGTCCTCGCCGTCGCTCAAGATCACGATGGCTTTGCGAATCGCATGGTCGGAGTGCTCGTGCAGCAGTTTGTCTTTGCAAGCTTTGTATATGGCGTCGTAGAGCGCGGTGCCGCCGCCATTGCTCAGGCGTTGCACTCCGGCGGCGAGCAGCGGAACTTTGTCGGTGAAATCCTGGGTCAGGCGGCTCTGCTGGTTGAAGCCTACGACGAAGGCGCGGTCGTAGCCGGGACGAATGAGGTGCTGCAGAAATCCGGTGGCAGCTTCTTTTTCAAATCCGAAACGGCTCTCGACCGAGCCGCTCACATCCATGAGCAGGCCCAACTCGATGGGCAAGTCGGTCTCGCGGTTGAAGTTGAGGATCGATTGCACCGGCTTGTGATCGTCGAGAATCGAAAAGTCACTCTCGTTCAAATTCCGGACGAACTTGCCGTGGCGATCGGTCGCGATGAAGAGCACGTGGACTTCATCGACGCGTTTCTTGATCGTAAGGATCGTCTCATCGGTCTCGTCGCTGGTGGCGGCAGGAATCGCCGAGTTGGTGCCAGAAGCGGCGATGACGTAGGGGCCGGTTTGGGCGCATCCGGAAACGGACAAGGCAGGAACGATGGCGAACAGCAAGGCGAACGCGAGTCCGCTTGCGGTGATCCCGAAATGTTTGCGCTTTGCCATTGTTTCGCCTACTTCGTAGATGAGTCCGTTAATGAGATCGAAATGCTGTTCCGACGCCCTGTGGGCAGCGAAGCCTTCAAACATATCGATGCACGCCGGGGGCCGAAGACCGGAAAAACTCGGTCTAATTGACTCTAGGGGTTATCGGGCACAAGTCCAAGTTACAAAAGGAGTACGCAAAAGGTGAGTCGTCTAACTGTAAGGCGGTCAATGGTTTGGCAACTCGGTTGGGCGGACCGCCGGAGTGGCTCCGTAACCAGGGTTTGGTTCACGGCAGTAAGCATTTTAAAGTGGGTTTATGGCGCGAAGATTCGCCCGCCATTTCTTCACGGTCGGGCGCGCTTCGTGCAAAAAATTCGGACTGCCGAAGCACGACTCTCTTGGGCACCGAGGACATTCTGGCCGGGCGGGGACGCCCGGCGCTCCGCCACCCCCGTGACGGAAGGCGACGGTGATACTCTAAAAACCGGCAATCTGAACAGTCGCCGTGGCTGCATCCGGCGCCGGAGTCGCGATATGTACTTTGAGCAGTTTTATCTGACCTGTCTGGCCCACGCCTCGTACTTGATTGCATCGGAGGGTGAGGCGGCCGTCGTCGATCCGCAGCGCGATGTCGATATTTATCTGAAAGCGGCGGAAGAGCAAAATTGCAAGATCCGGTACATTTTCGAAACTCACCTGCACGCTGACTTTGTTTCCGGACACAAGGAACTCGCGGCGCGTACCGGCGCAAAGATCTACATTGGAGCGCAAGCCAACGCGGGATTTCCGCATGTGGCGCTGACCGACGGTTTCGAAGTGAAAATGGGAGCGGTGCTGATTCGCGCGCTGGAGACGCCGGGACACACGCCAGAGAGCGTTTGCCTCGTACTTACTGATGAAAGCGCCACAGATGCAACCAAGCCGGCACAGCCGTCGGCGGTTCTGACCGGCGACACGCTGTTTATTGGCGATGTTGGACGCCCCGATCTTTCCCGCACGCACACGCCGCGGCAACTTGCGGGAATGCTTTATGACAGTCTGCATAACAAATTGCTGACACTGCCCGACGCGGTGACCGTGTATCCCGCGCACGGTGCGGGATCGCTCTGCGGACGCGCCATGCGCGCGGAGCGTTCGTCCACGATTGCAACGGAACGGCTCACGAACTATGCATTGCAGATCGCAAGCCGCGACGAATTCATTGCGCAACTGACCACGAATCTTCCGGCGCGTCCCGAATATTTTCTCGAGGACGCGGAGATCAACCGCTCCGGCGCTGCGACGCTGACGGAATTGCCCCCGCTTGCGGCGCTTTCTCCGGCTGAAGTCGAGGCGCTGCTGCGGCAGGGCGCGGTAGTGAATGTCAACGTGCTTGACGTTCGTCCTGCCGACGAGTTCGCCGCGGGCCATGTGCCGGGGTCAATTTGTATTGCGCTGTCGGGTCAATTTGCATCGTGGGCAGGCGGGATTCTGGGAATCCACTCGAAGCCGGTATTGATCGGCGATACCGACGCGCAGATTGAGGAAGCGCGGCTGCGGTTGGCTCGCGTAGGCATTGAAGACTTGCGCGGCTATCTGGCGGGCGGCTTGGCAGAATGGCGAAAGGCTGGTCTGGCGGTGACGCAAACGCCGCAAATTTCCCCTGCGGAACTGAACCAGAAATTACGCGAGGGGAACTGGCGCGCCGCCGACATCGTAGACGTGCGCCGCGAAGGAGAATGGCAGGCGGGGCATATCGCGGACGTGCCGTGCAGCGCGCTCGATACGTTTCCGAAAGAGCTGCCCGCTATCGATCAGGAGCGGCCGGTCGCGGTCCACTGTAAGAGCGGATACCGCAGCATGGTTGCGTGCAGTTTGCTCGAGCGCGCGGGGCATCGCAACGTAGTCAACGTCGCGGGAGGATTCGACGCGTGGCATGCGGCCGGACTTCCGGAAGTGGCGGAACAACTGGCCAAGGCATGAAGCGCATCGGCATCGCGATCGGCGGCTTCACGGTAGGAATGGCGATGCTTTCGTGGCCGGGCGCCGCGCTCGCCCAGGTTCCCGCCTCGGCCATCGACAGCCTGTTTTCGAAATTCGTCACCGTGCACGATCCCGGTTGCGCGGTGCTCGTAATCAAGGAAGGCCGGCCGATATTCAGAAAAGGCTATGGCGTAGCCGACCTGCGAACCTTGCAGAAGATCGGTCCGGAAACGAACTTTCGCCTGGCTTCGGTTAGCAAGCAATTCACCGCCATGGCGGTCATGCTGCTGGTTCACGATGGCAAGCTGCGCTACGAGGACCATCTCACGGACGTCTTTCCGGACTTCCCGGCTTACGGAAACACAATCACCGTCCGCCAGTTGCTGAATCACACCTCGGGCCTGATCGATTATGAAGACATCATGGCGAAGCAATATGCGGGGATCCCCGACGACAAAATCCCGCAGATCGCCGATGCCGGGGTGCTTGACTTGCTGAAGCATGAGACGAGAACCAGTTTTGTCCCCGGCACCCGCTGGGCCTATAGCAATTCAGGCTATGTCGTGCTGGCCATGGTGGTGGAGAAACGGTCAGGGATGCGGTTTGGAGATTTTCTGCGCCGGCGAATTTTTATCCCGCTGGGGATGACGAACACAGTCGCCTACGAAAAAGGCAGGAACGAAGTTGCGCATCGCGCCTACGGCCATACGAGAGCGGCCGCGGGATGGCGTGAGACCGATCAGAGTTCGACTTCGGCCACCCTGGGCGACGGCGGAGTCTATACCTCACTCGAAGACCTGGCCAAATGGGATGCCGCACTGGCCGGCTCCAAGCTTCTGACGGCAAAAGAAATGGACCCTGCATTCACCCCGGCCACTGCGGTAAACGGAGTTGCTCTGCACGACCCCGACGGCAATGTCGCGCCGCTCTATGGCTTTGGCTGGTTTCTGAATCCCTACCGCGGGCATCGCCGTTACGCGCACGAGGGCGAGACCGTGGGATTTCGCACCGCCATCCAACGATATCCCGACGATCACCTCACCATCGTCGTTCTATCGAATCGCGCCGGTGCCGACGCACCCGCATTGGCCGATCACGTGGCTGATTTGTATTTTGTGAAGCACTAGCCCGGCGCCAAGCGGTCTTAGTTAGTCCAGCGTGACGGCGTGCGCCCTGGCCAGAAGCACTTCCCGCTGGACGGGAAGCTGCGGCAGCGCTTGCATCAGGCGGCGGGTGTACTCGTGGGCGGGCGCTGTAAAAATCTGTTCCACCGTTCCGGACTCGACGATCTCGCCTTCGTGCAGGATGGCGATGCGCTGGCAGATTCCGGCGACCGACGGCAGATCGTGCGAGATATAGAGAATCGACATGCCGGTCTCGCGATTCAGGCGCGCGAATAACTCAAGGATTTCCGATTGCGTGATCACGTCGAGCGCGCTGGTCGCTTCATCGGCGATTAACAGCGCGGGCCGGTGCAGAATCGCCATGGCGATCAGTACGCGTTGCGCCTGTCCCACGCTGAGCTGAGATGCGCGCTTGCGCAGGAAGTCCCGGTCGTTCCCGCCGCAGGGCAGGCTGACATTTTTCAAGGATGACTGGATCGCCCGATCGCAGTCGTCCGATGTGGCGGCGCGCTCACTGTGGGCGCGCCAGGCCTCCCGCAGTTGGGTGCCGATTTCGAGCGCTGGATTGAGTGAGGCGAGTGGGCTCTGAAGCACGAGACTCAAAGCTCGTCCGCGGAGGCTGCGCAGTTCGCGTTCACGCAGGGTGAGCAGATCCGTGCCCTGAAAGACAATCTTGCCCTCCACAATGGCGCGTTGGCGGCCCAGCAATCCGAGGATGGCCAGCGCCAGCGTGCTCTTGCCCGATCCGCTTTGGCCGACCAGACCGACGACTTCGCCGCGAGCGATATCCAGCGAAATCCCCTGTAGCACCGGCGCTTTGCCGGGATAGCGCACGGTGACCTGCGCGGAGAGCAAGGTTGGCGAGGAATCGGGCGTCGGCATACTTAGTGGCTCTGTCTTACGAACTCTGTCAGTCACTCGTCTATCGACTCGCTCGCGCTTGTGAGTTCACGGTAAGCCGCTCGGCGTTCCAGAAAGTCTGCGGATTCAGAATGACCGGGTTCGCGCCCGCGACCGCGTTGGAGACAGCGGACAGCGCATTCTGATTGATCAGGTAGATCAAGGGCGCCTGCTCGGCCGCGATTTCCTGCACTCGGTCAAAGCTCTCCTTGCGCTTCTTGGGATCGGCGGTGGAGGCTTGTGCCCGCATCAGGCGGTCAATCTCGGCTTCCCATGCGGTTTCTGGAGATTTCTGCTGCGGGTTCCAGGCGTGATTGTCGCCCGAACTCAGCCAGATAGTCATCTGACTATTGGGATCAAGCTCGACGTTGCGGAACCCGAGCATCGCGGCTTCGTAATTGAATTTCTGCGAAATACGCTCGATCAGAGAAGGGAAGTCGAGCGTGACCACATTCACCTTGATCCCGAGTTTGCCGAGATCTTCCTGAATCATGACCGCCATGCGTTCTCGCGGTTTGCTGCCAGCGTTGGTGACAATGGAAAACTCGACTGCATTGCCCGCCTTGTCGAACAGCGTCCCATTTTGCAAATGAAAGCCGTCGTCTTGCAGACGCTTCAACGCGGCGTCGGGGCGATACGCCTCGGCCTTGAGCTTGCTGTTGAACCAGAACTTATTCGCGGGCGAAACCGGGCCGACGGCAGGCTGGGCGTGCCCGTTGAAAACGATGCGGCTCAGATCGTCGCGGTTGACGGCTTGCGAAATCGCGCGCCGGAAATTGACTGACCGGAACCACGCGCGCTTATACTCCGGAATGGGAGCGCTGGCCACCTGGTTGAACCACAGGAATTCGTAATCGAGCGAAGCGCCGGCATCGTGCACCAGTTGCGGTGAACTGGCGGCCAGGCGGTCGAAGTAATCGCTGTCGACAGAGTTGATCAGGTCGAGTTCGCCGCGTTTGAAGCGCAGCATTTCGACGTCGCGATTTGGCTGAATGTCGAGCCGCACAGAATCGAGGTACGGCAAGCGGCGTCCCGCAGCGTCTTTCTTCCAGTAGTTGGGGTTGCGCTTGAGCAGCACGCTCGACCCCGCCTTGTATTCCGCCACCATGAACGGCCCGAGCACCGCCCCCTCTTTCTTGGGAGAGTGCGCGGACATGATCGCCACCTGATCGAAAAGGTGTTCGAGTCCGGCCAGCGGCGCGGGAAACGTGATCGCGATCTGGTCGGGGGCGATGATCTTGGTGCTGACCGTGCCGCTTCCAGAGCGGAACGCGTCTCCGGTTGAAGAGTGCAGCGCGGGGTCCATGAGCCGCTGCATGGTGAAGGCGACGTCTTCGGCCGAGAACGGGCTGCCGTCCGAAAATAAAATCCCATGCCGCAGCTTGAATGTGATCTGCTTGCTGTCTTTCGACACGCTCCACGATTCCGCCAGTTCGGGTTCGAGGTCCTGCGTCTTGCGGTTGGCGCGAACCAGCACGCCGCCGGTCAGATAGCGAATGGCCACGGAAGCATCGTCATCGACCAGCGCCGGGTCGAAAGTCTTCGGCTCCGAGCGCAGGCAGAACCGCAGTTCACCGCCGTTTTGCGCGAAGGCGAAGGCGGCGAGCAGAAAGAAACAGACCAGCAATTGCAAAAATGCGCGGCGGACGGATTTGTTCATATTCATGCGGTCACTTCCTCTTTCGACAAGAGCATCTGAAACGACGTCATCACAACAATCAGCAGCACCAACGGCACCAGTCGCCACGGTTCTTCGCGAAACGACATCAACCCTTCCAGTTCGCGCAGCAGGCTTCCCCAGGAAGGCAGCGGTTCGGCGACGCCCAAACCGAGGATGCCAAGATTGGCCTCGCTCAGGATGAAGACCGGAATCGAAATCCAAAACTGCGCGTAGAGAACCGGCTTCAGGTTAGGCAAAACATGAATCAGAAAAAGCCGCGGGCCGTGCAATCCCGAAGCGCGAGCCTGCAAGACAAAATCGGAGTTGCGCAAGGCATCGGCACTGGTCGAAAGCACGCGCGCCGCAGCGGCCCAGCCCAGCAGTCCGAGAATGAGAAACGTAATCAGAACCGAGGTCAGCGGAGAAACATTGAGCGGCAAGACCGCGCGGACCGTAATCAACAGAAAAAGCCAGGGCAGAGAAAGAAACAGGTCGGTGAACCCTCGGGCGAGACGCAACCAGATTCCGCCTAAGTATCCCGCAAGCCCGCCCACCAGCGCGGCCAATAGCGTAGAGACCAGAGCGGCAGCGGGAGCGAGCAGCAGCGAGATGCGCGTGCCGTAGAGCACGCGCGCGAAGCGATCGCGGCCCACTTCATCGGTGCCGAGCCAATGCTCATGCGAGGGCGGCGCGCCGGGAGCTTCGCGAAACTGTTTGGCGTATCCAACCGGCGCCAGCCAATTGGCGGCGAGCGACACCGCGCACACGAATACGACCACGACACACGCCAGCTTGCGGGCTAGGTTCATGTAGGGTTGAGGCTCCGGCTAAACGTCGCGGGGTTGCAACACGTAATTCATTACATCGGCCCCCGAGTTCGCCAGCAAGGTTACGAGCGTAACCAGCACGGTGAGATTTACCAGCAAGGGAAGGTCTCTGGAAAGCGCCGCCTGCCAGGCCAGTTGACCGATGCCCGGCAGTCCGCACAAGGCTTCAATCGGAATGCTGGCGCCGAGAGCGATGCTGACGGTGACCCCGGCAAGCGCAATCATCTGCGGTCCGGCGACGGGCAGCACGTGCCGGGCCAGGACGCGCATTTCGCCCAGTCCGCGGGCGCGGGCGGCGGTGATGTGCGGCAATTCGTAGGCTTTGGCCAGCAGGCTCCGCGAATAGCGGTAGATCTTGGGAAACACGATCAGCGCGATGGCAAGATATCCGGGAGCGTTGAGAATCACCGAGAGCAAAGCCAGGACCGCCGCCGGAATGCAGAGAAAGGCGCCGCTCAGGGTGATCCCCATCATCTCGTATACCGGAACACGCCACAGGCAGGCGGTGAAGGCCAGCAGCAATGCCAGCAGCCACGCCAGCAACAGGCCAACGCCGGCCACGCGCAAAGTGACCGGCCAGCGCTCGCGCAAAAGGCTTTGCACGGGTTGGCCGAGGGCATGAGAAGTGCCGAGATCGCCGTGCCAGGCGGCGCGAAGATACCCGGAGTAGTAGCGGAGAATGTTGTGTTCGCCCGCCCGCGATTGGCGCAAGGCGCGAACGCTTTCGGCGCTGAGGCCGGGATCGAGTTCCCGCTCGTCGGAATCGAAACCGGGAGCGAGGCGCACCAGCGTGGCCGAAAGCAGGCCGCCGAGCAGGACGATCGCGACGATCGCGGCCAGGTGCCGGGCGATTTTCCAGAACAGCGTTTTCCGCGGTGCCGTTTTCGATATGAGCATCACAGCGTCCTAATTCACCGTTGTGGCGCGCGCGCGCGGCTTCGAAGAGTTCGGGTCGCCGTTGGGTTCGGAGTGGTGCGCTTCTTTCACGGAGTACATGCGCCGATCCGCCTCGGCCAGCAAGGGCTCGACCTCGAAACCATCCTGCGGGCAAAAGGCGGCGCCCACGCTCATGCCCACCAGATCGCGTCCAGCGATCTTCCGGCCCGCTTCAATCGCCAGCAGATGCAGCCGGCTGGCCTTCTCGCTCGCAGCTTCCGGGCTGAGTCCGGGAGCGACGATCACGAATTCATCGCCGCCCATGCGGGCGACATAATCGTAGCCGCGGTTGACTTCCCGCAGTCGCGCGCCGAAATCCTTCAGCAGGTTGTCGCCTTCGAGGTGGCCATAGAGATCGTTAATCTGCTTGAAGTTGTCGAGGTCGCACACCATCACGGCAAGCGAGGTTCCGGTCCGGCGGCAGCGCGCCAGTTCGCGCGAAAGATGGACGAACAATGAGCGGGCATTGGGCAGACCGGTCAGGTAGTCGGTGGTCGCCGAGTCCTCGGCCTGCTGATATTTGAGGGCATTTTCCACCGAGAGCGCGATCTTCGAGCTGACCGCGAGCAGAATGCGGAGATGATCGGGCGAAAAGGCGTCGCGATCGGTACGGTACATGGCCAGCACCCCGACCACGCCATTCAGTCCTTCGAGTGGCACCGCGAGCGTCGAGCGCAGGGTGGTGAATCGCGAGGGATCGCCCACATATCCGGCTTCGGCTTCGGGATTGCCATTGAGGATTGGCTTGCGTTTTTCCGCGACCCAGCCGCACAGACCTTCTCCCAGGCCAATCGTCAGCGACGAGAGCAGCCGGAAGTTGTCGCCGCTCACCAGTTCGGGCACCAGTTTGCCGCTCTTTAACAGAAATACCGCCATCGAATCGTAAGGAATCATCTTGCGCAGGCGGACGGAGAGCACCGAAAGAGTTTCGCCCAGGCTGAGAGAGTTGCCGAGATCCTGGCTGATCTCGAACATGATCTGCGCTTCCTGACGAGCCGAGGCAATGGAGGAGAGAAAATCCGCTTCGTTCGGCGCGCCGGGAAGCGGCGCGGAATGTTCGAGTCCGCTCGCCGGCTCTGCGCTGGGCGCAATGCGGATGTCGGCCGATGGCATCGCAGCCCCCGCGGCCGGCGCATCGAACTGGGAATCCGATTGCACCAGGATGTCCATTGCGCGATACCGGCGTTGAAGGACCTCGACAATTCTGGGCTCGAAGGCGGAGCCCGACATCGAGGCAACGTTCTGCATGGCGGCATCGAGCGACATGGCATTGCGGTACTGGCGATGCGAGGCCAGTGCGTCCAGGCAATCGACGGCGGCCAGGACGCGCGCGCCCGGCGGAATCTCTTCGCCTTTCAGCCCGTCGGGATAGCCCGTTCCGTCCCAGCGCTCGTGGTGCGAGCGGACGATGGGCGCGACCGGATAGGGAAACGCGACGCGCTGCAGGATCTCGGCCCCCACCAGGGTGTGGATCTTCATCTTTTCGAATTCTTCCGGGGTCAGGCGTCCGGGCTTATTGATGATGTGTTCGGGAATGGCCAGCTTCCCAATGTCGTGGAGCAGCGCCGCGGCGCGCAAGGCTTCGATTTCGCTCTCGGCGAAGCCCAGTTCTTTCGCCACCTCGACCGCGAATACGCGCACCCGCTGTAGGTGCTGGTGCGAGGTGTGGTCCTTGGCTTCGATGGCCAGCGCCAGGCTCTCGATGGTGCGCAAGTGGAGGGCGGCAACCTCTTCGGCGTGCCGTTTTTCAATCTCGACCTGCTGCTTTTCCGTCGCCAACTTGGCGAGATAGAGATGATACGAGCGATAGACCCAGTAGATCAGCGGCAGAACCAGAAGCGAAGTCTGCCATCCCACCTGTTTGCTGAGGAAACCCACCGCAAACACCACCGCAGCGCCCACCATATAAAAGGGGAAGGACCAGAAGTGGCATTCGGCCCAGACCTTGTACGCCGGTTTGCCTTCGGTCAGCGAAATGATGACCGCCACCGGGACCGTGTTGGCCACGAAGAAAATCAAGGAGGTCACGATCAGCAGCGGCAGTGTGCCCGCGCCGAGCATCCGCTGCAAATCGTGATAGGCGAAGTACGACAAAACGATGGCGTTCGCCATCATGCCGAAGACGTTGAACGCGATCTTGATGGGAGCGATCTTCTGGCGCGATCCCGCCAGGCATTGCACCAGCGTCGCGCTACAGCCAATCACCAACGTTTCGGGAAGATTCAGCTCGAGCACGCTCAGCAAAATGAGCAGGAAGTTCACCGACATGGTGCCGTCGAACCCGGGCAGCTGAAATTTGAGATTGGAGGCGAGCACGGCGACCAGCAGGTAGCAGGCAAATCGCGTCAGGTCGACACTCTGCCAGTGCCATAGGGCATAGACTAGCGCCGACAGTCCGAGCGCCGCAGTGGCTTCGATAAACAGTCTTGCCCGAATTGACATAGGCCGACCTGCAATTTCCATTTACACCGCGTGCGCCTGCACGTCCTCAAGGCCGCTTCTCGGTACCGCTGTCGCCGCATGGGTTCGGCGGCAGCGATGCCTGCCTATTCCAGCGCGCTCCCGGCGCATTCCAGTTTGTCCTCGAAAGCGACCCAACCTGCCCAACTTGGGGGATCGACATCCGGTGCCAACGCACTGCAAATCTGGTTTTCCCCTTGTATCGGATCGTAGTTTACTGTCGAGGAATCCCACACCTAACCGAAGTAACGATCAAGGCGCCGCTGCCGGCAGCTTGGGTGTGATGGAAAAACCCCCATTCGGCACAACTCTGACGCAGGAAGGGACGATAGTTACTTCGGTGTGTCGGTCGCTGTGGAACCACCCAACAAACGATCGCCATTGTGGCAGCATCATGCATAGGGGCGTCCGTCTGCACCTGCCTGATGTCGAGCGCTTCAAAGGTCGCAGCGCGGGGGTTACGTTTCCCCGTTTGCCAACGACATAGACATGCCAATTTCAGTCAAAACTCCGCCAACGGAAAGAGCGCCGAAAATCGCAACCCGGGGCCGAACTGGCCACAGCTGTAACCCGATGGGTGAGGCCAGTCTTGAATTCGTTTTGCCGCCCGGCATTCTCGACCAGTTACGGGACGCGGTCTTCACCACCGACCTTCAGGGCATCATCACCAGTTGCAACCAGGGTGTCGATCGCTACGGCTTTGTGCCCAAGGATCTGATCGGGCAAAATATCGCCGAATTCTACGGTGTCGAGCAGCAGGCCACCCGCGCGTTGGCCCAGGTTCGGGAAGCGGGCCGGTTTGAAGGCGAACTCCGCTGCCGCACGAAGTCCGGCCAGGATGTCGAAGCTCATCTGTGTTTGACACTGCTCCGCGATGCGAATGCAGTACCCGCGGGCATTCTCGGATTTTCGATCGACATCGCCGACAAGCAACTCGCCGAGGTTGCTCCGCCGGTTGATGCCCCGGCTGCCACCGTCGCGGTACCGCTGGCGCGGCGTCAGATCGACGGCACACAGTTTCTGATTGCCAGCCCGATCATGCACAAGTTCATGGGCATGGTCGACCGCGTCGCCGGGCACACCGAGACTGTGCTGGTGACGGGCGAAACCGGCACCGGCAAAGAGTTGGTTGCGCGCACCATCCACGAATCTTCGTATCGCCACAAACATGCGTTGGTGGACATCAACTGCGCCGCCCTGCCCGAGCACCTGGTGGAAAGCGAACTGTTCGGCTACGAGAAGGGAGCCTTCAGTGGCGCCGACTCCTCAAAGCCCGGCTTGTTTGAGCTGGCCGATAAGAGCACGATTTTTCTCGACGAAATCGGCGAGCTGCAACCGCAAATCCAGGTGAAACTGCTCCGCGTGCTGGATGGCCAGCCGTATTACCGCCTGGGTGGAAATCGGAAAATCACCGTCGACGTGCGCGTGGTCGCGGCCACCAATCAGGATCTTGAGCTGGCCGTGAAAGAGGGGCGATTCCGCAAGGATCTTTTCCACCGCCTCGGCCAATTCCAATTGCGGGTTCCCCCGTTGCGCGAGCGTCCCGAGGACATTGCCGCGCTGGCACGCCACTTCCTCTCGCTGAAAGCGGGAGATAAGGTTTTCGCAGCGGACGCGTTGACAGCTCTGCGCGGCCATTCCTGGCCGGGAAACATTCGCGAACTCCGGAACCTGGTGGCAAGGCTGGCCATGGCCAACGACAACCGCCAGATCACGGGGGCTGAAGTCCTGGCCGCACTCCATGCCGAACTGCATGGCGAATCGAGGGCCGCAGTCCGCGCCAGCGGCGCCGTGCCGCTCGGCAACCTCGACAACATGGAAGAGCAGATGATCATCCGCGCCCTGGAGCAGACCGGTGGACACAGGGCTCATGCCGCCGAGCAGCTGGGAATCTCTCGCCGCACGCTCAGCCGCAAGCTGCGGGAATATGAGATCGATACCCGTGGCAGCGAAGGTTTGGCCAAACTGGGCGTCATCAGCGAAGATCAGCAGAAGTTTTTTCGCGCCAAAGTCAATCTGTCCGTGACCCTGAAGAATTCGCAGGGCAAGGAAATCCAGGCGCAGGCGGTCAACCTGAGCACCGGAGGCATGGGGCTCGACGCGGTAAGCGATGCGGCTGGTTTTGCCGGGTTGGTCGACGTCAGCTTTCTGTTGCCCGAGAGTGAAACCGTGGTTCAGGCGAAAGGCCGCGTGGCATGGACCGAAGCAGGAGGAAGAGCCGGCCTGCGCTTTGTCGTGATCGACCCTGCGGTCTTCGTGCAACTGCAACATTGGACGAATCGGAAGATGAAGGATGAAGGCTGGGAAATTCCTTCCTGAGAACGCGCGGCGAAGCCGAATGGGTCAAAGCCAAGCGCCTACGCGGACGCACAGCACACTTCGGTAATCTGTCGTAATACGTCCTTCCGTGACATCCTCGGTTTGCGCTTCAAGTTTATCGACCGTCGCCGCGACGCCAACTCCCGCTGCGGTTGCGGAAATCAAGTGAGGTCATTCATGTTGCAGTCTCCGGAACAGAAGTACTCTCCAAACACCGCCCCCACGAATGCTTACACGCCCGTCAAGCCGGCCAACTCGCCGGTGGAACAAGCCACGATCGGGCGCTCGCTGGTCATCAAGGGCGACGTGTCGGGCTCGGAATCGCTGTTCATTGACGGACGCGTCGAAGGCACGATCAATTTTCCCGACAATCGCGTCACGGTCGGCCGCAACGGAGTCGTCGCGGCCAACATCACGGCCAATGAAGTCGTCATCATGGGCAAGGTGCAGGGCAACGTCGAGTGCGCCGATCGACTGGACGTGCGCAGCGAAGGCGTACTCGCCGGCGACGTGATCACGCACCGCATCAGCATCGAAGAGGGCGCGATCCTGAAGGGCGGCGTCGAAGTGCGCAACCCCGAAAAGAAAGACCAGAAAAACCAGGCCCAGGCCCCGAGCAAGCACGAAGCGCCCAAGGCTGCGGCTGCGGCTGCGGGCACCGCACAATCCAACGAGGTTTGAATTCGAAGTCGGAATTCAGGAACGACGATGGAGGGACCGGCGATTCACCGGTCCGGGCCGGGGGATTGCGCCTGGCGCTCCATCGTTTTCTATTTTGGCGCTTTACTTCTTCGGCTTAAAGTCGAGCGACGCCGAGTTCATGCAGTAGCGTAGTCCGGTAGGTCCGGGTCCATCGGGAAACACATGGCCCAGGTGCGCATCGCACTTGGCGCAGCGAGCCTCGGTGCGCGTCATGCCATAACTGGAGTCGGTGTGCTCCGCGATGTTCTTGCGGTCGGCGGCCGCAAAGAAGCTGGGCCATCCCGTTCCCGAATCAAACTTCGTGTCCGAGCCAAACAGCAGCGTCCCGCAGCACACGCAGTGGTAGGTCCCGTCGTCGTGCTTGTTCCAATACTTGCCGGTAAAAGCGGGTTCGGTGCCGCAGGCACGGGCCACCTGGTATTGTTCCGGTGTGAGTTGCTGCTTCCACTCAGCATCGGTCTTGGCGATTTTTCCGTCGGCAATCTTTCCCTCGGCGATCCGGTCGGTGAGTTTTTCCGTCATAGCGTGTCTCCGGAAAATAAGATGCAGAACGAGCGGGAAAGTTGCAATTCCCGTCTGCAATATACACCGTGGTCATAAGGATTCTTGAGCTGGCTCAGTGTGCCAGGGGCTGATTCTTGCCGAGCAGAGGGCGGATGCCGGCGCGTTGTTGCAGCTCCGACAGGATCGCCTTGGCGGCGTTCAAGTAGGTAACGGTGGGATCGGATGTATCCGCCCAAACCGCCTCATACACAATTTTCGCCCCATCTTTCGGGTCCATGTGCAGCGCGGCTTCCATCAGATCGGCTTTTTGCCGGACGTTGCTATAGCAGCTATGGCAGACCGCAGCCGGTTCGGCCACGCCGCTATGCTGATGTTTGAGCACGCACTGGAATGCCGCGGGGGCATTGATCTCAGGAGCGGTGATCCCAGGGGCGGCGTTGATCTGCTTGTGGGAAGCGAAAGCCTGGGACTTAAGCTCCTTCAGCCGGCGCTCGCGTTCTTCGTCGATCGATGCGCCAGTGCTGGGAGCGACCGCGACAGGCGGCACCGCCGCGGAAGGCGTCCCGGGTTGATTGGGCGAGACACGTTCCGGCGATTTGCAGATGGGACAAGCGTGCATGTCGGCGGGGTAGTAGGCGTGGCAGCGCGCACAGGGCAGGCCGTAGCCGACCGGCTTTTTCTCCGACGGGACTTCGGATACGGACCCGAGCGGCGTACGACGCTCCGGCATCGTTGGAGCGGCGGCTCTAGCGGACTTTTCCCGGGCTTGTGCGGCAGCAGTGCTTTCCATAGGAGTGATGGCCCCGGCGGCGCGCTTCGCGCCGCGTTTACTCTCTCTCTGAATTCTAGGTTGGTGGAATGCCCTAAGGCGATGCACGTCGGTGCATGGCCAAGGTAACGCCTCGTCCTTAATCCCTCCAAAACCTTCCAATCGAAGATCCTGGTGCGTCCCGTCTCAACAGTGGAGGTGGGACGCGACTTACTTCGAACTCGTGATCAGCCGGACGACTTCCTGCATCCGAGCTCGGTAGAGGTTCTCGCTGGGATCCATGCGCGAGGCTGTTTCCAGTTCTGCCAGAGCCTCTTCGTATTGGTTCAAGGCCATTAGGCAGGCGGCCAGAGAATAATGATTTTGGGCGCTCGGCTCGAGCTTGAGGGCCTCGCGAAATTCCTTCTCCGCCTCCGCCATCTGTCGCATGTTCACCAGCGCCACGCCGAGATAGTGGTGGCCGAGGCCGGATTGTGGATTGAGCGCCACCGCTTGGCGCAGAACTTCGAGGGCTTCCTGATCCTTCCCGGCAAGAAGCAGAGCCTGACCCAGAACGCGACGCTCGGTGGCTCCCGTAGGATTGGCGGCGATGGCGGCCCGCAACTCGCGAATGGCAGAAGAGTAGTCGCGCTTCGACATGTAGGCGCGGGCCAGGCAGTTGTGGCCGCCGTCCCACTCCGGGTTCTGGCGATAGAGATCCTGGAACTCGGCAATCGCGCCGTCGAAGTCTTCCTTATCGCAAAGCGTGTTACCCAGATTGTTACGGACGCTGGACTCGTCGGGGTTCAGGCGCTTGGCCGCGCGATATTCCGCGATGGCCTCGTCCAGTTTGCCCTGATCGTGCAGGACGACGCCAAGATTGCTGTGCGCTTCCCAGAAGTCGGGGCGCAGGCTGAGAGCGTGGCGATAGGCGATGGCGGCGCGGCGGAGGTCTCCCTTCTCACGCTCGGTAATTCCAATATCGAAGTAGACGTCGGCGTTCGCGGGCGAGCCGGCGGGTTCGCGCGTGAGCGCCTCGTCGAAAGCGTGCAGCGCAGCATCGTGGTGGCCACCGGCGTAGAGCGCGAGTCCGAGCGAACGGTAGGCCTCGGCGTTGGCAGGATCCATGCTGAGCGCCGTGCGCGCTTCGGCAAGAGCGTCCTCGGCATCGTCGTTCCGATAGAAAAGGTAAGAAATCTGACTGTGGGTTTCGGCGGACCCTGGCATCTGACGCGCCGATTCGGTGAATTCATCAAGCGCATCGTCGAAGCGTTCCTGGCGGCGCAGGAGCGTTCCAAGGACGTAATGCAGCCAGGCGTTTTTCGGCGAATTAGCGCCGGACTCGTCGCGCAGCAGAGCGCGGATTTTGTCTTCCGCGGCGTTGAAATTGTTCTCGTGAACCAAAGCGGCAATCTGTGCCGCCGCGCCGGAGCAGACGCCGGTGCGTGACTTGGACTCCGAGCTCTTGCCCGAAAGTCCGTTGCCAGCCGGCCTCNNCTCGAAATGCCCCCCGCCAGCCAGAGAAAAATCGCGTCGGCATCGGGTGTGGACGGAACCGGTTCCGCCCACAGGCAACCTGCCGCCAGCAGGAGCAATAGCCAACTCAAGACACAGCGTTTCAAGAAGCCCTCCGGCGGTTTTGCCGCGCGAGTCTCGCCCTGTGGTCAAGCTAGCCCGGCGGCGGAGTCGCCGATAGGTCACGGAGGTAATTTCGAGGGACATGGCCCAGCGTGCGCGGCCAGCGGCGGCCGGCCCTCGGTCTCAGTCTTTTCCTTTGTGTTCCTTCGCCGCTTTGGTGGTAATACTTTTCGCCAACCGAGCCACTAGCTCGCGGCAATTCGGCGGGACCGCCGGGGTGAGCTGGAGTACACTAGAAGACTCAGGCGGTCGTGCGTTTCCGGTTCGGAGGCTTTATGTTTGAAGGTCTGTTTCAACCCATGCACCTGCTGGTGATCCTAGTGATCGCGTTGATCATTTTTGGCCCCAAACGATTGCCGGAGTTGGGCAAGGGTCTGGGCGACGGCATTCGCGCACTGAAGGAAGGCATGAAAGATAACAGCAACGCCGCCAAGACTGAGGCCACGCCTGAGGTGAAGGCCGAAGCCAAACCCGACGTCAAGCCCGAGAACAAAGCTTGACTCCGCACTAACATCCCGCTGTCTGCGTGACAAATAACTGCTAGTTCGATATTATTTACTGCATCCAATCGCAATAGATTTTGGGAAGTGGATAATCCTGTAATCCGCTTTTTGTCTTGGGGAATTGGTTTGTACGTAGGTTGAACGTAGGTAGAAATCTCATCTCATTTTGAATCCCTTAGGAGGATTTTTTCAGTGCATAAGAAATTCGTGGTAGCTCTTTGTCTATTATTGGCGATCCCGGCGCTTGCCGACCAGATCGTCCTTAAAAATGGCGACAAGATCACGGGCTCGATTACGAAGTCCGACGGTAAGGTGCTCGTGATCCACACCGACGCCGCCGGCGACCTAACCGTGAAGTTTGACGCGATTCAGAGCATCACCTCCGCCGGCGACTTGAACATAACCCTCGGCGGTAAGACGGCGGTTGGCCCCGTCACCACCAGTGGCACCGATGTGGTCGTTGCCACCAGGGCTGGCACGCCAGTCGAGGCGCCGATGTCCTCTATCACATTGGTCCGCAGTCCCGCCGAGCAGGCTGCGTACGAGAAGACCCTGCACCCCGGCTTCGGACAGGGCTGGGCAGGCGGCGTCAATTTGGGCTTCGCCCTGACCGCCGGTAACAGCGAAACCAAAAACCTGAACATCGGTTTCAACGCCATCCGCACCGGGTTCCACGACAAGCTGATCCTCTACGAAACCACGAATTACGCTGCCACCAGCAAGCTCGCCCTCCAACCCATTCCCTCGCAAACCACGGCGAACTCGAACGGCGGTGGAATCCGTTACGACCGCGACGTCACTCCGCGCGTGTTTGGATTCGTGAGTGGCGACTTCTTCAATAATTCGCCGCAAGACCTTGATCTCCGCTACATTCTCGGAGGCGGTATCGGCTTCCACGCGATCAAGACTGCCAACACGACTCTTGATCTGCTGGCCGGCATCAACTACACCCATGAAAGCTTCTCGAACCTGATGGAAACCGAAAGCAATCCGCTGCCGCCACCGCCCACGATCACGGTCCTTTATAACCACTCCGATAGCTCAGCCGCTCTGACCGTGGGCGATAATTTCACCCACAAGGTCGGAAAGAACAGCGTCTTCACTCAGGGCTTCCTCCTCTATCCGAGCTTCAGTCAAACCAACATCGCGTTCCCGGACGCAACCACGCCCGATGATGTACGAATCATGCGCGGGTCATTCAACCTCGGCTTCGTCACCAAGCTCAACAAGTGGCTCGGCTGGCAATTGACACTGGCGGATGTATTCGACAACCATCCGCTGGCGTCCAATCCTCCCATCGAGAGGAACGACATCACCATCGCAACCGGTCTGAACATTTCCTTCACGCACTAGACGCGGAATCGCAGACAAAAATATCCGGTGGAGGGACTGGCATCTCGCTCGTCCCTCCACCGGTTTTGTTTTTCGTCGTGATGTCCCGTCTAGTGTTTCTCGCCCTGCTCCGTGAAGAACTTCCCCGTTTCTCCCGCCGAGAAATAGCGCGACGTTACCGTCTTCTTGCGGGTGAAGAACTCGACCGCATCCCAGCCGTGGACGTGCAGATCGCCAAAGAACGAATCCTTCCAGCCGGAAAACGGGAAATACGCAGGAGACGCGGCTACTCCAATATTCACGCCCACCATCCCGACCTCGATGCGGCGGCTGTATTCGCGCACGGCCGCGCCATTCTCGGTGAAGATCGAAGTGCCGTTGCCCCGCGGATCGGCATTCACCAGCGCAATCGCCTGTTCCAGCGTATCCACGTGCATCACCGAAAGCACCGGCCCAAATATTTCGTCGCGTGCCACGCTCATCTCGGCCGTCACGTTGTTCAGAATGGTTGGGCCGACAAAATTTCCGCCTGCTGGAACCCCGGTTGGCCGCCGTCCATCCACCAGCAGTTTCGCGCCTTCTTTCACTCCGATTTCGATCGCTCCATGAATGCGCTCGCAAGCGGCGCTCGAAATCACCGGACCCAGGCTGGCTTTCGCGTTCATGCCATCGCCGGCAATCAGCTTCTCGGCTTCGGCTTTCAGTCGGCCCATGATGGCTTCGCGCGCCGAACCAACCGTCACCAACACCGATCCCGCCATGCAGCGCTGACCCGACGCTCCGAAGGCACTGCCGAGCACGTTCGACACGGTCTTATCGACGACCGCATCCGGCATCACGACCATGTAATTCTTTGCGCCGCCGAGCGCCTGCACGCGTTTGCCTTGTTCCGCCGCGCGCCGGTAAATGTATTTCGCCGTGTTGACCGAGCCGACGAACGAAACCGCGCGAATCCCCGGACTGTCGAGAATGGCATTCACCGCGTCGTGCGCGCCATTCACCAGATTGACCACGCCCTTCGGCAACCCGATCTCCTCGAAAATCTGAAACATCAGTTCCGAAGTAAGCGGAACCTGCTCCGACGGCTTCAACACAAACGTATTGCCGTAGACGATGGCGAAGGGCAGAAACCACATTGGCACCATGGCGGGAAAGTTGAAGGGCGTGATGGCGGCGCAAACTCCGACTGGCTGGCGAATGGTCTCGGTGTTGATGCCGCGCGCCACGCCTTCGAGAATGCGTCCCTGCATGGTCATGGGAGCGGCGCAGGCCACTTCGAGCACTTCAATGGAGCGCGTGACTTCCGCGCGTGCATCCGAGAGCACTTTGCCGCCTTCGCGGGTGATCGAAGCGGCCAGTTCGTCGATGCGCTGTCGGAATTTCTCGCGGATGGCGTAGATAAACTCCGTGCGCTCGCCGACCGAGCGGGCGCGCCAGTCCGGCAAAGCGGCTCTGGCAGCGGCGACTGCGGCCTCGATCTCGGCCGCGCCCGACAGCGGCACGCGCGCCAAAACCTCCCCATTCGCCGGATTGGTCACGTCGAGAAGACTCTGCGTCTGCGGCGCAACCCAGCGGCCGTCGATATAGTTCGCGAGAATGCGCGTTGCGGCAGTCTTGGTTGTGCCCGGCGTCAGAGTGCTCGATTCGGTTGTTATTGTCATGATTGCTATCTTCCTTTGTTCGCTCTTAATCCATTTCCCGGAGGTCCGTGTGCTTGGTTTTATCACGTTTTACAGCGCAACGACAGCACGGATGCCCGGTCAGGTAGTAGCCCAGGTTGGAACGGAATCGATCCCAGTGCGGGATTACTGCCAGCAAAAAGCAGGTCCTTCGCTCCGCTCAGGATGACAATTCTTTATTTGCTACGGCGCAAAGGCCTTGCACAGGACGGCAAGCAAAGTGAGCCACTACCCCGGTCCGCTTCCATTGACTTGCCTCTAGAACCCCCTTCGATCGTCAATACGATAAGGCGATTGAGATGTACAAGAAAGCCGAAGCGGACAATCCCACGTTTGCCGCGGGGCCCTGGTTTATGCTCGTCCCGTACTTGGGCGAGCACAAGTATCAACAGGTCATTCAGGAATATCAGGCCTACGCTCAACGATCGGGCGACAAGAATATGGCCGAGTTCGCCGCCGCGCTGGACTCGGGCTTCCGCGCCGGCGGATGGCCCAGCGCCGCGCACAAGGGGATCGAAGTTTTACTCGCCCAACGCAAAGCCAAGACCAACTACCTCGCTCCGTACCAAATCGCGGCGCTGTATGCCGACACCGGCGACAAGGACCACGCCTTCGAGTGGCTCAACACCGCCTACCAGGAACGCTGCATCTTGGTCGTCGGCCTGCGGACTGACCCCGCGCTTGATTCCCTGCGCTCCGATCCGCGCTATGCGGAGCTGGTGCGGAAGATCGGGTTCCCGCAATAGGGCGGGAGGCCGGGGAGTCTTAATTGTGACGCATGTCACAAAAAAATTTATATCCCCGGCCTTTTAGAATCAAAGATTTAGAGAAAAATTCTCGCCAAATCTTTGGGTTTAAATGACTTATCCGTAAAATATTCCGGAATAAGGACTTAGCGGAGCCAGGTTCCAAGGTTTCAGAGTTTCAAGGTTTCGAAAGTCAAGACTTCGCCCAAATGAAAAAGGGTGGGGAGTTATCCCGCACCCTTTGATCTTTTATTTCTGCCCTATAATTTTATTCTACCAGTTTGACCACCCAAACTGGACAACTTTCCCAACTTTATTTTCCCAGCGAATTCATCGGGTTAGCGGGAAAACCGTCGAGACGGGGGCTTGACACCAGTTTGGCGTGGAGATGGACGCGCCCTGCCCCAGGGGCTTGATGTGGAACCGAGCTCCCGAAGTGGTTTCCCGTCGAAAGCGGAACACTTTCGTAACGCGACAGATTCGAGAGCAGGCTGCGCTGGCCGCATTTCGGACGACAATCATATTAAGTATGCTTCGGGTCGATCCTACAAAGGCATTCGTGTCCCTGAATGCTATTGCCGCGCTGGGATGTTTTGCGGCGGCTATCGCCCACCCCGCGGTCATCCGCGGGAAGGGGGAGTTTCTTTGTTACCTGGCGGTAGTGTTGTTAACTTCAACACTTAAGGTGACGCTGCCCGGGATCGACGGGACGTTGTCGTTAAGCTTCATTTTTCTGTTCCTAGGCATGCTGGAAATGACGTATGCCGAGACGCTGGTGCTGGGCGTGGCGTCGGTATTCGTGCAATCGTATTGGCACTCCTCGAAACGGCTCAAACCGATTCAAGTCATCTTCAATCTTTCGCAGTTGACGGTGGCGACTGCGGCTGCGTATTGCGTCTTCCAGTTCCTGAGTTCGCATAGCCTGCGCGAACAGCGGGCGTTGGCGCTGGCCTGCGCCGCCATTGTCTATTTCCTGTTCAATACGTGCGCGATGGCGACGGTGATTTCGCTCGCCGACCGGAAATCGATGCGGCAGGTTTGGGTCGAGGGCTACCTCTGGTCGTTTCCGTACTACCTTATCGGGGCGGCGATTGCGGGGTTTGTGAGTTATCTGAACCGGCAGATCGGATGGCAGGCGGCGCTGCTCACGCTGCCGGTCGTCTACGTGATCTATCGATCGTATCGGCTGTATGTGGGCAAGCTGGAAGATGGAAAAATTCATGCGGAAGAAATGTCGCACCTGCACCTGCGCACGATTGAAGCGCTGGCGCTGGCCATTGAGGCGAAGGACCATAACACCCATGAACACCTGCAACGGGTGCGGGTGTACGCCATGGAGATTGCGAAAGAACTCCGCTTGACGCACCCGGAAATGGAAGCGTTGCAGGCGGCCTCTTTGCTGCACGACATCGGCAAGCTGGCGGTTCCCGAGCACATCATTTCGAAACCCGGGAAGCTTACGCCGGAGGAATTCGAGAAGATGAAAATCCACCCGATCGTTGGGGCGGAGATTCTGGAACAGGTGCGATTCCCGTATCCGGTGGTGCCGATTGTGCATTCGCATCATGAAAAATGGGATGGATCGGGGTATCCGCGGGGCCTTCGAGGAGAAGAAATTCCAATTGGGGCGCGGATTCTGGCGGCGGTGGATTGCCTGGACGCGCTGGCTTCGCATCGGCAGTATCGGCCGGCGCTTCCGCTGGATCTGGCGATGGCAAAGGTCGCGGCCGAATCGGGGAAGAGTTTTGACCCGCAGGTGGTCAAGATCCTACAGGAACGATATGTGGAGCTGGAGAAACTGGCCCACGAAAAAGAAGAGGACCGGCCGCAGTTGTCGGTGGATGTGAAAGTGGAGAGAGGGTTGGCGCCGGCGGCGGGGTTTGAGCGGCAGCCAGAGCCGGCCATGCAGCCGGTGGACGAGGATCACGATACTCTTTCGAGCATTGCGGCGGCGCGGCAGGAAGCGCAAAGCCTGTTTGAAATGGGCCACGATCTGGGAGCGGCGCTGCGGTTGGACGACACGCTCTCCATGTTTTCGGTTCGCCTGAGGCGCTTCGTCGCCTATGACGCAATGGTGGTGTATGTGCGGCATGGTGACTTGCTCACGGCGGAGTATGTGAGTGGCGACAACTTCCGGCTGTTTTCATCGCTGAAGATTCCCGTGGGAGCCGGCCTTTCCGGGTGGGTTGCGCATAACAATAAACCGATCATGAATGGCAACCCGGCGGTTGAACCTGGATATGTGAACGATCCGGCGAGGTTCACCAATCTGCGATCCGCTCTGGCTGTGCCGTTGCAGGGCGATGCCAACGTGGTTGCGGTGCTGGCCTTGTATCGAACCGGGCAAGACGCATTTACCCAGGATCAACTGCGGATTGTGCAGAGCGCGGGTTCGAAGCTGGGAATCACAATCGAAAACGCGCTGAAAGTCCGAAAGGCCGAGGATTCGGCGACCACCGATTCTCTGACGGGGCTTCCCAATGCGCGGTCGCTGTATCGGCATCTGGAAGCGGAATTGGCGCGATGCCGGCGATCGAACGATCCGCTGACCGTGCTGGTACTGGACCTGAATGGATTCAAGCAGGTGAACGATCGCTTCGGGCAGATCGAGGGGAACAATCTGCTGCGCACGTTTGCGACGGCGCTGAAGGAATCATGCCGCGAGTACGATTATGCGGCCAGAATTGGCGGTGATGAATTCGTGATCGTTGCTCCGGGGATGCCGCCGGAGGCGGTGGCGGAAATCGGGGAACGTTGGCAGAAGATCGCGGCCGACGTGGCGAGCGCGATCTGTCCGGCACACGTGTTGTCGCTGAGCGTGGGGAAGGCAACGTATCCTGACGATGGCGGGGACGCGGAAACCTTGCTGGCGGCGGCGGACCGGTCACTCTATGCGATGAAACGGTCGCGGCCGGGGATGGCTAGGGCGCAGGCGGCGAAGTAGCGGGCGTCAGAAAAGTCGTCCAGGAAGCAAAACCTCACCCCAGGCGCTAAAGCGCAACACTCTTGAGGATTTATCGGCACGACTGAAAGTCGTGCCCTTCCCAACCCCGCTCGAATCGGAGTTCTTCGCTCCCTGCTAGACGAGACCGAGAATCTTGGCATGGCCGCGTTCGGTGACGAAAATGTCGGCGGGCTTGATGTCGAGGTGGACGAATCCCTTGGAGTGGGCGGCGTCGAGGGCATCGGCGATCTCGGTTGCCAAAACGAGCAAGGCGTCGAGTTCGACGGGCTTGCCGGAGATGCGGTGCTTCAGGGTCGTGCCATCGAGGTACTCCATGGCGATGAAGGCGTGGCCGTCGTGCTCTCCGATGTCGTAAATGGTGCAGATGTTGGGATGATTGAGCGCGGAGGCGGACTGGGCTTCGCGCTGAAAACGGGCGAGCGCCTGGGGATCGCGGGCGACATCTTCGGGCAGGAATTTCAGGGCGACAAAGCGATGGAGGCGGGTGTCTTCGGCTTTGTAAACCACGCCCATGCCTCCGCCGCCGAGTTTCTCGAGGATGCGGTAGTGCGAGATGGTCTGGTCGATCACAGGAGGACCGGCGTGGGGGTCGCCTTATCTTACGGATGGGGCAGCAGGCCGTCAGCGAATGCAGGGCGCTGGTCTGTGCCAATTGAATTTGTAATTGCGGCGGGCAGCGACTCTGGTGCGGAGGTGCTGGCGAGATTGACGTCGGCTTCATGCGCGGCATCGGGGACGGGCGAGTCGCCCGTCCCTCACCCCCACATCCGTCCCCACACAAGCGGCGGTGTTGCAGGAAGCGGAAGCGGCGGTGGAGCGCGCCGCCTCGCAAATTCGCCGTCGACTCGACACCACGGGCATTCGGGATTCGCTCTATGCCAACTTCGATCATCCCCGCTGGGACAACGTCGCCCGGCGGGTTGGGTCAAACTCCTCTCCGACCTTGCGGACGGGCGGAGCCAAATCCCGCATCTGATGTAGCTTTCCGGCAACCGCACCCACAGAGGTGACCCCCATCACTGCCCACTGGCACAATCCGTTCCATGTTGTAAGCAGGGTGCGTTTGCCCTGAACCGAGGCGTGTGTGCGGGACTTGGCGGGAAGCCTTTTGCTGGTCTTCGGAACATCGGGAAACAGTCTGGAATTGCCGATGGCGCGCTTGCTTCTTCCCCTCACTTTTGCCGCGCTGCTGGTGATGGTGATTGTGTGGCTGCTGCAGCGCCGGGAATGGGAACGCGCGCGCGAGGCCTTGCTGGAAGAAACCAAGCTGAATCGGCGATTCGAGCAGGAGCGCAATCAAGCGCGGGAAGAAGTTTTTCGGCGGTTGCAGGAAGACCGCGAGTTGAACAAGGAGAAGTTCCAGTTCCAGGCGCAGCTCGCCGAATACGAAAAATACTCCACGCTGGCGCAACTGGCGCTGGGCGCGGCGCACGGGATTAACAACCCGCTGCTCGGCATCCTGTCGCATCTGGAACTGGAGTTGAAGACGGCCCAGGATCCCGAGCAACGCTGGGAGGTTGAACAGTGCATTGCCGGCACCAAGCGGATTGCAGCGACCTTGCGCGGGCTGGTCAACTACGCGCGCCCTGGGCCACAGGTGCTGAGCAACCTCAGCCTGCATCGCCTGGTGGCCGACACGCTCAGCTTTCTCGAAGGCCAGCCGGCGTTGCGCCACAAACGGGCGGAGAACCGGGTTCCTGAAGACTTGCCGCACATTGTGGTGGATTCCAATCAGCTTTCGCAGGTGCTGATGAATCTGCTGATCAATGCGGCGGAAGCGACGCCGGACGGCGGATTGATCGCGATTTCCGCCAGCACGCTGGCCGCAACCCATAGCATCGAAATTCGTGTGAGTGACACCGGGTGTGGCATTCCGCCCGAGGTTTTGCCCCACGTCTTTGAGCCGTTTTTCACCACCAAGGTTGGCAAGGGCACGGGGCTGGGGCTCAGCATCAGCGCGACATACGTCCGGAGAAACAAGGGCGAAATTCGAATTGACAGCGTGTGGAAGCAGGGAACCACGGTGACCATTACGCTGCCGATCCGTCAGGAGGAGTCACGCCAAGCGGAAGAACAATCTGAAATCGTGGTTTGAGAAGCTGCAATCGAACGTCAATTTATATGCCCTATTCCGCCCTACTGATCGATGACGAGGAACTGACGCTGCGCACCATGTCGCGCAGCTTGCGCCAGGATGGGTTTGAGATATTCACGGCGCTCTCCGGCGAAGACGGCCTGAAACTGTTTCATGAAGAGAAACCGGACCTGATCCTGCTGGATATCGTGCTGCCTGGCATCGATGGGGTCGACGTGCTGCGCCAGATCAAGGAGGCGAACCCGACTGCGATCGTGATCATGATGAGCGCGTATCACATGGTGGAACGCGCCGTCGAAGCCATGAAGCTGGGCGCCTTTGACTATCTGACGAAGCCCTTTCCGCTGGACGACATGATGGCCACCTTGCATCGCGCGGCGGAGGTGCTTGGATTACGAGTGCGGTTGCGGGATTCGGTGGAGTCGGAAAAAGGCCGCTACAATTTTGGGCGCATCGTCACCCACAATCAAGCCACCATCGCGATGCTGGAGATGGCGCGCAAAGCGGCGGAAGCCGATCACACCACAATTCTGATTCAGGGGGAGAGCGGTACCGGCAAAGGGGTGCTTGCCCGGGCGGTTCATTATGCTGGTCCGCGCGCCGCGATGCCGTTGCTGGAAATCAACTGCGCCGCCCTTCCCGACGCTTTGCTGGAAAGCGAGCTGTTCGGGTATGAGCAAGGAGCCTTCACCGACGCGCGCCGACGCAAAGAAGGCCTGCTGGAGAGGGCCAACGGCGGCACGGTGTTCCTCGATGAAATCAGCAATATGTCCGCCAGTACGCAGGCGAAGATTCTGCGCGTGCTCGAGGAAGGGACGTTCATGCGGCTGGGTGGCACGAGCACGATCAAAGTGAATATACGGTTGATCGCGGCTACGAACGACCAGTTGAAAAATGCCGTCAGCCAAGGGCGATTTCGCGAGGATCTTTACTACCGCATCAATGTGGTGCAGCTGTATATTCCTCCGCTGCGCGAGCGCAAGGAGGACATCGTGGCTCTGGCGCTCGAAATCCTGCAGCAGTTCAACGGCGAGCTGAAAAAGAGCTTTACCGGATTCACGCCGGCGGCCGCGGACCTGCTGGGGCAATATCCGTGGCCCGGCAATATCCGTGAATTGAGGAACGTGATTGAGCGCACCATGATTCTCAGTCCGGAGGGCGAGATTGACACCGGCCTTCTTCCGGAAGAAATTCGAGACCAACGCTCGGAGAAGAGGGCCGGTGAAGCATTCTCCGACGACAACATCTCTCCCACCGGAGACCAGTTCTTGACGCTGCGCGCAGTGGAGGACCACTACATCGAACAGGTTCTGGCGGCCACCGGCAATAACAAAACGCAGGCCGCGCGGATTCTCGGCATTCATCCCACATCGTTACAGCGGCGGCTCAAGGCGCGGGCGGTGGATTAGAAGCCATCCTCGAAACAGGCGGCGATGGAAGGCTAGTGAGATGGCGATGTCACGCCAGCTAGCCACGAGAGCCCCTTGCCCAAAGCTTCACCTGCAAGGAAAAAGTGAAATTCAAGGCCCCCGATCCCCGTGTGTCCCAGCGCGGCGAACTTCGTAAAGGAAAGCGCTGGTCCGAACCGGCGGTCTCGTTGTGCTCACGGCCATTTCGGGCGTAATATTCGGCGTCGCTATGTTCCTGTGGCATCCACTTCTGGAGGCTGGGAATGATGGAACGGATTCGAGAAGCGTCGCCGCGTTTCAAGGCCCGGATTGCGGGCGCCCTTTATTTGCTCAGCGTAATGACAGCAGCATTCACCGAGCTGTTCGTTCGTGGCAGGTTGAATCTCGCAGGGGGATTCATCGCGGTTATAGGCATGATTGCCGTGACGCTGCTCTTGTATGGCATTTTTAAGCCTGTGAACCGGAGCCTCTCTTCGTTCGCGGCGTTCCTCAGTCTCGTGGGACTCACCTTTGAGGCTCTTCGATGGCAGCCTCAGGGTCTGAACATCGCCGTGGTATTGAACGGATTCTATTGCCTGCTGATTGGCTACCTCATTTTCAGGTCAACTTTTCTGCCTCGGATTCTGGGTGCGCTCATGGCGATTGCCGGTTTCGGTTGGTTGACTTTTCTGTCACCGCCGCTCGCACACTCTTTATCGCCATACAATCTGGCCTCCGGCCTGCTCGGGGAAGGGTCCGTGATGCTGTGGCTCGTCGTGATGGGCGTGAACGTTCAGCGATGGAAGGAGGGGGCCAAAGCGGCGGGGGAACGGCAATCGTAGCGCGCCGCGCACATTCTTCAGTCATTCGCATTAAAGGAGAAACGAGAATGAATACAGCAACGACGGAACCGATCGCAGAAGCGTCGCCGCGTCCTCGCGCAAGGATTACCAGCGTCTTTTATTTGCTTTACTTTCTGACGGTAATGTCCGCCGATTACTTCGTGAAAGGTCTGGTTGTTGCTGGCGACGCCGCCGCTACGGCGCACAACATCCTGGCGCACGAGTCTTTGTTTCGTGCGGGCTTTGCTATCAATCTCGTCGCGACCGCGCTCTATGTCGCGGTGACAGTTCTCTTCTATAACTTGTTTAAGCCTGTGAACCGGAGTCTCTCCTTACTCGCGGTTTCCTTCAGCGTCGTGGGATGTGCCATTCAGGCGGCTAGCTATGTCTTTTATCTCGCCCCATTCATCCTGTTGGGGGGCGCGCAGTACTTGAGCGTATTTAAGGTGGAGCAGTTGCAGGCGCTGGCGCTCATGCTTCTCAAATTGCGTTCGCAGGCCGAACAGATCGACCTGGTGTTTTTCGGATTCTTTGACCTCCTGATCGGCTGCCTCATCTTGAGGTCGACCTTCCTGCCTCGGATTCTGGGCGTGCTGATGGCGCTGGCCGGGTTGGGTTGGATGATCTTTCTGTTCCCGCCGCTCGCAAACCAGCTGTCTCACTACATTCTGCCCCTCGGCTTTGTCGCGGAATTGTTGCTGCTGCTGTGGCTCCTGGTGAAAGGCGTGGACGTTCAACGGTGGAGGGAGCAGGCCGGCGCTGCGGGGGAATGACGACTGTAGCGTCGGAGAACAATGTTGGAGGGTGAATGGGTCCGAACGGCATTGGGTCGTGTTCAACACCCCAATGAAAAACCCCGGGCTCTTCGCCCGGGGCTTTGGTTAAGGCTACTGCGGTTTACGCTTGCGCGGGCGCACTGGGGACCATCCAGCGCTGGCGGGGCGGGTTCTTGGGCAGGATGTCCAGGTAGACTACGGCATAGCGGAACGCCACCACTGCCGCGGCGATGGTTGCCAGGGTGGCCGCGAACTCAGTCCATTTCGGTATGTAGTAGGTCGCCGAACTGGCCTGCAATGCGGTGACGGAGACGTTCAGCCGGTTGGTGACGAACCCGGCCACGATCATGGCGCAGGTCCAATATAAGTAGAGGGGCGTGATACGCACCTTCTCCAGGTTCAGCAGCACCACAGGCCCGACCACTAGCAGCGCGATCTCCAGCCAGAACAGACCCGTTTCTTCGCGCCACATCCATAGGTAGGGGGTGGCATCGCGGTTGATGAGATCGACGGCGCGGAATACTCCGTAAATGGCCAGCAGCGGTGCAATGACCCGGCTTATGTCGCTCAGAATGTTCATATCGACGCGAGCGTTGAGCGAGCGCACGCAGAGATAGATGGCCATGATGGTCACAGCTAATCCGGCGGGGATGGCAGAGAGATAAAACATTGTGGTCAAGTACGGTGTGTACCAGAGCGGATAGAGCTTGCCTTTGGTGATCAGGTAGAGTCCGCCGAGAAACGATTGATGCATGGACGAGAGCAGTGTTCCCGCCAGCACCAGTGCGATCAGGAGGCTATGGTGCCAACGGAGATAGAGCGCGCGCACCCGGGTCCAGGGGATTTTTTCCACCAGCGCGGGCGAGAACTCGAGCGCCAAAACGGTGGTGTAAAGCATCACGCACCACGAGACTTCAAACAACACGGAGTGGCGGTTCCACATCACGATGGGATGCCAGATTCTCCAGGGGATGCCGAGTTCGTACAGCATGCCGGCGCAGACGGTGCTGTATCCGAGAAAGGAGATGAGCACCGAGGTGCGGAGGATGGGGCGGTAGCGCTCCAGGCCCAGAATATAGACTGCTGTCGCAATGGCAAAACCGCCGGCTGATAGGCCGACGCCGCAAAGCGTCCCCAAGCCGACCCATAGACCCCAAGGTTGCGGATCGGTAAGGTTGGTGGCGGATTGGAAGCCGAGCGCGAAACGCGCATACATCGAATACATCCCGGCGGCGAAAATCACCGCGACGATGGTGCGCCAGAAACTGATTCTAGGAAATCTTGAAGCGGTCATTTCGTTGGTTGTCGTTCCTGTGGTAGTCATTCTTGTCGAAGTCATGGCTAACTCCTTCCATTTGCCTTGTCGCGGGCTTCGGCCACAGCGACCTGAGCCCGGCGTTCCGTGATCCAATAGAGGCCCGAAAGCAGAGCGCCGCCGACCAGAATCACGGTCGGTCCGTCGCCTAGGGCGTTGGCGGTGAGGATCGGCATCGGCTGCTTGGGAACGGCGACAAAACCGAGCTTCTCGAACGGCACATCGGAGATGAAGAACACCGACGTTCCGCCCACTTCATCGCTGCCGTAAATGTGCTTCACGTATTTCGAATCGTTGAGGATGCGGCGCTGCGCCTCTTCCAGAATTTCGTCGCGATCGCCGGCGATCGAAGCCTGTACGGGACAAGCCTCCACGCAGGCCGGTGGCTGGCCTTTCGCCTGCCGCCCGGCGCACAGATCGCACTTGGTCACATACGGGACGAGCTTCGACCACTGATAACGCGGCACGCTGAACGGACACGCCACCAGACAGTAGCGGCAGCCGATGCATTTTGCGGCGTCATAAGTGACCGGGCCGGCTGCGGTTTTTTTGAGCGCGCCGACGAGACACGCTGAAGCGCAGGCCGGGTCCTGACAATGCATGCACATGCGGCGGACGAAGCGGTCGCCGCGCTCTTCCACCACGGTGAAAGCGGTGGGGGAGAGCTTGGTTTCGGAATCCATGGGGAAACCGTGGATCTGTTTGCAGGCTTGCTCGCAACTCCGGCATCCGATGCACTTGGTGATGTCGACCAGGATTGCTCTGGTGGTTGCCATGTTGTTCTCCTCTCTTCTTTCTTCTTGTCTCTGCTCGTTTGCGGCAAAAAGCGGTTACGACAAGAAGAACTCTTGCACGACTTCTTTGCGCAGTTCCGGAGTAAGTTGCGGCAGCAAGCCACTGACGGGGCCTCCGCCATCCTGGGCCAAGGCCGGCGAGGGCGATAGCATGGCGTTCAGCCGGGCGGTGTTGTCTTGCATCCACGACGCCACCATCGGACCCTGGATCAAATTTCGCTGATTGACTTTCAGGTCGGGAGATTTCACCATCGCGATCCAGCCGCTTTCGTAGGGGTCATTGGTGATCAGGCTCGGATCTCGCAACACATCGTCGTTGACGGCCATCACTACGCCCTCCACGGGGGAGAGCAGATCCACGCTGGCGCCGTTCGCGGTCAGGGTGATGAGCTTCTGACCCTGACGAACCCAGTGATCGGTTCCCCGAACTTCGATATGGTCGATCTTCCCCATGAGATGGGCGACGAATTTATCCACTCCGACCCTTGCGTTGGTGGCGCTTTCCTTGGTTGCCCATGTATGTCCAGGATGAAAGCAATAGTCCTGCGGGATTTCAAATCCATACTCGCGCTTCACTCGCGGCCGCTGCGGCTTGACCACGACTTCAGTTTCCAGCGCAGGTTGTGATTGGGGTTCGATGAAATATCTGACGCTGATGACTACCAGGAACGTCAGCAGAACGAACAGGATTGTCATACACCCTCCTTTTGCGGGTTCGATTCCGTCGACTGGCGATCGGCGACGTTTCGTGCCAGCTTGCGTCTTTACTAGGGCACGTTAAGGGCAAATTCGATTGGGGAGGCGATTGGTTGCAGGGCATGGACTTGCAGGAATGGGATCAGGCCGGAAGGGTCATCGGGCCACTGCACTTTGCAGTTGGCCCAAGCGTTTTGCGTGCGCGGAAGAAAGGGGGCGTGGCCCTCGGTAAGAGGTTGGGGAGTTGGGGACAAAAAATGGCTCCTCAGGCGGGAGCCGAATCCACGGTCAGTTGTAAACGCAAGCACTGGTAGAGCTAGAAAAAGGCTGACCGAAACCGCTAGGCGGTTTCGGTCAGCGCAAAGCACGAGTTTGCATAGACGATGAGCTGTTCTTATTGGGCTTCTGCGATATGGGCTTGGTGGCCTGCGTCGGCTACCGCCTGCAAGAACGCGTCTGCGCTTGCGGGAGTTGGCACCCTGCCCGAAAGAATGTTGCGGAACTTCATATGGTCGCCGTAAATCGCGCGTGTCGAGTCGTTATCCTGCTCCACTACGGCACCTTCTAACGTCAATCCGCCGAATACTCCCTTGGAGCGTGAGTAGCTCAGGACTTCCGTGTTCAACTTCCAGTCGGTTCCAGCGACCGCTGAACGGCCGACCGGTCCGGCTGCAACCGATCCTTCACCGCTAAGCTCGAACTTGCTGGAGAGCAGATGCTGCAAGCCGCGATCGTTCATGACGAGCATGACGAGATCCACGTCTTCGACGCCGATCTGCAATCCCCAGCTTCCGCCGCCAATCGTGATGAATGCGGGAGCGCTCCAGCCAGCAGCCGTGCGGCAGGTGGCGACGCCACGTCCGTGCTTGGCGCCAAAGATGAAGCCGCCTTTGACCAGATTGGGCACGACGACGACGCACTTCGCATCGTTCAACACTTGCTCCGGGATGCCTTTGTCTGGAGTCGCCATGATGCTGTGCAGAACATCGACAGACGATTGCAGGCGGTCGAGCGTGTCTTCGCGGGACGAACCTGCCCACGCGAAAGTTCCAACCAGGCCGATCAAACTCATCAACAACAGAGACATTACCTTTTTCATAAGTCGCTCCTTTTGGATCTGCGGAACTAAGAGAAGATTTGTTCAGATGGCTGACTTAGTTCAGAGAACCTGAAAGAGAGAGAAGAAGTACTCTCTCCACGACAATATTCGCGCAACGGACAGGCGAATGGCTGGTCTGAATTGCTCACTTTCGCGAAGAAAGCGCTCCAAGTCAGGCCCCGGAACAGCGAATGATTCTCTTGAGACCTTCGCTGGAGTGAGCAATCTTGCACAGAATGACCCACTCTAATGTGTCACTGTTCACTTGCTCCTAAATCGTGGAATCGTGGAGCGAACCGTATTTCAAGGAGCAAGGAACGCGGGTGAAGAGCTGATGCGAACCACTCTAGATCGATTGCGGGATCATCTGCGCAGAAGGTTGGCCAGAGTTCGTGAATCCCTGTCGAAGCGGGTTGCGTCGGTTCAGCGACCGGTTCACGGTTTTGCATCGCAGAGAATCTGCCCGTTTTGCGGGCTGATTACGCCGCGGGTGCAGGCGTCTTGCCTGGAGTGTGGGAAGTCGCTTGCTCCAGCGAGAAGTTAAATGAGTTGTCGGGGAGCGCATTTCAGGAAACGCTCAACTGAGCAAAGGAGATCGATATGCTTTGGACTATTTTTGTTGTGCTGCTGATTCTGTGGCTGCTTGGGTTTAGCCTCCACATAGCGGGCGGCTTGATTCACCTGTTGCTGGTTGTGGCGCTGGTGGTGCTGGTCATTAACCTGTTCAGCGGCCGCGGCGCGGTAGTCTAGGCTGGGCGCTCGAGCTTTCGAAGAACCAGACAGGGGCTGTAGTGGGCAGCGGGTTGCTGGTTGGCGTCAGCTTCGCGGGCGTCAGCTTGGCGAACGAGCGCCGGCGATGCTCAAGGTGATCCCGCCTGCGATCAGCACGACACTGGTGCCGGGCGAGGCTCGCTCACTGTGATTGGACTGAATGCCGAAGTCCGTTTTCCCGACCTTGATGCCCTGGTCTCGGTGTGGGGAATGTCACGACCAGGAATGCGATACCGAGTGCAATCAGAAGTAGCCCTGCATAGAGCAGACTTTCATATCTCCAACCTTCGCAATAGAATTTGCGGCGGAACGGCTAGTCATGCAAGACAATACTCAGCAGTGAGCTGTGCACCCGCAATCCGCCTTCGGGGCCGCCGGAGTAATCGACAAAGCCGAGCTTCCGGAAGCGGTTCATGAAGAAGCTTACCCGCGATCGCGTGGTTCCGACCATCTCGGCTAAGCTCTCCTGACTGATCTTAGGAACCACGGTTTCCGGCACGCCTTCTTTGCCAAAATGGGCCAGCAGAAGGAGAACTCGCGCCAGGCGCTTTTCGCTGGAGTTGAACAACTGGTCGACGAGATCTTCCTCATAACGGATGTTGCGCGCCAGCAAGTACGTCACGAAGAGATCGGAAAAGGCGTGTTCGCGGTGCAGGGCAGCCACCATCGCTTTTTTGTCGATGCGAAGAATCTCACAATCCGTCATGGTCGCCGCGGATCCCATGCGCAGAGGCTGACCGGCCAGCGCGCCTTCGCCAAAGAATTTTCCGTCCGTTAATATGCCGATGGTCGCTTCTCTCCCGGTCTTGGAGACGACGGTGAGCTTCACTTTGCCTTTCTGGATATAAAAGACCGCGTCCGCTGGGTCGCCCTGCGCGAATATGCCCTGTTGCTTGGCGAAAGTCAGTATTTTCCTGCCCTCGCCAATGGTTGCGAGGAACGTGTTGGGATCGAATTCGCGGTTCTTCCTGTTTACCAGGGGAAAGGCAGCCATTGTTTTCCAACCCTACTTCCCATTTTAGTCCTAATTGGGCTCCCATGTACCTAGAGAATTGTCAAGTCGCCGCCACAACTCCGTTATGGTGGTTTTGTGAAAAGGAGCGATTCTGCTCAGTATTCCGCAGGGAAACGGATGCGCTTCAGAGCACCGTGGGGGAAGGCAAGAGCAACTCTTTTGAAGCCGCAAGAAGCTCAAGTCGCGACGATTCCCGATTTCGCAGTAGAGCTGCTACCTGGATAGCCCTGAGGGCCGGCGATTGTTCATGTCTGGTCAGAATCGAATGACGCCATCGCGAATGCTTTTCCAAACTTTTGGTGAGAAGGGCGTTTCCTTGCCGGCAATTGGCGATTGAGGAGCATTGGCCTGACCATGGCCTGCTGCTTCGCGTGATCTTCCCGTACGCCGCAGATGTGCGGGCGTCTCGGACCTGAGCTTGCTTTCCCGGCGTTGGAGCGGCTTCACCTTGAGCACGAAGTGGATCGTTGCCAACAGAAAATGAGGTCCGTCAGACTTGACCACCAGCGCATCCACGGACTTTAGAGCATCGACGGGTAACTCGACATGGTCCGCCAGCATGACGATGGGCAACTCAGGCCGGACTCGTTTGATCTCATCGGCGATGGCCCCGCCATCGAGAAGGCCGAGGTGGAATTCGATGACAACGGCATCCACGGGCAGCGACACGAAAAGACGCAAACCCTCGGAGCCGGTGGTGGCGGTCGCGAGTTCATAGCCGTGTTCCGCCAATAAACTCAGTTGAGCGGGATCCCGGTGGATGCACAGTAAAGTGGTATTCCTAGCCATGGATCTTGTATATAAGCGGGCTTCCCACAGGTCTGTTCACAATTGCTCAGTGCCCGGCGGGCATGAGCTTGGGGTTCCCACACTTGATCAATTTTGACCAGTACTCAAGTTGACTTTCGTTCGATACTGACTTCGACACTGACTGCGAGAAAATCTCCAACGTCGGACGGGACACTCAGACTGGATCTGGGTGGGTCTGTCCGTAAAAATAGCCTCAGTCGATGCGTTTACCCAGGAAAGTGAGGGACGGAGTGGCGCTGCCGATCATTGTGCTTCCGAATGAACCGTTGGAAGTCGTCTCCGCTATTTCTGCGGTACAGAAGATGCCGGCGGATCGCCCAGGATTGCAATCGAAGATATCGATGCCCAGTCGAATCGCGGTGATCGGGAATCATCTTCCGCGACAGTGTGGAATTGCGACGTTCACCACAGATCTGTGCGCGGCGCTATCCGCGGAGTATGCCGCGGTTCAGCTGATGGCTCTGCCCGTAAACGATACGGGACAAGAATACGACTATCCGGAGCGAGTGCGATGGTCGCTGGCCCAAGACGACGTGAAATCGTACGAGGACGCGGCCAAGTTTCTGAACTTCAATAACATCGACATGGTGTGCCTGCAGCACGAGTATGGAATCTTTGGCGGACCGGCCGGAAGCCACATTCTGCATCTGCTACGCGGCTTGCAAATGCCTGTGGTCACCACGCTGCACACAGTTTTACGCGAGCCGAACCCCGATCAGTTGAGGGTGATGGAAGAAATCGCCGACCTTTCCGATCGTCTGATCGTGATGAGCCAGCTTTCATCGCAGTTCCTGCAGGAGATATTCAAGGTGCCGGGCAGCAAGATCGACATGGTGCCGCACGGCGTTCCGGACTTTCCCTTTCTCGATCCCAATTTCCACAAAGATCGCTTCGGCGTAGAGGGAAAAGCGGTGCTGCTGACGTTCGGCCTGCTCTCGCCGAACAAAGGCATCGAAAACGTCATTCAAGCGCTGCCGCAGATTTTGGCGCGGCACAAGAACGTGATGTACATTGTCGCGGGCGCGACTCACCCTCATATCCTGCGTCGCGAGGGGGACAAGTATCGGGAAAGCTTGCAGGCATTGGCGAAGCAAGTCGGCGTCGAATCGCAAGTGATCTTCTTCGACCGGTTCGTGAGTCATGAAGAAATGGCCGAGTTCATTGGCGCCGCCGACATCTACATCACTCCGTATCGTTACGAAGCGCAAGTGGTTTCGGGAACGCTGGCCTATGCGCTGGGTGCGGGGAAGGCGATCATTTCGACTCCGTATTGGCACGCGATTGAACTATTGGACGACCGCCGGGGCGCGCTGGTGCCCTTCCAAAATCCTGAAGCGATCGCAAATAAGACCATCGAACTGTTGGATACTCCTGCCATCCGCCATGCCATGCGGAAACGCGCCTATACTTTTGCCCGAGACATGGTCTGGAAACGAGTCGCGCAGGGCTACATGGAGACTTTCGTCCGAGTTCGCAGCGACCGCATGGAATACCCGCGCGTTCAGTTTTCGGCGCGCGCTACTCCCAAAGCGCTCGATCGGTTGCCAGAGTTGAAACTGGATCATGTCAACGCGCTGACCGACGACACCGGAATGCTGCAACATGCGATTTTCACCATCCCCAATCGAGGTGAGGGTCATACCACCGACGACAACGCGCGCGCGCTTATCTTCACGGTGCTGCTGGAGAATCCGGCGAGAGCTGGCGATAAAGATGAGCACGGGAAAACAGATTCACGGGTTGCGGATTTCTCTGCCCGTTATTTGTCGTTCCTCGAGCACGCATTCGATCCAGCGACCGGCAGGTTTCGAAACTTTCTCGGCTATGATCGCCGGTGGAACGAGCCGGTAGGCTCGGAAGACTGCCATGGCCGTGCATTGTGGAGTCTTGGAACCGTTCTGGGCCGATCCACCAATCAAGGATTGAAGAGCGCTGCGGGCCGTCTATTCGAGTTTGCGCTTCCTGCGGCGGTGGAAATCTATAGTCCGCGAGCCGCGGCTTATACACTTCTCGGAATTCAGGAATATCTCAATTCGTATCCGGGAGACCGCGCAGCGCAAAAAATTAGAGCTGTACTCAGCCGGCGGTTGCTCGAAATGTATGAGTCGATCCGCAGACCGGATTGGAAGTGGTTTGAAAATGTCGCTGCATACGCCAACGCGAGGTTGCCGCAAGCCCTGCTGGTGATAGGTGAGGCGTGCTCGGACGATCGCATGATTTCCGACGGCCTCGAAGCTCTGGGTTGGCTGATGCAGGTGCAGCATTGCGAAACCAATGACCACTTTGTGCCCATCGGGTCACAGGGGTTTTATCGCCAGGACGGGGAAAAGGCGCGCTTCGATCAGCAGCCCATTGAGGCTGCCGGCGCGGTGTCCGCGTGTCTGGAAGCGTTCCGCGTAACGGGCGACAGCCGCTGGCACAACCAAGCATGGTCGGCGTTCAACTGGTTTCTTGGCGACAACGATCTTCAGCTTCCTCTTTATGACTCCGTCACGGGCGGTTGCCGCGATGGCTTGCATCCCGACCGCGCCAATGAGAATCAGGGAGCGGAGTCGACGCTATCGTTTCTGATGGCGCTCCGGGAAATGCGCTCGGCCGGCGATTCCGACTGTCCATCTGAAAAAGCATCCACCTGAAAGGCTGAAAGATCTCTCATGACGACTCCCGAAACAACCCTTGTGAACGTCGAAGGCGTGCACTACCCGTCGTTGCTCTTGCGTCATCCCGGCAACCCCATCCTGACGCGCAAGGATTGGCCCTACTCCATCAACAGTGTGTTCAATGCCGGCGCAACAACGTTGCCGGATGGGACCACGCTATTGCTATGCCGCGTGGAGGACCGGCGCGGCTTGTCGCATCTTTGCGCGGCCCGATCCATGAACGGCGTCGATGGATGGCAAATCGATCGCGAGCCGACCTTGATGCCCGACCCGCACAATTATCCAGAGGAAATCTGGGGCATTGAGGATCCGCGCATCACTTTCGTGCCCGAGTTGCAACAATATGTCGTGACATACACCTCTTATTCGCGCGGCGGTCCAGGAGTGTCTCTGGCCTTGACCAAAGACTTCCGCACCTTCGAGCGTTACGGAGTCATCATGCCCCCGGACGACAAAGACTCGGCGCTCCTGCCCCGTAGAATTGACGGATACTGGGCGCTGATCCATCGTCCGATGACGAACCTCGGAGCGCACATGTGGATTTCTTATTCTCCCGACCTGCGTTACTGGGGCAGACACAAGCTCATGCTGGAAGCGCGGCGCGGCGCATGGTGGGATGCCAACAAAATCGGTTTGTCGCCGCCGCCGATAGAGACCGCCCGAGGATGGCTCGTGTTCTACCACGGCGTGCGGCATACCCCTTCGGGCTGTCTGTATCGATTGGGTTTGGCATTGTTCGATATCGAAAATCCGGCCAAGTGTTTGCTGCGAGGGGATTCGTGGATCTTCGGACCGGAAGCGGATTACGAGTGCCACGGCGACGTTGACGATGTCGTGTTTCCGTGCGGATACACGATGGACCCCGATGGCGACACGATCAACGTCTATTACGGCGCCGCGGATTGTGCGATTGCTTTGGCTCGGGCCAGTGTGCGCTCCCTGTTGGAGTGGCTGGATGCCAATGGAAGTTGCGAGCGTCGGCAGCGGATTGAAGATTGACGATTGAGGATGGCGATTCATGAATTCGATACTCTCAATATTTCAGTTCGCGATCGGCTGCCATCACCGCCGGCTCAGCAGTGTATTCACGATCAAGAAACGGACGTATCAGGTCTGCTTGAAGTGCGGGCAGGAGTTTGAGTATTCCTGGGCATTGATGCAGGCCATACGATCGAGTGCTGCTGCTGCTCCGCAAGTGCCTCGCTGAACGCCGCCGCATCCAGCGAAGCGTCGCTGCGGTAACAAGCGGCGCTGGCGGCCAAATCTCAAGTTCTCAATGTGAGCTATCTTGCTCAGACACAGAAGTCCACACCTGTCATTCTTGTTCCAGGTTGAGTGTGTTGACGGAGCCGCGAACGCTGATTCGCAACTCCGATTCCCAGGTCGCTGCCGTTGACTCCTGCCTTGTCACGGCGAAAGGTTAAGATCATGCCTCTAATTCAACTGCTGGAAGTTCTTATCGTTGTGGGTGTTCTCTTGTGGCTGGTGAATCGCTTCATCCCCATGCAAGGACAAATCAAGTCCATTTTGAACGGCGTCGTGGTCATTGCCGTGGTCCTGTGGCTGCTGAATATTTTTGGACTCTTTCATTCGCTGTCCCACATCCACGTGGGCAGCTAAAGAGACAGAAAAAGCAACGCCGAGTCTGGGCTGAGCTCAGCAAAGATCGCTACACGTACAGCTACACGCACATAAAGGAGATAGTGTGAAGGTAAAACTGTTGTTGGCAGCTGTAGTCGCCTTGAGTCTTCCAGTAGTAGCTCAAACCGATTCCCAAACCTCGGTTGCAGTTGAGCCGATGAGTTCAACGCCGACGTTTCGAGTCGTCGTAGTCAGCCGAACCGTTCAAGCGGTGAACTATCGGTACCGCAGCGGGAGTTCGAAGCTGGACTTCTCGGGGACGGACCTGATGCCATCCGCGAATGGCGAAGCTAAGGTGAACAGCAAGAAAGGATCCATCGAGATCGAAGCGGAATTTAGCAATCTGCAAACGCCTAAGACCTTCGGCAACGAATATCTGACCTATGTGTTGTGGGCGATTTCCCCCGAAGGCCGGGCCGTAAACCTGGGCGAAGTAATAGTGGGCGGAGATGATCGCAGCAAACTGCGCGTGACCACGGACCTCCAGGCCTTCGCTCTGATTGTTACGGCGGAACCTTATTATGCAGTGCGGCAGCCGAGCAATGTGGTGGTGCTTGAGAATGTGGTGCTCAAGAACACCAAGGGAACCAGCGAGGCCGTGAATGCAAAGTATGAATTGACAGAACGCGGCGGCTACATCCCTACAGGGTACAGATTCGACCCGGTGATTTTGAATGCCAGGCTACCTTTGGAGTTTTTCGAAGCCCGCAATGCGTTACGCATCGCACAGTCCGAAGGCGCCGAGCAGTATGCCAACGACAGCTATCAACGTGCGGTCCAGTTGATGAACAATGCGGACGAATATGCCACCAGTAAACACATCGACACCAAGCCGCTGATCGCCGTTTCACGCGATGCAGTCCAGACTGCCGAAGATGCGCGCGAAATCGCAGTGAAGAAACTGGACGAGATTCGCCTGGCCAATGAACGCCAGGCATCGAGCGATGCACAGGCGCAATCGCAGGCGCAAGCCGCCAATGCGCTGCAACAGAAGGACCAAGCTCAGTTTGACGCGGCGAGAGATCAAGCAGCAAAGACTCAGGCGGAATCGGATGCGGCGCAAGCACGCTCCGACGCTGCCAGCGCACGAGCGGCAACCGCGCAAGCTCAATCCGATATGGCCAACAGCCAGGCCGCGTCCGCGACTGCACTCTCGGCGGCCCAAGACGATGCAGAGCAGTCACGTTTAGCCGCACAAACAGCCCTGGCGAGCGCACAGCAGGCGGAGACCGATAAGACGGCGATGCGCGCGAAGTTGTCCGAGCAGTTGAATTCCATTCTTCAGACTCGCGACAGCGCCCGCGGCCTGATCGTCAGCATGTCCGATGTTTTGTTTGACACCGGAAGGTACTCATTGAAGCCGGGCGCGCGAGAAAAACTGGCGAAAGTTGCCGGTATTCTTCTTGCTTATCCCGGACTCGACATCGCAGTCGGCGGCTACACAGACAATGTGGGCGGCGACGCGATGAATCAGACGCTGTCAGAGAACCGCGCCAGTTCGGTGCGCGATTACCTGGTGCAAGAGGGCGTCGCGACCAATTCGGTTTCGTCCCAAGGTTTCGGCAACACATTGCCGGTTGCTTCAAACGATAACTCAGCCGGCCGACAGCAGAACCGAAGAGTCGAACTTCTCGTTTCTGGCGAAGCCATCGGCAGTCCAGTCAATGCGACGACCGGAAGCTTACGCTAGAATACGCGACCTAAAAATCACGATCAACAATGGAGGCAACACCCATGAAACTAGTAGGACTAATGACCGCAGCAGTTCTGTCTTTGACGCTGGTAGCCGCGGCTCCGGCGTTCGCCCAGGAGCAACACGAGCAGGAGGAACAGAAAGCCAAGCCTGCCCAGGAAGAGAAACAAGCGCAACCGGAAAAATCCGCAAAACAAGAAGAGAAGCCTGCAGCACAGCAGGAGAAGAACGCGAAGCCAGCGGAAGACAACGCAAAACAAGAAGAGAAGAGCAAGCCAGAAGAAAAGAACGCGAAGCAAGAGAACAATAACGCGAAACCGGCAGAGAAGAACGCCAAGCAAGAAAACAATAACGCCAAGCCGGCAGAGAAGAACGCAAAGCAGGGACAGCAGACTGCCGGTAACCGTGGCGGCCAAATTCCCGCAGACAAGTTCAAGGCCCATTTTGGACAGAGCCACACGTTTCGTGTCAGCCAATCCGACTACAACAATCACCGCTTCCAGTACGGCGGCTATTCGTTTGGATTCGAGCAGCCGTGGCCCAGCAACTGGCTGTACACGCAAAACGTTTATGTGATCGAGATTGACGGTGTGTACTACCTGTGTAACGCATCGTTTCCTGGCGTCAATCTCGAGCTGAGTTTCACACTGTAGCCAGGTTTCGTCCGGCGGTCGCCTGCGGACGCAACCAGCTTAACTGTGATCGGCGCGGGTCCATTTCATGGGCCCGCGCCATTTTTGTCCCGACGCCCGCAACGTCATTTCGTGAAAATACGGCCGACAGAGCTCGTTTCGACCTCCACAAAAAGTGAGCAGTAGTGCACAGACTCCATAGTTACCTTCGTGAAATCCTCGTATAGACGCGTCGCCGTTCCATCCGCGCAGCCCGCAGCAGCAAGGTACAACCGGGCAACCCGAAGGATGATCTGGCAAGGTGGTTCACAATGCGCACAATCCGTTTACTGTCGTTAGCACTTCTGGTACTGGCCATGTCGGCCATCGCGTTCGCGCAGTTCGGCGTGTCTATCACGGTCGCCCCGCCCGAACTGGTAGCGTACTCGCAACCTATGTGTCCGCAGAGCGGCTATTTGTGGACGCCCGG
>PLUW01000058.1 GCA_003162935.1 Acidobacteriaceae bacterium
AGTTGAAGATCGCGCCGGCTGTAGATACGGTAAACGACGAGGGAACCGCGAGGCTGCTTCGAGGTTGTCACCAGATCCAAAGTCAGCTTCCACGAGGGCTGGCTGGAAATTGCGGCCATGTGAGGGAACTTGCTCCAGTGAAGGTGGCTGGCGCTTTCGCCGAAGACGGTTCGATCTCCGGGAAGCGGTCGCAGGTGCAGTTCGAAGGCATCGAAATCGTTGCTGTTGAACGCGGCGACCAGAACGCTGCGCAGTTGCGCGTAATCGCGGGCCACTTTGAGTTCCTCGATGGCGCGGCGCACGGAAAGATTGTTGATCACGATTTGCCGCTGATCGATGGTGCGTTGCGCCACGCGCCGCAACTCTCCAAACTCCGGGTAATTCAGATGCTGAACCCCAAGCCAAACGCCGGTTCCCACCACCGCCAGCACCAGACCCAGGGTGCTGCCCGTCGGCCAAAGCAAGAAAAGGCTGAGCATGGCGAAGACGCCGGAGACGGCGTAGAGAACGATTACTACCTGGCGATGGGAAAAGCCCATCTGCAACAACTTGTGGTGAATGTGCTCGCGATCGGAGGTGAAAATCGGACGCCCACTGATGAGCCGCCGCGAAATGGAGAGCAGCGTCTCCAGAATCGGCAATCCGAACGAAACCACCGGAATGGCGACCGCGACAAAGGTCGGCGCCTTCTGCTCTCCCGCAAGAGCGAGCGCACTGAGCATGAAGCCAATGAACAGACTGCCCGAATCGCCCAGGAAAATCGTGGCGGGATTGAAGTTGAAGCGAAGAAATCCCAGGATGGCGCCCGCGAGCGTGACGCTCATCAGGGAACCCAGCCAGGAATGGTTGACCATGGCGCAGACGAAGAAGACCATCGTCGAAAACAAGGCCGATCCGGCGGCTAAACCATCCAGCCCATCGATGAGATTGAAGGCGTTGGTGACCGCAACCACCCACAGCACCGTCAAGGGCAAGCCGAGGAACCAAGGCACCGAGTAGGATCGAAAAATCAGCGGCAGATCGAGAACACGCATTCCGCCGGCGAACAGCATGACGGCGGCAACCGCCTGCACGGAAAACTTGAGATAGGGACCCGCCCCGCGGAAATCGTCGTAAAGGCCCAGACAAAAAATCAGGCAGCCAGGAATGTAGATCCGGAGCAGAGTGGCAGGAGCGAGTCCCTCAACCAGTCGCGGGAATACCAGGGAGAGTCCGAGCCAGACGATCAAACTAACCGAGAACGCCAGGAAAATCGCGACACCGCCCAAGCGGGGGAGCGGGGTCTGGTGGACATGTCTTCCGCCTCGCGGCGCGTAGACCCAACCTCTGCGATTGGCCACGTCCCGCACTTCTCGCGTAGCAATAAAGGACACCATCAACGAGAAGGCGAATAAGCCAAAAAACAGAAGCGTCAAGATCAGAGTTCCTTCCGGTTGAAACATCCGCTAACCGCGCGCACGGCGCTGGAGTTTCGGCCCACTAGTCTGGACGGGGTTTCCCCATTTCGTAGCGCGTGTGAAACCAAGTTTCTTTGCTCGAACTATACAACTCGCCGTGGTCGTTGGGCAACTACTCGACTGCGTTTTATGGTTGATTTTGGTCCAACGGCAGATCGTCTCAGACGGGCAAAGCAGGCGTTCTGCGCCAGTTTTTGAGCGGTCTGCGTGTGTTAAACTCGAGCCACGCGTAGGTACAGGAGTCTTGGTATGTGCGGGCGGTATCGTCGCTTCCTGTTGCGAAGCTTGTACATTTTATTTGTCGGTATGTGCTGTCTTCGTCTGATGGCCCAGACGCCGGCCGTGGCAGAAGCGCCGCAGCCCGCGAATGCGACCGCGAGCCCGTCGTCTCCCCGTCTGCTGGCGAATTCCAACGTAAAGCTGGGCATCGGCGATCTGATCGAAATCGCGGTGTTCGGAGTGCCGGAACTCTCGATCAAGACGCGTATCAGCGGTTCGGGAGACATTTACCTTCCCCTGATCGACTACGTCCACGTTGCCGACCTTACGACTGACGAAGCGCAAGAATTGGTCCAAAAGCGACTGGAGGACGGAGGGTTCGTCCGGGGCCCGCACGTTTCCATCTTTGTGGACGAGTCTGCCGCGCAAGCCGTCACGCTGGTGGGAGAAGTCGCCCGCCCCGGACCTTACCCGGCGATCGGCGATCGTCGACTGTTCGACCTGCTCTCGGCAGCGGGAGGGTTGACCGACAAGGCGGGCCGCACCGTGACCATTGAACATCGTGGGGGCGAGAAGGTCGAGCTTCAGCTGTCATCAAACTTGACCGAAGATACCCAGAACAACGTGGACGTTTTTCCCGGAGACACGATCATTGTGTCGCGCGCCGGAATCGTTTACGTCGTGGGCGATGTGCAGCATCCTAGCGGATTTATGATGGAGGATAGCGCCATTTCCGTTCTCAAGGCCTTGGCGCTGGCCGGCGGCAGCACCCGCACTTCGGCCTTGAACAAGACCAAAATCCTGCGGCAGACGCCGACTGGAATCCAGGAAATTCCCGTCGACCTCAAGAAAGTGCTTTATGCCAAGGCGCCGGATGTGGCCATGGTGAAGGGCGACGTTTTGTTTATCCCGGGAAGCGGCGCCAAGGCTGCGGCCTATCGCACGGCGGACGCAGCGATGTCGCTATCCACCGCCTTGGCGGTGGTTGCGGCTCATCCTTAGAGTTAGAGTTCTTCGAGCAAGAGCGCTTGGAGCACGGTAATGTAGTCTCGTGCCGTCTTTTCGCGGGAAAATTGGTTGACGATGTAGGCGCGCCCGCTGGCTCCCATTTGCCGCCTGCGCTCGGATTCTCCCGCCAAATCAAGGATCGCCTTCACGAGGGCTTTACTGTTCTCCGGTTCGACGAAAACGCCAGCGTGGGCAGTTTCGACAATCTGGCGAGCCTGCCCGTCGACCGCGACAATCACGGGCCGCTCGCACGCCATGTATTCCAGCAATTTGGTGGGAATCACAGTCTTAAACAGTTCGCTCTTTCTTAGCATGACCAGGCAAAGATCGGCCGCCGAGACGTAGGCGGCAATCCGTTCCCGTGGCTGCTGATCGAGGAATTTAATATTCTGAAGTCCGCGCTGGGCGGCGAGTTTTGCGATCCGGTCTTTTTCCGCACCTTCCCCGATCAGTAAAAACATCGTGCTCGGCAACGCCGTCTGCAGTTCTTCGGCGGCGGCAATCAACGTCTCCAGTCCATGCGCATTACCCATCGTGCCGATGTAGCAAATCAGGAAACGATCTTCGAGATGCAACTGCTTTCGTACTTCGGCCGCTGCCGGGTCGAGGCGGAAAACATCGGTCTCGACGCCATTCTCTACAGTAGAGATCTTGGCGGCGGGAACGTTCCAGTAGCGCATCAGATGGTTGGTGAAGGCCGGTGCGACGACGACGATGCGCTGGGCGCGGCGATAAAGAAATCCGGCGATTGCACCCAACGTGCGATGGAGCAGACTGCCTTCGCTGCCCGCGCCGACGGCCGCCAGCGATTCCGGCCAGAGATCGCGGACTTCAAAAACAAAGGGGACGCGCTTCCACCAAGCCAACCACCATCCCGCAAGGGCGCACAGCAATTGCGGAGAAGTGGCGATGACCACGTCGGGCTTGGGCAGAGCCAACCCGCTGATCGCTGCCGAGACGCAGAAGGACGCGTAATTGCGGATTCGTTCGTGCGCCTTTCGGTTGGGAAGCGGCCAGAGCCAGGTACGAACGACTTTCACGCCATCGATGGTGTCGGTGCAGTGAAGGCGATGCAATCGCGATCGCCACTCCTCGGGTACGACTCCTGTGGGATGATTCGGAAATCCGGTGAGGACGGTGACATCATGTCCCATGCGCGCCCAATGGCGCGACAATTCCGCGACGCGCGCAGCCGGCGCTCCCATTTCAGGCGGAAAATATTGCGAGACGTAGAGAATTTTCACGATACGTATTCAGGCGCGATCAGTAATGCAGTAGTTTAAAGACGCTCTTCTCGACCAGAGCGCGGGTGCGATTGCCGCGATGCTGCGCGTAGCCTTCCCAACGGTCGGCAACCGCCGCGAAGCGCGTATCGCCTGTCAGCGTCGACATTACTCGCAACTGTACGACATGCAAGCGATGATAAAAAGGGCTCGCCAGCATTTTCAGACGGGTTCCCGACTGTTCATACAGCGACCAGTAACCGGTGTCGAATCGCGCGAGATTGCGGACTAGAGTCTCGACNNACTCCCCAGAGCGCCCACATGAAGCCGTTCAGAATATGCGTGGGCGGATCGACGAGATATTCTTCGATCCAGAGATTTTTCCGATCGTCTTCAAAGAGCACGCCGCCTTCGGAGATGGGCAGCGTCAGCGCGACAAACGCCTGTTCGGCGGCGCGCTGATGTCTCTCGTCCAAGCCATGAGCGTATGCCCGCAGCAGAAGTGAAACACCCTGCCCCTGCGCGAGACCCGAATACCAGGGCGACTTGAGGGTGTCGCGGTAGTCCCAGTCGAAATGGTGGTTCCAGACCCAGAGACCGTGAGCGTTCTGTTCCTGGTTGGCGGCAAGCCAATCGGCAGCCCTAAGACATTTTTGCCAACGGTTTGTGTCGCCTGCCTCGCAGAACAAGTTGTAATTCGCGAGACCCCACTGTGCGATCGCAATCGGGTTGTACTGCAAACCAATGGTTCCGTGGTAATCGAGCATGGGAATGCCAGCGCCGTCGTAGTGCCCAGCGTAGTCCGCTTTTTCACGAAACAGCATGTAATACTCGCCAAGCTGGCTGGAGGTGGCGCGTGGGTTGGCTTCCGGCGTCTCATGCCAGAACGTCAACTGGCTCCGCCCCGATCCCAGATAGGCGCTGAAGATTCGCCGATAGTAGTGCCAACGCGCCATGCTCATGCGGACTCGACTTCCCAGATCGTGGTAACGAGATCGTCCCGCTCGACCGCGATGGTCGTGGCTGCGAGATAACGAGTGGAGTTTTCGCCGCCGGGCAGGAATGCGTTGCCGTACTGAAAATAACGCATTGGCAATCTGTCCTTCTTCCAACTTGCCAGCACTTGCCAGTTTGCGCCATCGCTGGAGCCGGCGATCTGCACTTCACGGCTGGCGTTCACCACGCTGGGCTCGATCATCGTGGAGAAAAACATTGCCTTGCCTACCCGGCAACCGTAGATCGAAGAGCTGGCCAGGTCGCCGACCTGCTCGACGTTGCCTGCCCGATCCAATCGATACACATGATTCTTCTCAGACGGCGTATCCGTCGAGAGGTACAGTCCTGTTTCCGTTGGTATCGCAGCCACGGCGCGCGCCTGCTGGTTCCCTGCCAGCACGACTTCAATCGAGCGCAAATCGCAACTAGCGCGCAGCACTTTGCACTCCGCGCCCTCATCTCCAGTCAATATCCAAAGGCAGTCGCCCCACCGGTCATAAATGATATTGTGCACGTGCCGTATGCTTCCCGCGGGAAACGTGTAAGCGATTTGCCACGCGAGCCCGCCATCGATCGAAGCATAGATGTGAACCTCGGCGCGCTCGCGATTGTAGAAGTATTCGCCCCAGTAAATTCCGCCCGATGGAACGGCCGTGATGTGCAGCGGCCTTGTGCCGCGCTGGACTCGATGTGTGACTTGAAATGCATCGCTGTCCGCAGTGCGTGTAACCAGTGCACCCGGAACCGCGCCCACCATCGTCTGGTTGCTTTTCGGATTACCGAGAATGGCTAGCGCATGGAAACCATCGCGCAGCAGGCGATAGGTCAGCGCGTTGCGCGACGTGAGGCTCCTCCACCCGACT
>PLUW01000044.1 GCA_003162935.1 Acidobacteriaceae bacterium
TGGCCAACATGGTGAATGAAGCGGCGCTGGCCGCGGCCCGGCAGAATCGCAAAGCCGTGTTGCAATACGACTTCGAGGTTGCCAAGGACAAGGTCCTCATGGGTGTGGAGCGCAAGTCGCTGCTCCTGACCGACGAGGAAAAGAAAAACACGGCGTATCACGAAGCCGGGCACGCGCTCGTCGCGGCGAAGTTGCCGCATGCCGATCCGGTGCACAAAGTTACGATCATTCCGCGCGGTATGGCGCTCGGCCTGACCATGCAACTGCCAGTCGACGATCGCCACAACTACTACAAGAACTATCTCGACACGCAGATTGCCATCCTCATGGGCGGCCGCATTGCGGAAGAGATTTTCCTGAGCCAGATGTCGACTGGCGCAGGTAACGACATCGAGCGAGCTACGGAACTGGCGCGCAAGATGGTCTGCGAGTGGGGCATGAGCGACCTGGGGCCGGTGACCTTCGGCAAGAAAGAAGAGCAGATTTTTCTGGGACGAGAGATCTCGCAACACCGCGACTACAGCGAAGCGACGGCCATCCAGATTGACGAAGAAGTCAGGAAGATGGTGAGCGTTGGCTACGCGACAGCGAAAAGTATCCTCTCCGAGAATCGCGAAACGCTGGTTCGGATTGCAAAGGCGCTGATCGAACGCGAAGTGCTGGATGCGTCCGAGATCAAGCTGCTGGTTGACGGCCAGGATCTGCCGCCGATCAAGCCGCTGCCGGCCAAGACCGACGATGGCGTGCAGCAGGTGATNNGTCAGCTGTTAGTTTTCAGTTCTTAAGGGCGGCCAGTTGGCCGCCTTTCTTTTGTGTTTCAAGTCCCGTGCGATACTGATACGCATTATGAATCTGACCCTCAATTCCAAAGTTGCTCTCATCACCGGCGGATCGCGCGGCATTGGCGCGGCTGCGGTGCGGATGTTTGTGGCCGCAGGCGCAAAAGTCGTCTTCAACTATCAGGCGGCGAAGACGCAGGCCGACGATCTGGTGCGCGAATGCGGCGCGGCGAACTGCCGCGCGGTGCAAAGCGATCTATCGACCACCAGCGCGGCGCAGCAACTGGTTGCGTCCGCCATCGCGGCCTTCGGACGCCTCGACATTCTAGTGGCGAATCACGGCATCTGGCCGCCGGAAGATGCGCCCATTGATCGCATGTCCGACGAACAATGGCATCGCACCATCGCCGTGAACGTGGACAGCGTGTTCGGACTGGTCAAGCATTCGGTAGGTCAAATGAAGAAGCAGCAGATGACGGCGCAGGGCGGCGGCCACATCGTGCTCGTCAGTTCGACCGCCGGCCAGCGCGGCGAAGCCTTCCACTGTGACTATGCGGCTTCGAAAGGTGCGCTGATCAGCATGGTGAAAGGCCTTTCGACGGAACTGGCGCGCGACAACATTCATGTCAATTGCGTCGCCCCAGGATGGGTGGATACGGACATGTCGGCGGCTGCGCTGAACGATCCGCCAACGCGCGACAAGGTTTTTCGCACCATCCCGATGGGGCGCGTGGGAACTCCGGACGAGATCGCGGGTCCGATTCTGTTCCTATGTACGCCCTATGCCGGATTTATCACTGGCGAAATCTTCAACGTGAATGGCGGCGCCGTGCTGGTGGGATAAGCACCTTCACGCGCCGAATTGCTGCAAGTGATGGTCCAGATGTTTGTACATGCCGCGGCTCCAATCCTGCGGGGTGAGTAGTCCAAAAAATGGATGCGGATGCCGTGTACATTGCGCTTCTCCGCCGTCTTGAAATTGCCGGATTTTCTGTTTGAGTTGCGCCTGTTCCCGCGAAAATTCGCGCTGATCTGCAACCAGCAGAGTCTTGTCGGTCGGGTTGTTTTTTGAGAATGGCTTGTCGTTGGTGTAGATCGGTTTGACGAAGGGACCGATCAGTCTTCCAATGAACATGCGGGGCGGGTTGAGCCGACCGGAGGCCATGTCGAGCCCCGCGGAGCAATGCGCCATCATCTGCGCCGCGTCCATCTTTCCCCACTGCCTCGGCGACGCGGGTTGCAGCTTGTCCAGACGCGCGAGTAACTCGTCTACCGTTTCCTGCTGGAATAGGTTTTTCATGGTGCGCATCCGAGACTTGGCGATTGTTGGAATCGGCGAGAATGATAGCACCCGGGACAGCTAAAATGATGCTGGGCGCTTCTAAACTGGTTAGACGACGACAGGCTACGATGGCGATGAAAGCTGGGCCGATGAAACTTCTTAGACCCCTTGCATTTTTATTATTGCTGTTTCCCTTGGCCTATGGCCAGAAGGAAACCGAACCGCCGGCGCGCGTGCCGCTGCCGCCGGGGCCGGCGTCGGTCAATTTGAATGACTCCGACAACGCGCGCAAGGCGCGGGCGATTCTCGATCAGACGATCGAGGCGATGGGCGGCCAACCCTACCTCACTTACGAAAACCGGGAAGAGACCGGCCGCTACTATCCCCTTTATCACGGACGCACCAACAGCACTGGAATTCCCTACAACTACTACGTCGAGTACCCCGATAAGGACCGTTTCGAAGTCATCCACACCAAGGACATTTTCCTGCTCGAGGGGTCGGTGGGCAACGTCAAGGTCAAGGGACAATTCGATCTTGTCCAGATCTTCAACGGCGACAAAGGATACGAAACGACCTACAAGGGGACGGCCGCGGTGGAACCTCTCGACCTGGAGAACCACCTGCGCCGCCGCAGGCATTCGCTGGAATGGGTCTTCCGCAAGTGGATTCGCGATCCGAACGTGGCGCTGTTCTCCGATGGGCAGTCGGTGGTCGACGGGAAGGTATGCGAGGGCGTGACGCTGCTCAACAGCCAGAACGACTCGGTGAGCGTATATCTCGACCTGAATACCCACTATCCGGTAAAAATCGAGTATTCGTGGCGCGATCCGAAGGACAAGCAGAAGAACGTGGAAGAGGAGCACTACGACAATTACAAACTGGTGCAGAGCATCTGGACGCCGCACTCCATTACCCGCTATTTCAACGGAGAAACTTCGCAACAGCGCTTCATCGCCACGGCCAGCTACAACCAGAAATTGCCGGACTCGATGTTCGAAGCGGCCGTGACGTACGACCCCAAAGTGCCGCTGAAGAAGCGCTAGAACGGCTGGCGAATGTATCCGGCTGTTTCAAACCTGAGCGTCAGCGAATGTTGGAATGCGCCGAACATGGATTTGTTTTTCGCGCTTGCGGGTCTGGGCGATGTTGTAGGAAGCCTGCATCCGCATGAGCGTGTCCATTCTTACGCCGAAGGCTTTTTCGATGCGGAGCGCCATGTCTCCGGAGAGGTCGGCCCTGCCGTTCAGCAGGCTTGACAGCGCTGGCCGGGAAACCCGAAGCGCAATCGCCGCTGCGGTCACCGACAGTCCAGCAGGCTGGACAATTTCGGTGCGGATGAAATCTCCGGGATGGGGCGGGTTTTTGATCGACATCTCGTTCACTCCTAGTCCTAGTGGTAGTCTTCCCTCTCGCGCTCGATGAGGTCGTGGTGCAAGAATACTGCCAGAAGCGGGCAATCGACCAAGAGTTGTCCATTCAAGATTCCCTCTGATCTACTGTCGCCTGAACAAGTTAGCCTTCGTCATCGGCAACCCAGCCACGGAGTGTGGCTGTTTTGCCACATACGAAAGTTCGCCCATCGCGGTAAGCTTCCACATAGCAAAGACTTACAGCATCCTCCCCTTGACACACGAGCAGACAATTCGTGCGGCTGTGACCTGCAAAGGGATAGGACTCCACAGCGGCGCCCCGGTCAATCTGCGAATTCTGCCTGCGCCTGCGGGAACGGGAATCGTCTTCCACCGCACCGACCTCGACGGCTTCGCCATCGAAGCCAGCGGACGCAACGTGGCCCGCGTCAGTTACGCCACCAGTTTGATGAAAAAGGGCGTCCTGATCTCCACCACCGAGCACCTGCTCTCGGCGTTTACCGGCGTGGGCATCGATAATGCCATCGTCGAGCTCGACAATCTCGAACTGCCGATTCTGGATGGCAGCGCCCGTCCGTTTGTCGAGATGATTCAGGAGGCCGGGATTCGCAAACAGCGCAAAGAGCGCACCTATCTCAGAATTGTGCGCGACATCGAGTTGCGCGAGGGCGATAAGTTTATCGCGGTGTATCCGGCCGACACCTATTCCGTTTCCTATTCGATCAACTTTCCTCATCCGCTGATTGGCAAGCAGAGCTTCTGCGTCCGGCTGACGAACGGCAGCTATCTGCGCGAGATCGCCCCGGCGCGCACATTCGGATTTCTGCATGAAGCCGATGCCATGCGGCAACAGGGGTTAATCCGGGGGGCGTCGACCGAGAACGCCATCGTGCTGAATCGTGACGAAGTGTTGAATCCTCCGTTGCGTTTTGCCGACGAGTTCGTGCGCCACAAGGTGCTGGATCTGATTGGCGATCTGGCGCTGATCGGGAAACAGATACTGGGTTCGGTAGTGGCCGACCGCGCGGGACATGCCATGCATACGGCGCTGGTGTCGCGGATTTTGCGCGATCAATCGTATTGGGAAGAAACCGCGATGGAAGAGGAAACCGCCGCTTCCGCCTTCGCGTCGGCGGCCAGCCTCAGCGTGTGAAGCGGTAGGATCTCCCTACAGCCCGCCAAAGAACCTTCGCATCCGCTCCAACCCTCGATCCAGTTCAGCCATCGAAGTCGCGTAGGAGACACGAATGTGCTCCTTCGTCCCAAATCCTTCTCCGGGAACTGTCGCGACGTGATTCTCGCGCAGAAGTTTGCCCGCAATGTCGGAAGCTGAGTTCATCCCGCTACGCCCGAAAAACGCTGAAATATTGGGATAAGCGTAGAACGCGCCTTCGGGCAGCGTGCATTTCACTCCGGGAATCCCGCGCAGTCCCTTCACTACGTGATCGCGCAGCTTGATGTAGTCCGCGCGCATGTCTTCCACGCACTGCTGCGATCCTTTCAGCGCCGCTACTGCGGCTTTCTGCACGATCGACGTTGGATTCGACGTGGACTGGCTCTGCAGCTTCTGCACCGCCGTGATGATCGGCGCGGGGCCGAGCGTGAATCCCAGACGCCACCCGGTCATGGCGTATGTCTTCGAAAGCGACCCAACAACCATGAAGCGGTCGCGGTACTCGCGCAGTGAACCCACCGAAAAGCGCTTGCCAGTGTAATTCAGATAAACATAGCACTCGTCGGAAATCACCCAGATGCCGCGTTGGTGGGCCAACTTCACGACGGCGGTCATGTCTTCCGGGCTCATCACGGCTCCAGAGGGATTGGAAGGCGAATTCAGGATGATGAGCTTGGTCTTCGGCGTCACCAGTTTTGCGACCATGTCGGCGGTGACGCGAAAACCCTGCGATTCGTCGCTTTGCAGGAGCACGCAGGTGCCGCCCACGTAGCGCACCATGTCCTTGAACGAGACCCAGTAGGGAACTGGGAGAATGACCTCGTCGCCATGGTCCACCAGTACGGAAATGACGTTGAAGAGCGCGTGCTTGCCGCCGACCGAAGCGGCGGCTTCTTCGCGGCGGTAATCGGAGTCGAAGTCGACGGCATGGCGGTGGACGATGGCGTCCTTCAGTTCGGCGGTACCGCCCACAGCGGTGTACTTCGAAAAATTCGCCTGAATGGCGGCGATGGCTGCATCCTTGACGTGCTGCGGGGTCGAAAAGTGCGGCTCGCCGGCGCCAAAATCCACCACATCGATGCCCTGCTGGCGCAGTTTGTCAGCTTCGGCTACGACCGCCATGGTCGCGGAGGGCTCGATGCGGTTGATGCGTTCGGTCAATTTGACGGGATGGGTGACGGGCGCGGTTATGGTGCTCATGTTCGCTGTGCTCACGCTTTCTTCTTCCGGTTTTTTCTCTTCTCGGAAGGCGTATTGCCCGCAGGCGGCTCGCCGTTCTCGAACTTATGGGCTACATCCATTTTCTCACGAACCTTCTGCGCGACGAGTTCCGGCACCAGGCAATCGATCGATCCGCCGAGTTGCGCGACTTCGCGCACCAGACGGGAACTCAGGTACGAATACTTTTCGGCGGGCATCATGAAAACGGTCTCCAGGCGGGGCTGGAGTTTGCGATTCATCAGCGCCATCTGCAGTTCGTACTCGTAATCGCTGATGGCGCGAATGCCGCGCAGGATAACCCGGGCATCGAGTCGCAGTGCGTAGTCGACCGTGAGGCCGTCGAACGTATCGACCGAGACGTTGTCGAAAGCGGAGGTCATCGCCTCCAACATCTTGCGGCGGTCGGCCACGCTGAAGAGCGGATCTTTTTCGGGGTTGCGCAGGATGGCGACGACCAGTTCGTCGAAGATCTTGCTGCCGCGCTCAATCAGGTCTAGATGACCGTTCGTGGGGGGATCGAACGATCCGGGATAAATGGCTTTAATGCGCTTCATCAGGGCCTCAATCGAGGAAAGGAGGATTGTATGCGGGGGGTGAAGAGAATGGCAATCGGAGGGGTAGCATCGGAGGGTGGAAATGCCGGGCGGGGACGCCCGGCCCTCCATCGACAAAGAGTTGCGCGCCGGTTACCGTCTTGCGGCTGGTTTTGCCGCGTCCGCTGCGCTTGGCATGGTCGTAACGCGGCCTTGCGTGCCGGTGGCTTGCGCCGGAACGACCGCTGGAACTGGGGTTGCTGTAGACGGAGTTAATCCCAGAGCCTTGCGCACTTCGGCATCGAGTTTGGCCATCGTGTCTTTGTTTTCCTGCAGGAAAGCGCGGGCGTTCTCGCGTCCCTGGCCGATGCGCTCGCCCTTGTAACTGAACCACGAGCCGGACTTTTCCAGAATATTTTGGGCCACCGCGAGATCGAGCAAATCGCCTTCGCGCGAGATGCCTTGACCATAAAGAATGTCGAACTCGGCCTCGCGGAACGGCGCCGCAACTTTGTTCTTCACGATCTTGACTCGCGTGCGCGAGCCGGTGACCACGTCTCCTTCTTTGATGGCCGCGATGCGGCGGATATCGATGCGTACCGAGGAATAGAACTTCAGCGCGCGGCCGCCGGTCGTGGTTTCCGGGTTGCCGAACATCACGCCGATCTTTTCGCGGATCTGATTGATGAAAATCAGGCAGGTACGCGACTTGGAGACCGTTCCGGTCAGCTTGCGCAGCGCTTGCGACATGAGGCGGGCTTGCAGCCCCATGTGGCTGTCGCCCATTTCTCCATCGAGTTCAGCCTTGGGGACGAGCGCCGCCACCGAGTCCACCACCAGCACATCGATGGCGTTCGAGCGCACCAGTGCTTCAACGATTTCCAGCGCCTGCTCGCCATAGTCGGGTTGCGAGACCAGCAAGTTATCTACGTCCACGCCGAGCTTCTTGGCATAGGCGGGATCGAGCGCATGCTCGGCATCGACGAACGCGGCCATGCCTCCAGCCTTTTGCGCCTCGGCAATCACCTGCAAGGCGATGGTCGTTTTGCCGGATGACTCTGGGCCGAAGATTTCGACGACGCGGCCGCGCGGCACTCCGCCGACGCCGAGCGCGGCATCGAACGAGATCGCGCCGGTGGAAATCACCGAGATGGGGACAATGGCTTCCTTCGACCCCAGCCGCATGATGGAACCTTTGCCAAACTGCTTTTCGATCTGTTGAAATGCGAGGTCGATGGCTTTGTTGCGTTCGTTGTTGCGATCTTCTACTCGGCTCCGCTCGTCGGCCATGATGGCTGCTCCTGTTTTTGTGAATCTGGAATGGTAGCCTACACCCGCGGGCTGGGGCGGGAAGTGTTGGCTGTCACATTGCTTTTGGTCAGTTTAGCACGAAGCGAATGGAAGGCGAAGCATGATTGTATTGGCGGGGATGATTCCTGCGAGGTCAGAGGTGAGAGGTTCGATTGCAGAGGTTAGAATCCGGGGGTTACTTCTGCAATCTGACCTCTCACCTCTGACCTTTCTTGCTAGACTCGCTTCATGCGGCAAGACCCAAAGAACGGCAACGGTTCCGAACCAGACATAGCGGTTGGCGGACCATCGCTCTACCTCGTCGCCACGCCCATCGGCAACCTTGAAGACATCACCCTGCGCGCCCTGCGCGTGTTGAAGGAAGTCGACCTGATCGCCTGCGAAGACACGCGGCAGACGCTCAAACTACTCAGCCATTACGGCATCAAGACGCGATTGGTGAGCTATCACGAGCACAACGAGATGACCAAGGCCGCCGAGCTTGTTGTCGATCTCGAAGGCGGCGCGAAGATAGCGCTCGTCACCGACGCCGGTATGCCCGGCATCTCCGACCCCGGATTCCGCCTGATCGCACTCGCCATCCGCCATCATGTGCCGGTCATCCCGATCCCCGGAGCGTGCGCCTTCCTAGCCGCCCTGGTCGCCAGCGGCCTGCCCACCGATTCCTTCCGCTTCAGCGGCTTCCTCCCGTCGAAGTCAGGACAGCGGCGCAAGCTGCTGGAAAGCGTGAAAGATTCTCCGCGAACGCAGGTGTTCTACGAAGCTCCGCACCGGCTGCTGGAGACTCTGGCGGATGTGGTGGAAGTTCTGGGAAACGACCGGCACGTGGTGGTCGCCCGCGAGGTGACCAAGATTCACGAGGAGTTCTTGCGCGGCCGGGTAGAAGAGATTCTAAAAAAGCTCAAGGCCCGCGGAGACGTCAAAGGCGAAATCACTCTGCTGATTGCCAAGGCCGAAGAGGGAGCCACCCCCGCCGCATCCGACGCCGTAACCGTCGCCCAGCGCGTCAAGCAGATCATGTCCGAAGAAAAGGCCGACGAAAAAGCCGCGCTGAAGAAAGTCGCCAAAGAGCGCGGGATTGGGAAAAGCGAGGCATATCGGGAGTGGCAGCGAGGGAAGTAACAGGGAGGCGTTCGGCTTTACTGTTTCCCCGCCAACTCCTTCTTTACCGCCTCGCTGACCACCTTCCCATCCACTCGCACGCCGGCGGCGGCGAAGTGGGCCATGGTGGCCTTCATCACTGTGCCCATGTCCTTCATTGTGAGAGGCCCAGTCATCTCGACAAGCGCTGCCCGCACTCCGGCCACGATCTCTTCCTCCCCGGCTTCTTTCGGCAGGTAGGTTTCAATCAGCTTGATTTCGGCGGCTTCCTTGTCAGCCATCTCCTGGCGTCCGCCCTTGGTGAACTGCTCGACGGACTCTTTGCGCTGCTTGATCAGCGTCGTCAGAATCTGCTGCGATTCCTTGTCGTCGAGCGGAGCCATCTTGTCGATCTCTTTGTTCTTGAGCGCGGTCTTGACCATGCGCAGGGTGGAGAGGCGGTGCTCTTCGCG
>PLUW01000078.1 GCA_003162935.1 Acidobacteriaceae bacterium
ATACAGATTCGTAACTACCAAATCCGGTTTACCATCTCCGTTCACATCGCCTACGGCTAGCGAATACGGAAATTGCCCGCCCGAACTGTAGGTCACTGGAGCCTGGAAGGTTCCGTCTCCGTTGCCCAGCAGTACCCCCACTTTGCCGCTGCTCCCACAGTTGCTGCCAATCGCACACTCGTTGGCTACTAACAGGTCCGGCTTGCCGTCCCCGTTTACATCTGCCACGGCGAGCGAGGTGGCATAGTATCCACCCGATCCGTACGTCACGGCCGTCTGGAAGGTTCCGTCTCCGCTGCCCAGCAATACGCCCACGTTTGCGTTCGTGCAACTGCTGTCAGCGCACTGGTTGGCCACTACTATGTCGAGCTTGCCGTCACCGTTTACATCCTCCACCGCCACCGAATCGGCATAGTAGCCGCCCGTTCCGTAGGACGCCGCTGGCTGGAAAGTTCCGTCGCCGTTGCCCAGCAACACCCCCACCACGCTGTTGCAGTTGGGGACAGGCTCGTTGTCATTGGTGCATTCGTTGGCCACAACCAAATCAAGCTTACCGTCCCCGTTCACGTCCGCCGCCACAGCCGAACGTGCATCGTATCCACCCGAGCCGTAGGGGATCGCCGTCTTAAAGGTCCCGTCGCCGTTGCCCAGCAATACCCCAACCGCGCTGTCAGCACAGCCTCCGATCCCGGAACACCGGACTGCCATCACAAGGTCGGGCTTGCCATCGCCGTTTACATCCCCCACCGCCAGGGAAAAAGTGGGGCTCCCGCCTGAACCGTAGATCGGCGCCGCCCGAAAGGTTCCATCCCCGTTGCCCAGCAACACCCCCACAGAGCCGTTTAGACATGAGGCATAGCCGCAGGCATCCTGGTTGACAACCAACAAATCAGGTTTGCCATCTCCGTTCACATCCTTTACGGCAACGGAAATGCCGTATATACCACCTGAGGCGTAGGTCATTGCTGCTTGGAAAGTTCCGTCGCCATTGCCTAGCAACACCCCCACCGCTGCATTATTTCCGTCATTACAACCGTCAGAGGTTCCACCGCAATTCGCTACCACCAAATCGGGCTTCCCGTCGCCGTTCACATCTGCGACCGCTACCGCATTGGCCTCATAGCCACCCGACCCGTAGGTCACTGCCGCTTGGAAAGTTCCGTCGCCATTGCCCAGCAGCACGCCTATTCCGCTAGTCGAGTAGCCGTTAGCCACGATTAAGTCGGGCTTGCCATCTCCGTTTACATCCGCAACCGCAACCGAAGTTGGGTTCAGGCCGCCCGAATCTTGAATCCTCGCCGCTTGGAAAGTTCCGTCGCCATTGCCCAGCAGCACGCTCAGCACGCCTGCTCCCGGTTCGCAGTAGTAGGGATTACTGACACACGCGCTGGCCACCACTATATCGGGCTTGCCGTCTCCGTTTACATCCGCTACGGCTACGGAATTGGCATCCTGGCTGCCCGTCGCGTATGACACGACTGCCTGAAAGGTCCCGTCGCCGTTACCAAACAACACACTGACAGCAGCGCTTGCGCCGTTGCCACAACTAAAGCCGCTATTGTTGGGGCAAATCGCGACAGCCAAATCGGGTTTGCCGTCCCCGTTTACATCTGCCACGGCGACCGAAGTCGCGTTCAGCCCACCCGCACTGTAGGTTACCGCCGCCTGGAAGGTTCCGTCGCCATTTCCTAGCAAAACGGCCACCGTGCCCATGGAGCCATAGCAATCGCCACTGCCACCACATTCATTGGCCACCACCAGGTCGAGCTTGCCATCGCCGTTTACGTCCGCCACTACGACCGAAGTCGCGTTCCCACCCGATCCGTAGGGCGCCACCGCTTGGAAAGTTCCGTCGCCGTTGCCCAACAGAATGCCCACCGTGTCGGAGGAGCCGTTCGCCACCACCAGATCGAGCTTGCCGTCACCTTTGAAATCCCCAACCGCGACCGACACAGCCCCACCGCCCGAGTCATACGTCGCCGCCATCTCAAAAATCGAAGCTCCGGCTGCCCGAGGTGCTTTGATTCTAAGATTCCGAGAGTTTCGCGGTTGGGTGGGAAAAACCCCCGAAGAGGTTCCAGGGTGCAACCGTGATCCAAAAGGCGGCCATGGTGCGAACGACAGTGAATTTACCAACCCATCGGGTTGCCATTGTCCTGCCTCGAAGCCCGGAGGGAACTTGCCGGAGCCGTCTCTCGTAAGCGCCTCGTGGACGCTAATCGGCGATACGCCGTTCGCAATCGGACTCAGAGGAGGCACACGATTCGACTGACACAACAGCAATGTGGTTGCAGACAGCTGAATAAGAATCTGAATCAGGCAGACAACGTAGGCGCGTCTCATAGGAATTCCTTCAGTTGTAAATGAACATTGGCCAGGAGAAGGTCTTACTCGCCTGCCGCTGGGGGAATGCAAAACTTCCACGCAGTCGAGATCGCTCAATTGTCCGCGCTTACACGCGAGGGGTCAATAAGAAAGCGGATATGAGCACCAGAATTGTCTTACTGTAGCCTGCGCGCGGCCGGGTCAGAATACGCTACTGCTGCCCCGTTTGGGGGCTGCGACCTCCAACTCTACAGCGGCACCTCAATCAGCGTCGGGCCTTCCCCTTCCAAACCCGCCCGCAGCGCCTTCCCAAATGCATCCAGCGAATTCACGCGAATACCAGGCACGCCCATGCCCTTCGCCAGCAGTGTCCAGTCGAGATCGGGACGTCCAATCTCGAACATCGCCGCCGCGCGAGCTCCCGGACTGCCAATACCCAAATAGGTAAACTCACGTTTTAGAACGGCGTAATCGCGGTTGGCGAAGACTACCGTCGTAACGTTGAGACTCTCCCGCGCCATCGTCCACAGCGCCTGCGCCGTGTACATGCCGCTGCCGTCGGCACTCAGGCACAATACTCGGCGATCTGGACAAGCCACGGCCGCTCCTACCGCCAGTGGCAAGGCAATTCCTATCGAGCCGCCCGTATTCGCCAGCCAGTCATGCGGAGGCGCTCCACTCGTCGCCGCCATCAATCCGCGGCCCGAGGTCATCGACTCGTCGACCACGATACAGTTCTCCGGCAGCAGAGCTCCCACCGCCGCCGCCAGTCCCGGCAAGGTAATCTCCCCGCTAGGCATCGTCGGCCGCTCCGCTTGTTCCACGGTGCGATCTTCGCCGCGTACCGACAAAGCTGCCGCCAGCGCGTCGAGCGCGCCAACGTAATCTTCGCCAGGCTTCGCCAACGTGTGGATCGCACATTCCGGCGAAGTGAAAACACTGCTCTTTCCCGGATACGCGAAATACGCCACCGGAGCCTGTGCGCCCACCAGAATCAGCTGCCGAAATTCCTTGAACTGCTCGACTCCCGGTTCGAGCACATACTGCACGCGATCGACCCGCGGCAATCCCGCGCCCCGTTGCAGCCGAGTAATAGGGTAGGGAGCCAATAGTTTGGCGCCCGTTGCCGATGCGATACGCCCGGCGGCGAGCAGCCCTTTGCCATACAGTCCGTTTCCTGCAATCAGAATCGCGGTTCGTGCGCCGGATCGCAGCATCGCCGCCGCGCGCTCGACTGCCTGACTGTCCGGCATTGGAGGCTTACGCAGCGCTGGCAAGGATGCGACCGAGCCGCCCTCATTCCACGCAACGTCGGCGGGAACGATCAGAGTGGCAATCTGCCCGGGCGCCGTGCGCGCAGCTAATACGGCTTCCACCGCGTCGCGGCCAATTTCCGAAGGTGCCCGAGATGTGCGCACCCACTTCGAGCAAGGCTGTGCAATGGCCTCTATGTCGGAAGTAAGCGGAGTATCGTAACGCAGGTGGTCAGTCGCATGCTGCCCCACCAGATTTACAAGCGGCACCTGCGCCCGGCTCGCATTGTGCAGATTCGCAAGGCCATTGCTCAGGCCCGGACCGAGATGAAGCAGAGTGCATGCCGGTTTCTCCGCCATGCGGGCGTAGCCGTCGGCCGCTCCGGTGACGACGCCCTCGAAGAGGCCGAGAACGCAACGCATTTCGCCGATCCGGTCGAGCGCGGCGACGATGTGTATTTCTGAAGTGCCTGGGTTTGTGAAACAGGTCTCAACGCCCCCGGCCACCAGCGTTCGGATCAGGCTTTCCGCGCCGTTCATCGCGAACCTTCCCTATTGGATTCAAAGGTCATTTAAGAGTGCTCCATTGGCGGGCGACTCTGGTGAAACGAGTATACCCAACGTTCCATGAGCTTCCGCGTTCTCTTGTGGTCATACGCTCAGAACAAGCATCAGTCCAATAAAAACGCCGACTGTCCCGTTCCCAGGACAGCCGGCGTTTTTTATGTCGAAAAACTTCTGTTACGGCGTGACTTCGAAGATCACACCGTTGCCCTTGGTGCCGCCGTACTTGGTCGTACCGTAGAGTTTGCCTTGATTTAAGACCAAGTTGCTGAACGAGTAGAGTCCATCGTGGTCGCCCTTGAAGTTGTAAAGCAGATTGTAATCCCAACTTCTACCCGAGGGGGTCAGCTTATACACCGTCCCGGAATTGTACTCGCCGTCGCAGTGGGTGGTGCCGTAAAGATTGCCCGAGGACGGATCGAAGACGACATTACGGAAGCTACCTGAGATGCCCCAACCCGGCACGCTGTAAATCACTGTGAAATTCCAGCTGCCGTTCGCGGGTGTCAGTTCGAAGATTGTGCCGCCACCATTCTTGCCGCCTTCGGTCGCAGCGCCATAGAAATTGCCCGATTGATCGGCGATCAGGCCGGCGTAGGGAACCGCTCCGTCATCGGCGTTCTGGAAATCATGGAGTTTGTTTTCTGTCCAAGGAGCTCCTGGCGTTAGCTGAAAAACCGTACCCAACGTGTAAGCGCCTCCGGCCGACGTTGTGCCGTAAAGATTGCCGGAAGCGTCAAAGCTGACGCCGCCAACCGGAGTTGCCCCATCCGCGCCGGTGCAGAAACTGTAGAGCACGCTTTCGGTCCAGTTTCCGCCCCCATGGCTCGGCGGAGAGAGTTCAAACACCGTGCCGTTGCCGCTCGATCCGCCCGCGGAGGTGGTGCCGTAGAGATTCCCTGCCGCGTCGATCGCCAAGCCTGCTACCGGACTTGCCCCGTCGGCTGGCCCGCCGAAGCTGTAGAGAACAGATTCCGTAGTCCCGACAATCTTGAATACCGTTCCCGCACCGTAAGCGCCCCCGGCCGAGGTGGTGCCGTAAAGATTTCCAGCAGTGTCAAAGATCAAGAATCCCTGCGGACTCGATCCGTCCTGGCCTCCTTTGAACGCGTAAAGCACAGTATCAACGTGTTGGGCGTTGATCTTGAGGGCTACGCCATTGCCGTAAAGCCCACCGGAACTGGTGGTGCCGTAAAGACTTCCGGCGGCATCGATCACGAAGCCGTTGACGGGGTTTGCCCCATCCCGCCCGCCGGTGAAGTCGTGAACGACTTTGAAGGTTTCAGCTCGAGCACACGGAGATGCGATCAACGCCAGCACGAGTGCAAAGGCAAAGAAAAGCTTGGTTACAGCAGCCGCCGATTCAGGTTTCGTGACCATACTGAGCCCTTTCGAGTCGGGAATTGGGGGTCATTCCTAGGTCGGCTCGTTCGGGGAAGAGACCTGACCGGGTTAGTAAGTAGCTTCTTATACCTCCCCTGCGGTGTCAAGAATAAGAAGGGCACTAATCACAATAATGTTGATAGAGAATGAAGAGTTGTGCACTATTGCAAAGTTTTGCACTCTGAAGAGGGCCGGCGGCAAGCGTTGGGCCGCCCTAAACGACATTCGATGGGAATTGTTCTATCGCGTAAGTGCCATTCTGATGCCCGTTGAGTCTAGGCTTTGATATCAGGAGGTTTCAGCCTACGGGGTGACCTCGAAGATGACACCGTTGCCCGCGGTGCCGCCATACTTGGTCGTGCCGTAGAGATTGCCCTGGCTTAAAACCAGGTTGCTGAATGAATATTGTCCGTCACCGGCGCCGGTGAAATTGTAAAGCAGGTTATAGTTCCAGGTTCCGGCGGAGGGCGTCAACTCATATACTGTTCCGGAATTGTAGGCGCCGTCGCAGTGGGTCGTGCCATAAAGGATGCCCGAGGACGGATCGAGCACGACATTGCGGAAACTACCCGAGATTCCCCACCCCGGCACGCTATAAACAACCGCGAAATTCCAGCTACCGCTTGAAGGTGACAGCTCAAAGATAGTGCCGCCGCCATTGCCACCGCCTTCGGTGGCAGCGCCATAAAAATTACCCGACGAATCGGCGATCAGGCCGGCGTAGGGAACCGCGCCATCATCGGCGTTCTGAAAATCGTGAAGCTTGTTCTCAATCCACGGCGTTCCGGGAGTCAGCTGAAAAACTGTGCCCAAACCGCTAGCCCCTCCCGCGGAAGTCGTGCCGTAAAGATTGCCGGAAGCGTCCAGGGTGACACCGCCGACCGGATTGGCTCCATCCGTGCCGGTGCCGAAGCTGTAGAGAACGTTTTCGGTCCACGTACCGCTCCCCTGGACTGGAGGAGCAAGTTCGAATACCGTGCCGTTACCGCTCGATCCGCCCACCGATGTCGTGCCATAGAGATTCCCCGCCGCGTCGAACGCCAAGCCTGCTAACGGATTCGCTCCGTCGCTGGGCCCGCCGAAGCTGTAGAGAACGGTTTCGCTGTTGCTGTTGTGGCGCCCCGGTCTGCCCCTCCGCCCTGCTTTCGTGTTCCCGTCAACCCTGAGTTTGAAGACGGTTCCGGAACCGTAAGCACCACCCCCTGAGGTCGTGCCATAGAAATTGCCGGCACTGTCAACGATCAGGAAGCCCTGCGGCCCCGAGCCGTCCTTGGTGCCGCCTGCGAACGTATGAAGCACGGTCTCGGCACCCGCACTATTGATCTTGAATACAACTCCGTTATTAGAGGGTCCACCGGAACTGGCTGTGCCGTAAAGGTTTCCCTCGCTATCGGCCACAAAGCCGTTCACGGGATTCGCCCCGTCGCCTCCGCCGGTAAAATTGTGAACTACGCTGAACGTTTGGGCTCGTGCGTGTGGGGTAGCGGTCAACAACAGCGCTAGCGCAACGGCAAAGAGGAGCTTGGTTGTGGGGATTGACGATTCAGGTTTCATGACCTGCACTGAGCCTTTCGAGTCGGGAATTGGGGCCATTCCCAGGTCGGCTCATTGGGGGAGACCTGACCGGATTAGGGGATAGCATCTTATATCGCCGGTCCGTTGTCAACGATTTAGGTGGGCTAATCGGGAGGATTTAACGGAACTGAAATGCAGAGTCCTGCAATGGTGAAAAGTTCTGCAAGCTCGGAAGTGCCGCCTTCAAGTTCGTCTGACAGGCCCTGATTGAACAAGTGACTGGGGATCGCTTCAGCCCTGTTGCAGCCCCACGGAGTCAAACTGGGACATCGGCGAATATTTGATCGCAAAGTCGAGTTTGTGAGTTATACACTGGCGCTCTCCAATCGAGGGGCACCGCCTCGGTCTATTTCCTCTCCCTGGTTTGGCGAGGGGTGTATTTGTGCAGACATGACATTCGCGTTGGGTAAGAAACATGCTTATGATCGCGCGCCGGCCTATAGAACAGCTAATGTTCTTTGCGGACAGAAACAAGACATTCTTTGACCCTGAGTCCTTCCCTTGGGCCGCCTCGGTGGAAGCCGAATGGGGAGCGGTTCGGAAAGAGCTGGATGTCCTTCTCGCCCGCCGAGAAGAGATTCCGAATTTCCAGGATCTCTCCGATGCGCAAAAACACCTGACAGAAGGCGACCAGTGGAAGACGTTTTGGCTTTATGCCTATGGCAAGAAAGCCGAGGAAAACTGCTCGCGATGTCCAGAAACGGTGCGAGTCCTGCAGAAGATTCCCGGCATGAAGTCAGCAATGTTCTCAATTCTTGCACCGAGAAAGCATATCCCAGAACACAGAGGACTGTGGAAGGGTGTCCTTCGCTATCACCTCGGGTTGATTATCCCGGAACCGGTAGGGAGTTCGAGGATCAGGGTTGGGAAAGATGTGCGGTTCTGGGAGGAAGGGAAGAGCATGATTTTCGACGACAGCCATCTGCATGAAGTATGGAACGACTGCGATTCTCAGCGTATCGTGTTGTTCGTCGACGTGGAGCGCCCGCTGCCTTTCCCGCTTTCGACACTCAATCGAGCGATCATCTGGATCATAGCCCGATCACCGAGTGTCGCAGAACCGATGGACCGAATCCGGCAGTATGCCGGCAACTCCTCGAAGCCGGCGGAGCCCGGAGATAAAGGGATCGCGGCTTAGGGCTGTTTTCATCGCGAACGGCACCAGATGCCGAGCAGGACTGAGGACTTGTAGCCCGCGTCTTGACGTTTCGTCGATTTCTCTCTGGGGAGAGATTCTTATGGAGCAAGGGCAAGGTATCGCGATAGGTTGGCCACGGCCCACCGCGATACGACCAAATTTGCCACGTCAACTGCCGGTTAGTTCACAGTGATAACAAACGTCTCCGTGCTCTTCGCTCCATTGGAATTGGTATAAGTAGCCACATAGGAGTTGGCTCCTACGCTCAGCGGAATGCTGTTAATCTGACGCGAGGTAGAGGTGTATCCGTTGGGACCGGTCCAGCTCCATGAACCGACGTTGAGCGGTTGCGGGCCAAGATTCACTGCGGAGCCCGGATTCACAGTTGCGCTGTTGGTTTGCTGCCAGCTTCCTCCGTTCACCTGGATATAAGGCGTGATCGCAGTCCCGCCCGGATTGCCCAGACCGATGCCGAGGAAAACCACGTCACGGTTGAAGGGCAACTTCACGCTCGCCGCAGTCTTACCCGCAGTCAAGCTGAACGTGTATCCGTATACGTAGATGTTGCCGGATTGGGTTCCTCCAGTGGGGGTGATCCGGCTAGCCGTGTCTAAGATCGTCGTCTCCCCCGTGTAACCCTTCGGACCTGTCGCCCAGTCGCTGAAGCTCTGCGTGAACGTCGTAGTGCTTCCGTCCGTGTAGTTGACAACGACGCTTTGATTGGTCTGATTTCCGTTGACCCCTGCGCCCAGCAGATAGAGCTGGCTGTAGGAACCAGCCGGTAACGACACCGTATAGGCGATGACCGCGTCCGCCGTGTTCGCCGCCGCTAGAGGAAAGTTCACGCCCTGGTAACTCAGCGAAGTGCCAAGCAGGCTTGAGTTGTATGCGTAGCCATCGTTGTCGAAGCCACCACTTTTCGGGTCGGCGCCGACGGTCGCGATGCCGTAAATGTTGTAGTAGCTGGCAAGATTGACCGCCGTCCCCGTCCCGCTGGACGTGATCGTGTATGTTCCGCTCGCCACTGCACTGTTGCTGTAACCAGTTGCCACTGCGATCGCTTCGATGGTGGTGGTCGCGCTCACCGTGATCGGAGAGCTGTACACCGAAGAACTCGTGGTGGGCGTGGTTCCGTTGGTCGTGTAGTAAATCTTCGCGCCTGCGGTTGTGTCGGACAGCGTTACCGTTTGGGCTGAACTGTAGCTTCCAGGCGCCGGGCTGAACGTCGGCGTCGCAGCGGGTGCACCGCCCAACCCAATTGCCAGAAACGCCGCCTGACGGTTGGAAGGCAACTTCACGCTGGCCGCCGTTTTGCCGGCGACCAGGTTAAAGGTATAGCCGTAAACGTGCACTGGTTGCGCATCGACCGTTCCGTTGGAGAGAATGATGTTCGCGGGTGAAACGACAACCGTCTCCCCGGTGTAGCCTTGCGAGCTCCACCAGTCGCTGAGCGTCTGCGTGAACGTGCTGGTACTTCCATCCGTATAGGTAACAAGGAAACTCTGGTTTGTCTGCGCGCCGTACGAACCCGCACCGAGCAGATAGAGCTGAGTGTAGGAGCCAGCCGGGAGCGCAACCGTCTCGCTGCTGACCCCATCCAAAGCATTCGCCGGGCCAAAGGTAAATGTCAGGCCCTGATAAGTTGCTGAAGCGCCGAGGCTGCTGGAGTTATAAGCATCGCCGCTTTTTCCATCAAAGCCGCCGTCCTCAGCTGGATTGCCCGAGGTTGCGATGCCGTACATGTTGTAATAACTGGCAAGGTTGACCATTGTGCTGCCGCTGCTAGCCGTGATCGTGTAGGTTCCGCTAGCGGCGGCGCTGTTGGCGTAGCCGCCGGCCACTGCAATCGCCTCGATCGTCGTCGTTGCACTAACCGTGATCGAAGAGCCAGGAGTGAGCTCCGAAGAGCCCGTGGTGGGCATGGTTCCATTGGTGGTGTAGTAAATCGTCGCGCCCGGAGTCGTGTCCGACAGCGTTACCGATTGTGCCGAGTTATAACTTCCCGGTGCCGGGCTGAAGGTCGGTGTCGCCGCCGTCGGTATTCCAGAAGATCCGAAGAAGTACGTACCGGCCGCAATGGCGCTGTTGTTGTAGTTGCTGGCTACCGCGATTGCCTGGATCGTCGTGCTCGCGCTCACCGCGATCGGCGTGCTGTACTTCGTGGAATTCACCGTCGGCGTGACTCCGTTGGTGGTGTAATAAATGGCTGCACCCGGAGTGGTATCTGCCAGCGTTACAGGTTCCGCCGAAGTGAAAGCTCCCGGCGCAGGGCTGAAAGTTGGGGTCGCTGCCACTGGATTCGTGCCCACAGGACCATAGGTCGATTCGCCGATGCAGGCCACGACGCCGCCAACTCCGGATTCGTCATAAGTGAATTCCATCTCGGCAGTCCCATTCTCGAGGACGCCAGTCATGGTAAATACGCTGTAACTGCCGGCGAAGCTGCCCGTGAAGGTGCCATCGCTGTTGACGGTGTAGCTCCCCGTGTAGGGGCTGTCGCCATAAGCGCCATCGTCATAGGCATCCACGCCCGAGATGTCGCCCTTGCCGTCGAAGGTTACATAGTTGAGGTCGACTTCACTGCCTCCACAGGAGGCTGAATAAATTCCGTTAAGGCTTGCATTGCTATACGGTGTGCCTGGCAGTTGAAGCTGACTTTGGATGTCGATGGTTGCGATCGCCGTGCCGTCGGTCTCGATACCGACCGCTTCATTTCCAGCCTCGCTGACGGCGACGACGTAAGTTTGTGCGGTCGTCTGGCCTGCCAGGTTCATCGTGATTGAGATCGTGTTGTTGCTATTCACGGTATACGTTCCGGTGGCGGTCGTATTGCCGTAGGTCGAGTTAATGCCGCCATTGACGTTCGTCGCAGTCAACGTCCCGCCATTGAAATAGGCCGAGCCCGAAAGATACTTGCCGCCGCCGCCGGTTTGCGCCGTTCCACTCACGACGAAGCCGTAATAGCCGGAGAGATTCGCGGTCGTAGATAGCTTGCCGACACACGACAAGACCGCGCCAGATCCGGAATCATTGTAGATGTACTCGATCTCAGAGACCCCATCGTCGATGACGCCATTGAAACTGTATGCGCTGTAACTTCCGACCAGGACGCCCGAGAAGGTGCCGTCCGAGTTCACAGAATAAGTCCCACTGTACGGGTTATTGCCCTGCGTGCCCGAAATATCGTAGGGATCCACGCCCGAGAGGTTACCCTTGCCGTCGAAGGTTACGTAGTTGAGGTCGGCCGCCGTGCCGCCGAAACACGAGGCTGCATAGGTGCCCGCGAGGCTCGCCGTGCCGTATCCCGAGACGAGCGTCGTGAGCTGCGACTGCAGATCGATGGTTGCCTCGACCGTGCCATCGCTCTCCAATCCGCGCGCTTTGTTCCCCGATTCACTGACGCCGATGA
>PLUW01000016.1 GCA_003162935.1 Acidobacteriaceae bacterium
CCGCGATTTCATGGTCACCGAAGAACGCGCCGACAAGCTCTCCGGGGCATGGGGTCAACATCCCCTGCTTGGAAGAATGTATCTTCCCGCGTATCGAGCGGGAACCGACCGAGTCGCGCAATTGCGCCGCATTCATCCGCCGGATCGCATCCTGCCCGCAATCTACGGCTGCTCTGGGCTAGTCGATATCGTAACCATCGACGCGATGCTGGAACAAAAATAGCTCAGGGCGCAGACCGCTTAGCATCCGCGAGCGCCGTGATCTGCCCCTTGGTCGCGCGCAAATAGTCGGCGGGCGCGATCAGAATCTGCAATCCGCGCACGCCCGCCGAAATCGAAACCAGATCGAATAGCTCGATGGTCTCGTCCACATAAACGGGAAAGTCGCGCTTGGCTGCCAGCGCTGTCACNNCTCCCGCGGCGGCCGCCAGCGCCTTCAGGTTGACTTCCTGATCGCCAGGAATGATCGCCATGCAAATTCCGTTCCGATCGCCGCGCGCCACCAGCGTCTTGAAAACTCGCTCTGCCGGCAAGCCGATCTTGGCCGCCACCGTTTCCGCCGCCAGGTCATTGGGATCGACCTCATACTCCCGCAGTTCGTAGCCGATTCCCATCCGATCCAGCAGCCGCGCCGCATTTGTCTTTTGAACGCCGGTTTTCGGCGTCGATGTTTTCTGAGCCGTTTTCACGTTGTATAGTGTCCAATAATCCTGTCTGCCATTTTACGAGGAGGTCTATCGTGCGTCTGCTTCTCCATTGGATTCTAAGCGCTCTGGCCGTGTGGATCGTCGCCCACGTCGTACCCGGCATCGGCGTAAGCGGCCCCGTGGCGGCCCTGATCGCCGCTGCGGTCATCGGTCTAGTCAACGCAACCCTGGGATTGCTGCTCAAGATCCTNNACCTTCCCGCTGACGCTCCTCACGCTTGGCTTGTTCTGGTTCGTAATCAACGCACTCATGCTGGAGCTGGCGTCGGCCCTGGTCCGCGGATTCTACGTGCACGGCTTCGAGGCCGCTTTTCTTGGCGCCATCGTGCTAAGCGTAGTGAGTTCGCTGTTGCAATGGCTCTTCATGCCCANNGGTTTATGCTTTCTGCCGACACCGAATCGGAGTATGCCTAAGAAGAGTATTCGATCCGCCCGCGCACTTCCGTAAAAACCCTCTGCACCTGCGCCTCGGTCGCCTCCAGCGTCCCCGAGTTGTCGATCGCAAAATCGGCGGCTTTGATCTTCTCTTCGTCGGGAATCTGCGCCGCCATCCGCCGCGTTACTTCCGCACGAGCCGCCTCTTCCGTGATTCCAAGCCGTCGGGCAAACCGCTGAACGCGTTGTTCGGAATGGCAGGTCACGACGATCAGCCGATCAAAGCGGCCAGCCGCTCGCGCCTCGAGAATCAGCGCCGCTTCGACAATCGCGATGGCGTTCGGATCGCGCTGCCCGATCTCTTCCATCCACTCATTTTCGTGCGCGATCACGGCCGGATGGACAATCTCGTTGAGTTCCTTCACCCGGGGCAGGGCGCCGCCGGGCGATCCGAACGCCAGTTCCGCCAGGCGAGCTCGGTTGATGCTCCCGTCGGCATTCAGAATCTCGCGCCCAAATCGACGGATGACCTCGTCATAAACCGCGCGGCCGGGCTCCATGAGCCAGTGCGCGACCGCATCGGATTGGATCAGATGCGCGCCGCGTTTGACAAACATTTCGCCCACGGCCGATTTGCCGCTCGCGATGCCGCCAGTAAGGCCGAGTCTGAGCAAAAGCCTGCGTCCCTCGACGAAACACTTTCTGCGGTCAAAAGGTCAGGCTGCGGAAGAAGAACCCACCTCTGCAATCTGACCTCTTACCTCTGACCTTTATATCCCGCGCCGCAACATCGCCGCCTTCACGGTGTTCGCCATCAGCATGGCAATGGTCAACGGCCCGACTCCGCCCGGAACTGGCGTAATCGCTCCCGCGATTTCAGCGACCTCGGGATGAACGTCCCCCACCAGGGTCGATCCCTTCGCCAAGAATGTCTCTTCGCGCTTTTTATTTCCAGCTTTGTTTCCGGGGAAGAAGCGGTCAAACTCACTCCGGTCGGTGATCCGGTTGATGCCAACATCGATCACGGTCGCTCCCGGCTTCACGTAGTCGCGAGTAACCATGCCAGCCCGGCCAATCGCAGCCACCAGAATATCGGCGCGCCGGCAAACTCCGGGCAGATCGCGCGTCTTTGAGTGGCAGACGGTGACCGTGGCGTTCTGATTCAGCAGCAGCATAGCAACTGGCTTGCCGACAATGTCGCTGCGCCCAACCACCACGACTTCCTGCCCCGCAACCGGAATCCCGCCACGCTTCAGAATCTCCATCACGCCCGCCGGAGTGCACGGCACAAGTCCCGGACGCTGCGTCGAAAGGTACCCCACGTTCATGGGATGGAATCCGTCGACATCCTTCGCGGGATCCACGGCCAGCAGAACTTTCTTTGCATCGACGTGCGCCGGCAGGGGCAACTGCACCAGGATGCCGTCGATCTCATCCCGCCGGTTCAGGTCGGCGATCAGCGCCAGCAGCTCATCGGTGGTCGTGGTCTCAGGCAACGCATGCTGTTCGCTGTAGAGCCCGACTTCCTGCGAACTCTTTACCTTGCCGCGTACGTACACTTCCGACGCGGGGTTGTGTCCCACCAGCACCACCGCGAGCCCAGGACGCACCCCCGACAACGCCAACGCTTTCGCCTGCGCGGCAACTTCCGCGCGGATCTCACCCGCTATCTTCGTACCGTCAAGAATCCTGGCTGCCATCGAACCTCGTTGCGAATTAGGATAAGACATGCGATGAATTGAAGAGCGATTCTATCGCATCGCACTCCGCTGCGTTTCCCCGGTGTCCCCTGCGTAAAGAACTTGCCCGCTGAGGTCCCCGCACCCGGCGAGTGCAGGATTACAATAAGGACTCCATGATCTCCCCCGATCTTCTCGCCATGCTGGTTTGCCCGGATTGCAAGCAACCGGTCGCGCTAAACGCGAATGGGCAAAGCTTGAAATGCGCCGTCTGTCACCGTGTTTACCCCATTCAGGACGACATACCGATCATGCTGCTGGACGCCGCCACCGTGGACCCAGCCTGACCCCCAATCGTCAAAGTGCAGTTTTATTCCCATCGCGAAACGACATTTAGTGTCAATCTGACAACACATGTGGTCGTTGTGTTCCTCCTGCCTGCCCATGACTTCCCCGCAACCTTTTGCAAACTATTGGGTTTTAGTAGCTTGAGGTTCTGAAATGCCGCAGCTGACGGTGTACCAAAGTTACGGCATTGCGATTGCATGCAACTAAGCCGGTTGCCGATGAGTCTAATGGGGCAAGAACCGCTAGGGGGTCAAAGGTGAGAATGGCCATGAAAGAGAGATTTACGGTGACGGAACTCTGCGCTCTTCGAAACGACCTGATCCAGGGCGGCATGGTCGATTCCCGCGATGCAGCCGAGTTGCTCCAGGTGTTCTTGGCGGGCCGCGGCTACGGCGTTTCGCAAACCGCCGCCATCGACGCCGCCGGACGCGTCGAAATGGCCGGCTGTTCTCTCCCCGTGCTCGAGCGGGAACTGGAAGGCCTCGCGCTGGTCATGTAGTTCTGGCGCGCGGTGTCATCACGAATAGGCTTCATAGATACAACATGTAAAGACACAGCATGAAAACGACGTTCACGGGAAACTGATCGCGCTCAACTCAGCGATCGTCAGTTTCTCAGTACGAAGCGCCGGGCACAACTGCCCGGCCTTTTGTATTTGTCGGGTGCGCCCATCCTAACGTCACGCCCTTTGCGATGTTAGGGACTCTGACTAAGTCCCGGTTTACCCCGTGCACCCCTGTGTACCCTGTGGCTTACGCTTTCTGTCGCACTTAATCAGAGTTTCCTCGGGGTGGAATTCCACCGCCACATAAATCTCGGGCTTTGCCCGGCCGCCCTCTTAGAGCTTCTCAACCTCCTTCTGCAGCGCCCGAGCAATCTCCTCCGGATCGGCTTCCGGCGCAAACTGCATCGGCTTGCCAATGCGCACCCGAATTGTCCCGGGCGCGGCAAACCTCTTCCCCGCCTTCTTGAGCTCAAACAAGCCATCGATCCGCATCGGAAGCACGGGAATGCGCAGATTGTTGGCCAGCAGGCCAACTCCGGAGCGGAACGAGCTGAGACTGCCGTCTTGCGTGTGCTTTCCTTCGGGGAAGACGAGGACGCTGTAGCCACGATCGACGGCTTCTCCGGCGTAGGCAAAGCTTTTGCGGAACCCTGCCTGACGCGGCAGCGGAAACAAGTTCAGCAGCGCAACCCCAAGCGTCCACTGCACGCGGTCGTAGATCCGGCCGAACCATCCGCGATCCGGACCCGGCGAGCGCAACAATTCCAGCGCCTCGCCGCGGGTTGCGATGGCCAACTTGTGGCGAATACGCGCCGGCAGCGCCGCTTGAACAAAACTGAAATCGACATCGGAGATGTGATTCGAAATCACCAGCAGCGGCCCGCGCACGCCCCTTAGATTCTCGCGCCCGATGACCTGCGGCCGAGCTAGCAGAAACATCGCCGGTCGCGCCAGAAGATATTGCGACGCAAGACGCAGCCAAGTAGTCGGCCAGAATAAAGTCCAGCGCGGATAGTGGAATGCGGGAAAGCCTGTAAGTCGTGGGTCGTCAGTCGTTGGTCGTTCGAAGGGTTTGCCAACAACGAACGACTGCCGACTACCGACTGACCCGCCCAGCAACAGTTTTTCCAGATCGCCAACCGTGGCGGCATTCGCGAACATGGTTTCGAAATTGGTTTCGCTAAGGTCGATCTGATAGCGGTCCTCGAGCGCGCCCAGCAGTTCGACCCGTTCCAGCGAACTCAGCCCGAGGCTGCTTTCGAGATTCGCGTCCGGCGTCAGATTCTGGCCAGTGCGCCCGGTGATTCGCGTCAGCAATTCGGCCAGCGGACGCGTCGAACGAACACCCGCATCCGCTGCCGTCGCACGCCCCGCCAATGCCGCTTCGACCACATCTCGAATCGCATTCCGCCGCGGTTTCTGCGTGGAACTGCGAGGAAAATCATCGTCCGGCCAGACGAACCAGACGCGCATGCGCTGATACTCAGCCAGCGTTTCGTTGGCACGCCGCACGATCTCTTCGACTGAAGCGCCTCCCATCTCGCGATCACGCAAAATCAGCACCGCGCACGGTTCGGCATTGCCGCCGCGCTCCAGTCCCACGACGGCGCAATCCCGAACTTCGTTCTGACCTCGTAGCGCCGCCTCCAGGTCTTCGGGATAAATGTTCATACCCGCCGGCGTGACAATCACTTCCTTCTTGCGCCCCTTGAAAAAAAGATTGCCTTGCTCGTCGAGCGCGCCCAGGTCGCCCGTGCGATACCAGCCTTCGTCTTCAGTCCGGGCCACCGGTTGCAGTTCGCGTCCGTTCCAATAGCCACTCGCCACACCGCTGCCGCGCACCAGAATTTCGCCGCCCTCCGCCAGCTTGATTTCGCGCCCGGGCAGAACTTTGCCGATGGAGCCGCGGCTGGTGTGGAAAGGATGGTTCAAGCTGACGAGCGAAGTCGTCTCGGTCAATCCATAACCCTGAATCACGGCGTATCCCAGCCGATGCCAGAATTCCTCGGTCTCGCGATCCAGCGCCGCGCCGCCGCTGATCATGGCCCAGAACTTCCATCCAAACTGGCGGCGCACGTCGCGGAACGTCCACCAGCGCCGCAGAAAGTGCTGGTTCGCGGCCTTGGCATAGCGCGTGGCAAATTTTTCGCGGCCGCCAGCGTCCTCCAGATCGCGTTCGATCTTCTGCTTCAAAGATTCGATCATGCGCGGCACCGCCACCAGCACGGAAACGCGTTCGCGACGGATCGTCGCCATCACTTCCCTTGGGTTGAAGGTGTTTTCGAACACGACCGTTCCGCCAAGCAACGGAGGCAGAAACATCCCCAGGAATTGGCCGAAGACGTGGCTCAGCGGCAGCAGGTTCAGAAAACGAATCGGATGCACCAGACGCTCGTACTTCAAATATTTCTTGATCTCGGTTTCAATCGGGACGAGGTTGCCGACCACGTTGGCATGGGTGAGCACCACTCCCTTGGGCTCGGCCGTGGTCCCCGACGTGAAAACGATTTCGAGCGTGTCGGAAGNNAGAAAGATCGGCGGGATCGACGGTCGGAACCCGTTCCGTCGCTATCCCATCGAAAACCGACGCCCGCTCCCGCGGACACAACACCAGCTTGGTTCGCACCTGCGCGCCGATGCGTCGCGCAAAATCGGGGCTGGCGGCATCGTCGACCGGAACCGCAATCGCCCCGCAAAGCGCGCACCCCAGAAACGCCGCGACCCACTCCGCGCAGTTCGCACTCCACAGCAGCACGGCATCGCCCTTGACGATGTTGCGCGCCTCGAGCTCGCGGGCAAACTGATACGCCAGTCCCGCGACACGCGAGTAGCTCCAACGCTCGTGCCGGTACCCTCGCGAAAACACATAGGCGCAATCGCGATCGTTGCCCCAGCGCTCGTAATCGTCCAGCGAATCCAGTAGACTTGCCCGCACACCCTGTTTAGTAGCACAATTCCCGCAACTTTACAGGGATAACTGTCACAGAACCGAAACCGTACGGCACCGGCAAGTGCCCGCTGCCGCGATCTGGGGATCGATGAATCAACTCTTTGCAACTCGCGCTATGGCGGTAACCATTGCAGTTCGCCTCGTTTTCGCGCTCGGTCTCTGCGGTCTGATCGCGTGCCAACCGCCCGCCTCCACCAACGGCACGAATCCAGCATCTTCCTCTTCCCTGGCCGAGCGGATCGAGAACCGCGCGGCCAATGGTCCCACCCGCGACCTCAGCCAGGACGAAGCCGCCGGCGGACACATTCTGCGCAAGCATGTGGGCCAGACCGACGATCAACTGCGTGAGCGCCTTCAGCATGAACGCCGCATCACCGGCGCTTCGACCTACACCGACCGCCCCGTCGCCGAGCACGCCGTGGGCGCGGCTATCGCGGCGTCGCAGGAACGCATCCAGCGCTGGCTAAGCCGCTCCGGCGGACGCCCCAACCTGGTGCTCGACTACGACAGCTCCACCCCGATCGGCCGCACCATCAATCGCGGCGAGAGCCAATCGCATCCCTGCTCGCATGCCCTGGTCGTACTAAAATATTCTCCACCCAATGACTACTACGTTTTGACCTCTTATCCGGAGTGCCGCTGATGACCTCGAAACCTGAAATCATCGCCGCCAATTTTCCCGCCTTGCACACATTTCTGCGGGGCTATTTTCATGAAGATGTCGCCGACGAGTACGGCACCCCTCCCGAGGCCGCCGACCAATTCTGCGAGGACGCCGAAACCGACGAGCGTATCCCCGTCGCCCGGGAATGGCAGCAACTCGCCGAATTGACCCACGCGCAGCCCGCTGCACTGAATGCGGCCTTGAAGAAACTAGGCAGCGCCATTCGCCTGAACGACGAGGAAATTCCGCAGGTTTCGGCGATCTTCGCGCGCTGCCTGGCAGTCAAACCGCCCCGCCGGCCGGCCGGCGAGTAAAGCGCTCGCCGTTCGTGCCGTTCCTCAGCCCCGATCGCGGGACGGTACGAAAGCCCTCCTAAATGCCCTCCAGCCCTGGGCTGGCGCGCCAATTCCGGGGCTACGGCGACAAACGTCTCTTTGTGATGTACGTTACAGCGTCCCGTGCCGGGCGCCCGATACCATTTGGTCTGCGGCTTTCATCCAGCGCCATATTCTCTGATTTGCTATCGTTTGAGGAGGTTTGAATGCCGACCGATACTTTGCCAATCGCCGATACTTTCAGGAGGGCTTCCATGCCTCAAGATACCTTGACCATCACCGATAACCGCACCGGCCATAACTACACGCTTCCCGTCGAAAACGGAACCATCCGCGCCATGGATCTGCGCAAGATCAAGACCGACCCCGAAGATTTCGGCTTGATGACCTATGACCCCGCCTTCATGAATACCGCCTCCTGCCGCAGCGCCATCACCTTCATTGACGGCGATAAGGGAATCCTGCGCTATCGCGGCTATCCCATCGACGTTCTCGCCCAGCACTGCACTTATCTCGAGGTCGCCTACCTGCTTCTGTTCGGCGAACTGCCCAACGCCAGTCAATTGAAGAGCTGGGTGGATGACATCACGCACCACACCATGCTCCATGAAACCACCAAGAAGTTCATGGAGGGCTTCCGCTACAATGCGCACCCGATGGCGATGCTGGTGAGCACGGTGGCGGCGCTGTCTACGATCTATCCGGATGCGAAGAACGTTCACGACCCCGCCAACCGGCTGCTGCAGATCAAGCGCCTGATTGGCAAGATGCCCTCCATCGCCGCCATGTCCTATCGTCACAATGTCGGGTTCCCCTACATCTATCCTGACAACGAACTCAGCTATCCCGAAAATTTCATGAATATGCTGTGGAAGATGGTCGAGCCGAAGTATCTCGCCAATCCGGTGATCGCGCGCGCTCTCGACATCCTCTTTATCCTGCACGCCGACCACGAGCAGAACTGCAGCACCAACGCCATGCGCGCCGTCGGCAGTTCGCAGAGCGACCCCTTTCTCGCCACCGCCGCCGCCGCCGCCGCTCTTTCCGGCCCCTTGCACGGCGGCGCCAACGAGGAAGTCCTGCACATGTTGGACGAGATCGGTTCCAAGGACAACGTCCCCGCCTACATCAAGAAGATCAAGGAAGGCAAAGGCAGGCTCATGGGCTTTGGCCACCGCGTCTACAAGAACTACGATCCCCGAGCCAAGATCATCAAGTGGGCCGCCGACCAGGTCTTCGAGGTCACCGGGCGCAATACCAAACTCGAAATCGCCCTCGAACTCGAACGCATCGCACTCGAAGACGACTACTTCGTCCAGCGCAAACTCTATCCCAATGTCGATTTCTACTCCGGCATCATGTACCAGGCAATGGGCTTCAAGCCGGAGATGTTTACCGTCCTGTTCGCCATTCCGCGCACCATCGGCTGGCTCGCGCAATGGCAGGAAATGCTGAACGACCCCGAGCAGAAGATCGCGCGTCCACGCCAGGTGTGGATCGGCCACGAAACGCGGGAGTTCACCCCGATCGAGAAGCGGAAGTAGAAGTTAGGTTGTGCTCATGTGGGGACGGGCGACTTCGCCCGTCCCTGTTTGCATCCGCTAACCGCCAGCAATCGCCCCGATGACAATCAACGGCTCCACTCCCGACGCAACCGCGTCCGGTAGCGGAGCGTCCGGAGGCTCGTGCGAAAGATCCTCCTCGCAGGCAAAGAACCTCAGAAACGCCCGCCGCTGCAACGTAACCTGGTCGCGGATCGTCCCGCGCAGCATCGGATAGCGAGCTTCGAGCGCGTCCAAAACCGCCCGCTGCGTGACCGTCCCCTCGACTTCGAGCTCCACTTCGTTGCCAACGTGGGCTAATGCTCGCAGATGTTGCGGGAGTAGGACTCGGATCATGTGTGTGCCTCACCCCAGCGTCTGCACCTCAACCAACAGCACCACCGGAAAATCGCGGAGACAGGCGCCCAGCTGTCTCCCGCATCCGCCGAGGCGTAGACTTGGCCGCCGCTCGTGTAGAAATACACGCCGTGCTTATCGAGTCAATCGTCACCGAAACGGATTTCGAATCGTCAGTTGCCGATCGATGATCTGTCCGTCCTGCAAATCCTCGGAATAAAGCGTTTTACACCCAGCCCCCAGGGCGGCCGACGCCACCAGCGCATCATAAATGCTATATCCGTATTTTTCTGCAATGGCCAGAGCCACTCTGTGCGTTTCGAGCGAGATTGAAACTGGCTTGGGGCACAGAACGCAAATGACGTCCAAGAACTCTTTGACATCTTTCCATGACATTCCAAGCTTGCGACGCGCCACCGAGACAAACTCGTTCAATGCTTGAACACTTACGATCCCGCCGCTTGCGAGCAGCGCCTCGGCTTTGGAAGTGCGGGAATCGTTCTTCGCCACCGCGTAGATCAACACGTTGGTATCGAAGAAATCCCTAGCGGGCATTCGCCTCTGCCCGGTCGAATACAAACCCGGCCGGCAAGGGACGACGCAATCGGCGTAAGCGGTCGAGGGCACGCTGGCGGCCGGGGTCGCGGCGCACTTCAAATTCTCGCAAGTTGGCGATCTTAATTTCGACTTGGTCGCCCTCTTTCAGGTTGAGAGCTTCCACAACCTCCGACGGCAGACGCACCGCGAGACTGTTACCCCACTTTGAGACTTGCATATGACTCCGATCACGAATTGATCTACATGGTTATTGTATATCTTTGCCCACGCGAAGACAATCTCTTGATTTTGAGGGGCAAGTTCACCCTAGCGTCTGCACCTCGACCGAAAGCACCGCCGGAAGATCGCGCACAATCGGCGCCCAGCTATCTCCCGCGTCCGCCGAGGCATATACCTGCCCGCCGCTGGTACCGAAATATATGCCGCACTTGTCGAGCGAATCGACAGCCATCGCATCGCGCAGCACGTTCACGTAGCAGTTTGCTTGCGGAAGGCCCTTGGTCAGCGGCTCCCACTCGTTTCCGCCAGTGCGGCTGCGGAACACGCGCAGCTTGCCATCCGGAACAAAATGCAACGAGTCGCTCTTGATCGGGACGACGTAAATCGTCTCCGGCTCATGCGCGTGCACGTCAATCACAAATCCGAAGTCAGTGGGCAAATTCCCGCTGACCTCGCGCCACGAATCGCCGGCATCGTCGCTGCGCATCACGTCCCAATGCTTCTGCATGAAGAGCACTCCCGGGCGCGACGGGTTCATCGCGATGTGGTGAACGCAGTGCCCGACCTCGGCGTTCGGATCGGGGATATATTCTGACCTCAGCCCGCGGTTGATCGACTTCCAGGTCTTGCCGCCATCGTCTGTGCGAAACGCGCCCGCCGCCGAAATCGCGATCCAGATCCGCTGCGTCTCCGGAGTAGGAGAGCTGGGATCGAGAATAATAGTGTGCAGGCACATGCCGCCCGCACCCGGCTGCCACTTTGGCCCGGTCCCGTGGCCGCGCAGGCCGGGGAGTTCCTTCCAGTTCTCGCCGCCGTCGGTCGAGCGGAAGATGGCCGCGTCTTCCACCCCCGCATAAACCGCGTCAGGATCGGTGAGCGACGGCTCCAGATGCCACACCCGCTTGAACTCCCAGGGATGCTGCGTACCGTCGTAAAACTGATGCGTGGTGAGCGGCTTGCCGGTTTCCGCAGACACGTCATAGACGAACTTGTTGCTCGCAGCCTTCGGCGGACCTGGCGTAGGCGCTTCACCCGGAGGCGTTCCCGGCTGAAGCCATGTTTTGCCCCCATCGTCGGAGCGTTGAATAATTTGCCCGAACCATCCGCTCGACTGCGACACATACAGCCGATTCGGATCCGCGGGCGATCCCTTGACGTGATAAATCTCCCACCCCGCAAAATGAGGGCCGCTAACCTCCCACCGCTCCCGCTTGCCGTCCGCCGTCAGGATGAACGCGCCCTTGCGCGTACCGACCAGAACTCGTACTTGGCTCATGCTGTCTCCCTCGATTTCATTCCCCTCGGTTTTCACTCCCCCGATACGCTCGCTTCAACCCTTCAACATCAATCTTGGTCATTTGCAGCATGGCTTTAAAGACTCTCTGAGATTTTGCCGGGTCTTTGTCCCCCATCAGTTCCATCAGAGCTCGCGGGATGATCTGCCACGACACGCCAAACTTGTCTTTCAGCCATCCGCATTGCACCTCTGATCCGCCGGCCGAGAGTTTCTCCCACAACTCATCCACTTCGGCCTGCGTTTCGCAGTCGACAAAGAGCGATATGGCCGGAGAAAAAGTGTATTCCGGGCCGCCGTTAAGCGCCATGAACCGTTGCCCGTCGAGTTCGAAGGTCACAAGCATCACGCTCCCCTTGGGACCCGGCCCTGCGTCTCCGTAACGGGCAACGTTCAGGACTTTCGAGTTCTTAAAAATGGAGGTATAGAAGTTTGCCGCCTCTTCGGCCTTGCCGTCGTACCACAGGAATGGCGTGATTTTTTGCATATCGCTCTCCTTCGGTTGTACCGCGATCGTTGGCGTTAGAAACTCTGCCCTTATCGCATCTACCAAGTTGCCTTGGGACTTCGTAATGGAACGAGCGCACGCAGCCGCTCTTCGCGCAGGAAGAGCCCCAGCCACACCACGATTCCGACAACGATCGGCAAGAAGAAGGGCTCACCGGCGCGCACGTGCGTTGCGGTAGCACCGCCGAGGTAGCCGGTTAAGAGAATTGCGCCGAGCACGGCAGTTTGCGGAATAGCGTAAACAATGCCGCATGCGATCTCTACCAAGGCGATGCGCGCCATAGCACCGTCGGGGTAGCCGTAGCGGGCAGCGCCCTGTGCGGCGATCTCCGGTTTCAGCAGCGAGAACAGTCCGGTGACGACGAACAAAAGAACTGCGAGGGCGCTAAGAATGCGCCCGGCCCACAGGCTCGTCTTTGAGATGGAAGCTGTTTGACCAATCGACGACATGAATGTTTCCTCCAGAATGAATTCCCGCGACCGCACCGCGCGCTCAAGTCTTCTTCTTGAATTTGGGTTTCTTGGTCGGCTTGGGCTTCAGCGTCTTGACGTATTGGTAGCTAAGTTCGAGATACTTCTCCAGCTCTTTTGTGTTCTTCAACAGCGCGTCGGGAACCGCCCCATATTCCTTCATGACCGCGCCATACGCTTCGAAGAGCGCGGTCTTGTGCTTCCTCACAAACTCGGCGCGCTGATCCTCCGGCAACCGGATGGCCAGGCGGCGCGAGTCTTGCAGCAACGTGAACATGTTGCCATTCAGAGAAGTATAAGGATTGGCGGCGCCCTTGCGCTCGATCTCGGGATGGGTGGCGATCAGTTTGTCATAGAGATCGATCCTGCTGGCGGCGGACATGTTTTCCTTTGTTGCTCCCATCGGTGTCCCTCCCCGCGAAATTGCGAGTCCAGGGGCAGAAGAATACACCATTTGAGGGTGGCGGAGCACCTGGCCACGATTTTGTCGCTCCATTCTGAAATTGGGGAGCGGAGGCTTTCCGCACCCGGACGTACACGCCCTTTCGGTAACCCCCAGTAATCGTCGGTAACCGCTGACCTGCGCGCACCCGGCCTTACAATTACCTTATTCCGCAGTCCCGTTTAAGTGGTTTGCGGGGTTTCGTCCGGGAATCTCCCGGCGAGGTTCGCACCCGTTCCGCAACGCTGGCGGTTAGACACTGGCGTTCGGCGGGAAAAAGGCTGGAGTCCGTATCCTATGGCGTTTGGTTTTGGTTTTAACAAACAGAGGGTTCTCAGCGCAGCGGAAAAATTCGTGCAGCAGGGCAAGCTGCAAAACGCCATTGCTGAGTACGACAAGGTCCTCAAGCACGACGCCAAGGATCTTACCGTCAATAACACCATCGGCGATCTCTACGCCCGTCTCGGCGACAGAGAAAAGGCCATCGCGTGCTTCAAGATGGTGGGCGACGCCTATGCCGCGCAGGGCTTCACGGTCAAGGGCATCGCCATGTACAAGAAGATCACCAAGCTGCAGCCGAGCGTGGAGTCTTCCCTCAAACTGGCGGAGCTTTACACCCAGCAGGGGCTGTTCAACGACGCCCGCGCCCAGTACATGCAGGTCGCCGAAGGTTTCATGAAGAATGGCGACCTGGAGCAAGCCGTGCGCCTTTTCCAGAAGGTCCTCGAAATGGACCCGGAAAATGTGCCCATGCGCGTCAAACTCGCCGAAGTCTACGTCCGGCTGGACAAAAAGAAAGAGGCTTGGGAGGTCTTCAGCGCCGTGGCGGAATCGCTGCGCGCGCGCGGTTCGCTCGCCGCCGCCGAAGACATTCTCAAGCGCATGCTGGCCCTCGATCCAGAAAGCAGCTACGTCCTGTTGCTCCGTGGCAAGTCCGCCCTCGAAAGCGACGATCCCAAGAGCGCCATCTCCTTCCTGGAGAAAGCTGCCGATCTCGACTCTCATCCCGAAGGTCTGGCCGACCTGCTCAAGGCGTACTTGCAGATCGGAAACTTGACCAAGGCTGCCCCCATTGCCGAGAAACTGCTCACCGTCCATAACAACTCCGAGGGCATGTTCCTGTTGGCCGAAGGTTGCTCCCGCCTCGGTCATTATCGCGAGGCCATCGACGTTTATACGCGGCACGCTGATCGCCTGCTGGCGACGGACTCCGCCAAACTCCTGAGCAGCCTGCATACCATGATCGCGCGCGTGCGCGACGATTCGGGCGCACTCGATTCTCTGCTGCTGCTGCTGAACAAAGCCGGCGAGAGCACCCACGTCAACGAAGTCACCGAACTTCTGGCCCACGCCTCGGTCGAAGACGGGAACCTGGCTCGCGCCCGCGACCTGTACCAGATGCTGGCCACGACCGAGCCCCAGAATCCCTTGCACATCCAGAACTATCAGCAAGTAGTCGGGCGCATGGCGGGGGCCTCGCCTGCCACCGGAATCACCGCCGAGGAAGGGGCCGTCATCATCGAGGAGTTGGAAGCGACCGCGCCCGTCATCGATCAGTCTTATCCGGATGACGTTGCGATTGCAGTGCGTTCCGCGGTCACCGATGCCGACTTGTTCCTTTCCTACAATCTGCCCGATAAGGCGGTCGTGCCTCTGTTGGGCGCTCTGCCGCACGCGCCGTTCGACGCGCGCTTGAACCAGCGCCTGGCCGCGCTCCATACCCGCTTTCACCGTTTTACCGAAGCCGCCGCCTGCTGCCGCACGCTTGAGAGCGTCTACCGCGATGCCGGCCACCCCGATGAAGCCCTGCGCTTTGGAGAACTGGCGGCCCGCTACGAGAATAGCGGCGAAACCGCTCCATCGCCTTCCGGATCCTTGCCCGCCGTGTCATCGGCAACAACTCCTTCATTCATGATCGCCGCAGCCGCCGGCGCTACGTCGGCCGGGGATCGACCGCAATCCGCTTCGGCAGCGCCAGACCACAACCCCGGCGCGCCTCCGGAATTCGCCGTCCAAGAAGCGGCGGCGCATGCCCCCGCACACGCCGGCGAACTGCCCTCCGAACCCTCTCCGGACCTCGCCTCCGAGTGGGAAAATTCGCTTTCCCTTTCCATCGATGGCCCGGTTCATGATGGCCCGGTTCATCAGGAAACCGTTCACGCCGCGAACAATCCCGAAATCGCCGAGACAGCGGAAGAGATCCATTTCTATCTCGAACACTCCATGATCGAGCAGGCTCGCGCCGGAATGGAGAAACTCGAAACCCTGACCGGCGATCCGCGCCTTCTTGATCCGCTGCGCTCCGCCATCGCATCCGCCAGCCAGACACCGCACGAGCCGGAACCGGAAATCGCGGAGATCAACGCCGACGAGCCTGCCGATTTCAACCTTGCGATGGAGACGCAACCCGCGTCCGAGGCTGCTGCCGCGCCCGGTTTGATGTCCGGATACCAGCACCAGACTCACGACCACAGCAAGAACAAAGACGAGATCCACGATCCCGCGACGCTCGAACCCCAGCCCGCAGGTTTCGATGCCGCCCCCGCGATCGCCGCTCATGCGGAGGCAAGCGAACTGCCTGCCCTGGTCGCAGACCTCGAAGCTTCTCTCGGCGACTCTTTCCCGCAGGCGCCGCCAGCCGCCTCCCATTCCAACGCGGCCCAGCCGTTGCCAGGCTGGCCGACCACCTCCGCACCGCAGCACTCCGCGGGTGCCGGAACGAGCGAACTGGAGCCGCAACCGATCGAACTCGCTCCTGCGGAGCACAAGCCCGCGGCGGCTCATGCCATCGAAACACCAGCAGCCCCGACGGCCATTCCTTCGATCGCAGCTTCGGCGGCAGGCGCCGCCGCCGCTCCCGCCGCCGCTCCCGCCATGAGCTATGGTCCGTCTCCCGTGCGTCCTCTCGGAGCCGAAGCCCAGGCCATGCATCCCTCCGACAGCGTCGATCTTTCCGCGATGTTCGACGAGTTGAAACAGGATCTGGAAGAAGAAGTGGTGGCCGGCGACGGCGATCCGGAAACCCATTACAACCTGGGTGTCGCCTTCCGCGAAATGGGCCTGCTCGACGAAGCCATCGCCGAATTCCAGAAAGTCTGCACCGCCATCGATCGCGGCCACGCATTTTCGCAGACGGTCCAGACCTACACCTGGCTGGCGCAGTGCTTCCTCGATAAAGGAGTTCCCGAATCCGCCATCCACTGGTATGAAAAGTCGCTGCGCATCCCCGGACTCGATGAAGAAGGCCGCATGGCCATCAACTACGAGTTGGGATCGGCCTGCGAAAGCGCCCAGGATAGGCCGGCGGCGCTGCGTCATTTCACCAACGTGTACAGCGCCAATATCGACTATCGCGACGTGGCCGAGCGCATTCAGGCTCTAAAGTCGTAGAATGCACAAAGTGGGTTCGACTTTTGCGCCGGGATGCGACTCGGTCCCGCGCCCATCCCACGGTCTTACTCACGGCCTTACTGATAACGACGCGAGCATGATTTCCGAGTCACGATTTCCGAGCATGATCTCCGAGCAATGATTTCCGACCCCAAGCTGCCCTTTGCCTCCGAACCAACCCGTGTCGGGGAACTCCCATCCCCGGCGCCATCCGTCGTGCCCGGTCCCGTGCCCGTGCCGGATCTTGCTTCCCGGCCTTCGCCTCCCGCCGCCCGCCGTTCCACCGCACATCTGTGGCTCCACCGCGTCGCAGTGCTTTCGTTCGTGTTCTTGTGCGCGACTCTCGGCGTAATGCTCATGATCCTGCCCTGGCGGCCGGAGTGGTCCGACAACCCTTTGCTCTCGCCCTACCCCGCGCTTCGCGCCATCGTCGCCAGCGGTTTCGCCCGCGGCGTTGCCACCGGATTGGGCTTGCTCAACGTCTGGATCGGATTCTGGGAGGCCATCCAATATCGAGAGGAATGAAACAACAGTCGTCGGTCGTCCGACCAACGACTAGCGACCAACCACCAACGACTGACTCTATGACCGACAAAATTCTCAAGCCCGCTCCGCTCGCCTATCAGAACGAGCCCTTTCTCAACAGTCCCGACGGCCGGATTCTGCGCCTCCTGTCCGAGTACAGCGAGCCCCTCTCGCGCTTTCGCCGCGAGCAAATCCAGGACACGGTGGTATTCTTCGGCTCTGCCCGCATCCCCAGCCAGAACCACGCCAGCCATCGTCTAGCCGAGGTGCGCGGCAACGGCGACCAGGTCTCCGCCGCACAGCAGGCCAAAGACATGAAGGCCGCCGAAGCCGCCGTCGACATGGCTCGCTACTATGAAGACGCGCGCCGCCTCGCCCACCTGCTGACCGAATGGTCCACCCAGATCCCGGCCAAGCGCCACCGCTTTGTCGTCACCACCGGCGGAGGTCCCGGCATCATGGAAGCCGCCAACCTCGGCGCCCACGAAGCGGGAGGCAAGACCATCGGCCTCAACATCAATCTGCCCTTCGAGCAGAATCCGAACCCCTACATCACGCCTTCGCTCAACTTCGAATTCCACTATTTCTTCATGCGCAAGTTTTGGTTCGCCTATCTCGCCAAAGCGCTGGTGATTTTCCCCGGCGGCTTCGGCACGCTCGACGAGTTTTTTGAAATCGTCACTCTCGCCCAGACCGAGAAACTCGCCAAGAAAATTGTCATCGTCATCTACGGCAGCGCGTACTGGAAAAAGATCGTCAACTTCGATGCCATGGTGGATGCCGGCGTGATCTCCGCGTCCGACCTCGACCTGTTCAAGATGTCCGATTCGCCCGAAGAGAGTTTTGAGTTCCTAAAAGAGGGCCTGACCCGGTATCATCTCGCCCCGCAGCAAGCCAAGCGCAGTCCCGAGCCGGCCGTACCCGAAATCGCCAGGACCAGACCGTAGACTGTGTGGCGCGGACACTCTTGTCCATGCGCCCCAAAAAAGAGGTTGCCTTGGCAATCGTCCCTGCGCCTGCCCAAAGCTGGAACTCCCAGCGCCTCGACTCCGTATACACTCCCGAGGGTCAGCGTTTCCGGAGAAAAACAAGATGCCGTCACGCACGTTCCTGGCAACCGCACTGTGTGGTCTGATTGTTTTCTGCGCCGCTTTCTGCGCCATCCCCGCGCTGGCGCAACCGCCAGCCGCCAACGAGATGCCCTCCGTCATCCAGGTCCCGCCCGAGGCCCAGCCCTCGCCCCACTTCGATGCCACCGCCGCCACCAACGCCTATCTCGCGCAGATTCCTGCCGACAAAACGGCCCGCTCCGACGCCTATTTCGAAGGTGGGTACTGGTTAATCCTCTGGGACTTCCTCTACGGATCCGCGGTCGCGCTGTTGTTGCTGAATCTGCGCTGGTCGGCCCGCATGCGCGATCTGTCGGAGCGCGTCACTCGTTTCAAACCGGTGCACACTTTCGTCTACTTCCTGCAATACCTCGTGCTCACCTCCATCCTCATCTTTCCGCTCTCGGTTTACGAAGACTATTTCCGCGAGCACAAATATGGCCTCGCCACCCAGACCTTCGGCCCCTGGATGGCCGATCAGTTCAAGAATCTCGGCGTGAATCTGGTGCTGGGCGGCCTGCTGGCCATGCTTCTGTTCGGAGTTGTGCGCCGCCTGCCGCGCACCTGGTGGATCTGGGGCGCGGTCGTGACCCTCGCGTTCACGATCTTCACCGTGCTGATCGCGCCCGTCTACATCGTTCCCATTTTCAATAAGGTCACGCGCCTCGACGACCCGAAGATCGTCGACCCCATCCTGAGCATGGCCCGCGCCAACGGCATCCCGGCGAAAGACGTATACGAAATCGATGCCTCGAAGCAAACCACGCGCATGAGCGCTAACGTCAGCGGCTTCGCCAACACCATGCGCATCACCCTCAACGACAACCTGCTGCGTCGCGGTTCGCCCGAGGAAATTCAGGCCGTCATGGGACACGAGATGGGCCACTACGTGATGAACCACGTCTACAAATTCATCATGTTTCTCTCGATCGTCACCGTGCTGGCTTTTGTCTACCTGTACTGGGGACTCGGCTGGGCGCTACAGCGCTGGGGCGAAAAGTGGCAGATTCGCGGCGTCGGCGACACGGCGGTTCTTCCGCTCGTGGTGCTGTTGATCACCATCTTTGGATTCGTCATTACTCCGATCATGAACACCGCCATCCGCACCCAGGAATACGAAGCCGACATGTACGGACTCAACACGAGCCGCCAGCCCGACGGCTTTGCCCAGGCGGCAATCCATCTCGGCGAATACCGCAAGATGAATCCCGGCCCCATCGAAGAATGGATTTTCTTTGATCACCCCAGCGGCCGCAACCGCATCTATGCCGCGATGCGCTGGAAAGCCGAGAATCTGAAGTTGTTTATGGGGCAGCAACACGGGGAAAGCGCGGCAGTCGCACGGCCCGCAAACGCAGACAAGAAATGAGCGCCCTCTCGTAGTACCCTGACGGTGGATGCCCCATCCTTCCGCGTTTTGTGCGCAAGGGTGGGATTCCACTACAGCGAACCCCTTGGGATTCTGCCCTACGGTACTATCCAGTCGAGCGGCCCAAGATCAGCCCTGAGCGCGACACTGGGAATCGCACTGCGGTTTCTCTTACGGGGTCGAATGGCCTTGACCCTCTGACATGCTGCTCTACTACATCACCGACCGCACCCAGTTTCGCGGCGACGAACCCACCCGTCGCCGCCTCCTGCTCGCCAAAATCGCCGAGGCCGCAAGCGCCGACGTCGACTACATCCAGCTCCGCGAAAAAGATCAGAGCACCCGCGACCTGCAATCCCTGGCCGAAAATTCAGTTCGCGCCATCCGCGAAGCGCGAACAGCCAACGCCCAACAGCGAACCGCTCTCCTTATCAACTCGCGCACCGACGTCGCCCTAGCCGTTGGCGCCGACGGCGTTCACCTCCGCTCCAACGACGTCTCCCCCGCGGAAGTCCGCCGTATCTGGGCCTCATGTGGCGCGGGCCCCGGCCGCGAGAAGCCAAGCATCGCGGCGTCCTGTCACAGCCAAGACGATGTGGACCGTGCTCAGTCGCAGGGCGCCGATCTTGTCGTCTTCGCTCCGGTATTCGAAAAAAACAGCGTTCCCGGAGCGCGACCCACGGGCCTGGCAGCCTTGCAGCAAGCTTGCCAGACCAAGATCCCCGTCTTCGCTCTCGGCGGCATCACACTAGAAAACGCCGCATCCTGCCTGCAAGCCGGAGCCGCCGGCATCGCCGCCATCCGCCTGTTCCAGGAGAATAAAATCGAAGACGTAGTCCGTGCCTTGCGCGCGCTCTGATCCCATGGATCCGGCAGACTCAACTCAAATGCTTTCCAATCCCCGAACCGAAGAATGTGTTCCCACTCTCGTCCCCATCCCGGCCGGATGGTTCCTCATGGGCTGCGACACCGGACAAGACAACGAGAAGCCGCTGCATCGGGTCTGGACCGATGAATTCCTCCTCGCCACGCATCAAGTAACCAACGCCCAGTACCAACGCTTCCTGCGCGACACCAATTCCCCGCCGCCACCGTTCATGAGCGTCCCCGCGTTCAGCCATCCCCAGCAACCCGTCGTAGGAGTGTCGTGGCACGACGCAGTCCGCTACTGCGAGTGGCTCAACGCAGGCACGGACGGAATGACGACCGGAAGAAAGCTCCGCCTGCCCACCGAAGCCGAGTGGGAGCGCGCCGCGAGCGGCGGTCGTGAGCACACACTTTACCCCTGGGGCGACGCGCCTCCGCAGTCCCTGCCCAACTACGCCGAGCGCTGCGCCAATCATTGGAATGCCGGCCCCGAGCCGGTAGGCCGCGCCGAACCGAACCAATACGGCCTCTACAACATGTGCGACAACGTCCACGAGTGGTGCAGCGACTGGTTCGCGCCCGATTACTACGCTGTGTCGCCCGAACGCAATCCCCGCGGTCCTGCATCCGGCGTCCGCCGCGCCTCTCGCGGAGGCTCCTGGCGTCACCACATCAAAATGTCTCGCTGCGCCGCCCGCTCCAGCATCCCCCCAGAATTCCAATACGCCGACTACGGCTTCCGCGTAGCCTGCGACGCCACTCAGGCGTAAAACGTCCGCGCAACAAGATAAATGTTCTCATTGCGATCAGTTCGATGTCTGGTCCTGCGCCAAGGTAGTGGGCGTGCTTTATGGTGTATGGGTCCTTCGCTCTAAGGAAACTCTGATTAAACTCCCAGTTTCCGCCGTGCACCTCTGTGTACCCTGTGGTTTATGTTTTCTGCCGACACTTAATCAGAGTTTCCCTAAGAGGTGCTTTGGATGGAGGGTGTTTATATCAGCATCTTGCTCTCCTGGCGGCGGCCAGGATGGTTGGGGTCGGTGAATTCGAGCAGTTCGATGGGCGCGCCGTTTTCGACGATAAACGCGACGCGGACGCCGTCGGATGGGCTGTTGGAAGGAATCAGGATTTCGCGGCCAGCAAGCTCGGAGGCTAGATCCGCCACTTCAAACGCGACGTGCGGAACTTGCGGACGAGATCAGGGACTGCGGCGTCCGCTTCGAAACGCATCCACTCCACGCCAAATTCGCTTTTCTCCTGGCTGACGACAAAGACTTTCAGGTGTTTCAAGTGGGTCTCGCCAAGCTTCGCTTCGGTCGTGGGAATTCCGATGTGATGGTACCGGCGCATTGTTTTTCGCTCTCCGTGGAATTGGCACAGATTCTACGCTGTCGTTCCCGCGTTTGAAACCGCGCCCTCCTGACCGGACTTTTGAGGCACGAAGTCAAATTGGAGTTTCACTGGTTTTGGCGCAAAGCAGATTCGGAATGTATGACGGGCTAACCTGGAAATGAACCGCGCCCGCCACGCCATCGCCGTCTAGCCAAGACGGTGTCAAGCCCCCATTTCGACGCTTTTCCCCGCAACTCCCTGAAAATCCAAGGATAATAAAGTGGGAATCAATGTCCAAACAGCCAGTCGAAACTGATAAAATAGAACTATAGGGCAACAAAAAAAGGCGCCTCTAAGTTCCCTGTCTCTGAAGAACCTGAGACCTGCCACCTGAGACCTTTTATCTAAGTACTTATTCCGCAATATTTTACGAATAAGTCCTTAAAAATCAAAGATCTAGCGGGAATTTTTCGCTAAACCTATGATTTTAAAAGGTCGAACAATTAAAAATTTCAAGCCCGTGGAACCACCCAAACCCAACAAATGAACTAAGTCGTTATTGATGAATACTTTGCAATTAAGTCCCGTAGTTTGAATACTTTACAAGAACAACACCCAATACATCGCCTCTAACTCATTGTTTCCTTAATACTTTAGCAAAATCGGGTGGGGGGGGGGCCGNNNACCATGCTCGCCGTGGTCAAGCCGGAAGCCGCGCCGGGCGCGGAAATCCGCGAAGTCAACATTCCCAGCTACGGCCGCACCGATGTTCTCGTCAAAGTCAAAGTCGCCTCCATTTGCGGCACCGATCTCCACATCTACGAATGGGATCAATGGGCCCAGCGCCGCATCCATCCCCCGCTCATCCCCGGACACGAATTCTGCGGCGAGGTCGTCGCCTTCGGCGATGAAGTCACCAGCGTCAAGGAAGGCGATTTCGTTTCCGCCGAAATGCACGTCGCTTGCGGCAAGTGCCTGCAGTGCC
>PLUW01000116.1 GCA_003162935.1 Acidobacteriaceae bacterium
GGGAGAAGGTGGCCACCCGCCAGGCAACGCGCTGCCGCAGCCGTCGCATAGGAGCGTATGGAACTCCTGGGGAACGGGGCCGCTCGGATAGACGAAGGCAGAGTTGGTGAAGCGCGAGACTCTTCCTGAGCTAAAAGACACTTCGATCACCCGTGGCCCCTGCCACTTCACGGATAGTCCGTCGAAGTCATAGCCGCTCAGGAAGCACTGAACTTTCTTATCGGGGAAGCCAGGACTGGAAGTATTCGCCACACAGACATCCACATTCCGAGTGCCTGAGTGGCTGATTTCTTGAGTGCGAACCACGACCTTAAAAGCACCATCTGGCGTTTCAGAAAGAGTTTGCTCCGTGACCCTCTTGCATGATTGCAAGAGGATCAACGAGCAGCAAGTAACGAAGATTAGAAGTTTTTGCATCCTGCACCGTACCCCGCCGGAATTTGTGCTGTCGCGCTGGCATCCATGAAGTACGATCCGTTAGCGTCGCTGTGTCCGGCCCACAAAGCGTACCCGCCAGCGACCGCTTCCACTGCAAACAACGGAATTCCTATGTTTGCTGAGACCGCTGCATAAGCAAAGTTCCCAGCATCCCCAAGAAAAGCGGCATTGCCTTGACCACGGAAGTTGATCTTGAAATTGGTCTGCGAGTACACCTGACCAGGAACGGACAGAGGACTATATCCCGGTGCATAGCTTGCCGAAGGACCGTACGGCGTAGAAGTGCTTTGAGGCGCGTTGTTGATCGTGTTTGAGAGTTGATTCACATAGCTGCCCACGGTTCGTCCGTTCGGAAGAACCGTGCCGCATGTGATCTTGTTCGGCATACGTTTATTTGGGGCAGCGCAGATATAAATGTAATTGCAGCCGTTGTTTGCGGCGCTTTGGATTCCGTTAGGGAACAGTAATCCAAACAACTGCTGGGGAACAATGGCACCTTCTCCCCCATTGACGTTGGCAGTGTTTTGCGGGTCAAAGGGAACGTGGGTCGGCGCTGGATCGCTCGCCAATACTGAAATCCCATCAAGGATACCTGGAACGCAGTCAACATTCTTGTTGGCGCACCCATCGATTGAACTGTCATCCAGCCCCATTCGATCGATGTTCGACAGCGGGTTGTTCGCCACATACGCATAGCGATTCCAGGATTGGGGATTGTTCGGGTCCGCCGCACTCAAGCCTGACGGGTCCGGAGAAATCCAGCGCCCCTGCGAGGAACTGTTCTCGCGGTACAGAAAGTCATACAACCCACTGACCGTGTCCGAGTTCTGACCCGTAAAAGACGGGTCGGATGTATCCGTCACCGCATACTGCTCCCCGAACGGCGCATAGGCCGAGATCGAGTAGATTGCTCGTCCCTGTGTGGAAGTAAGGCGCGAACTGCCCTGCCAGTCGGCGTGCCGATAGTAGTCAAGGCCCGACGAGTCGTAGATCGCTGCCCCGCCACCTGGCAGTTGAATGAACGCCTTCGCTAGATTCTGTGCGCTCGCCAATGCCAGCTTCTGCCCGTCTGGGCCGTAAACGATCTGGCCCTGGCTTGGCGTCGATGTTATGCAAATGTGAATCGCGCACTCACGGAACGAGTCATCTTGTTCCACCATGCGCCCCAGAGCATCATAAACCAGCCCATACACGGAATCGTTGCCCCCCATTTGGTTCGTGACGCTGCTAGGATTGCCGAAATTCGGGTCCCATGTGTACGAATACAGATTATCAGTCAGCAAATTTCCGTTGGCGTCGTATGCGACATTCGCCCCGGTTAAGGTGAATTGATTGGTGGCTGGTGAATAGGTCGGCAAAAACGATCCGCCCGGGTTTCCAGTCTTACTGATATTGGCGGGTGGCCACCTTCTCCCAGGGTGCGATTAATATGCGGCTCGTCTTTCAACTCTGACCAATGCGAAACGGGGGTGCCCCACTTCTCGCGCTTTTCGAGAAGTGGGCTGTCGCGCCGCCGGCGGCGGAGCTTTTCCCCAATTCTACGCCGCCGGCGGTCGTATCTTCATCTTCAACACTTCCCAAGCACTGAACTTTACGCTCCCCGCTTCGCCGAGAGAGTAAGCTCCTTTCTCACGGTGTAGCAGTTTTCCCATGTCTGTAGCTATCCCCCCCCGCACGTTTGACCCTTCTTTTCTTGCGCCTGTAAGATCAAAGATTCCCTGCTGCTGACGGAAAATCTGCCGAGGTTTGCTCGGCTGGGACGGGTTCCGAGCAAAGTCGGAGGAATGCGTCCGTCCCGACGCGAGCCACTCAAATATGCCGCACGAATTGCCAAAAGCTTACGAACCGGGCGCGATTGAAGCGCGGTGGGCCGAGTATTGGGTCCGGGAAAAACTGTTTCATGTGGAGACTCCGGCGGAGGGAGATACACGGCCAGTGTTTACGTTGCTGTTGCCGCCTCCGAATGTGACGGGGCGGTTGCACATGGGACACATGCTCAATCAGACGCAGATGGATATTGTCGCGCGCTGGCATCGCATGCGGGGGTTCGTGTCGCTTTGGCTTCCGGGGACGGATCACGCGGGCATTGCCACGCAGATGATGGTGGAGCGCCAGCTTTTGAAAGAAGGCAAGAAGCGGCGCGAGATGGGTCGCGAAAAGTTCATTGAGCGCGTATGGGAATGGCGGCGCGAGTATGGCGGGGCGATCCTCGACCAGATGAAGCGGCTGGGCGCGTCGGTGGATTGGGGGCGCGAATACTTCACCATGGACGACAACCTGTCGCACGCGGTGAAGGAAGTGTTTGTGCGGCTGTATGAAGACGGGTTAATTTATCGCGGGAAGTACATCGTGAACTGGTGTTCGGACTGCGGGACGGCGATCTCGGATCTGGAAGTGAAGCACGAGGATGTGGCGGGGAAGCTTTACGAGATACGGTATCCGGTGGTGGGTGGCGTTGCTGGGAAGGAGGAATTTATCACCGTGGCGACGACGCGTCCGGAGACGATGCTGGGCGATACGGCGGTTGCGGTGAATCCGAAGGACGAGCGTTATCTGCATCTGCATGGGAAGAATGTGATGCTGCCGCTGATGAAGCGGGAGATTCCGATTATTGCGGATGAGCTGGCGCAGCCGGAGTTTGGGACGGGCGCGGTGAAGGTGACGCCGGCGCATGATCCGAATGATTTTGAGGCGGGACTGCGGCACAACCTGCCGCAGATTGAAGTGATTGACGAGCACTCGAAGATGAATGCGAATGCGGGTCCATACGCTGGGCAGGATCGCTTTGCGGCGCGCGCGCATGTGATCGAGGACCTGGCGGAACAAGGCTTCCTGGTGGGGACGAAGGATTACACGATTGCGCTCGGCAAGTGCGACCGCTCGGGGACGATTGTGGAGCCGCGGCTTTCGACACAGTGGTTTGTGAAGATTGCGCCTTTGGCGGCGCGGGCGATTGAGGTGGTGGAGAAGGGATACATACGGTTCACGCCGGAAAATTACGGGCAGATTTATTTGAACTGGATGCGGAACATCCACGACTGGTGCATCTCGCGGCAGTTGTGGTGGGGACACCGGATTCCGGCGTGGTACTGCACGAATCAAGACTGCAAGGAAGTGGTGGTGGCACGCGAGGCTCCGGCGGCGTGTGCGAAGTGCGGCGGGAAGCTGGAGCAGGATACCGACGTTCTCGATACGTGGTTCTCGTCGGGCCTCTTGCCGTTCACGACGTTGGGCTGGCCGGAGGCGACGCGCGATCTGGATGTGTTCTATCCCAATTCGCTGATGATTACCGGGTTCGACATTTTGTTTTTCTGGGTGGCGCGGATGATCATGCTGGGGTGCTGGTTCATGATGCCGCCGCATAAGCCCGGAGCGAGCGCGGGATCGGAAGAAGATGCGCTGCGGGCCAGTGTTCCCTTCCGCGAGGTTTATATTCACGCGTTGGTGCGCGATGCGGACCGGCAGAAGATGTCGAAGACCAAAGGGAATGTGCTCGATCCGATCGAAGTGATTGGGCAGTATGGGACGGATGCGACGCGGTTTACTTTGGCGGCGATGGCGGCTCCGGGGACCGATATTGCGTTCAGCGAGAGCCGGACGGCGGGGTATCGGAATTTCGCCAACAAGATTTGGAACGCGGCGCGGTTCATGTTCATGAACGTGGACCGGGTGGACTCGGGCCTGCGGCCCGGAGGCGGGCAGGAATGCCCGCCCCACACGAGCCACGGAGTGGCCGGGTTCCAGGCTGTGTCGCTGGAGGACCGGTGGATTCTCTCGAGGTTTAACCGGGCGGCGGCGGATGTGAATGCGTCGTTGCAGAATTACCGGTTCGATGAGGCGGCCACGCGGATTTACGATTTTTTCTGGGGCGAGTTTTGCGACTGGTATCTGGAGCTGATCAAGCCGCGGTTGAATTTCGAGGAAGGCGCGGATACGGCTGCGGCACGGGTGGCGTGCGCGAATCTGGTGAATCTGTTTGAGGCGTCGTTGCGGCTGCTGCATCCGGTGATGCCGTTTATTACGGAGGAAATCTGGCATGCGATGTATGACGGGAAGCCTCCGCTGAAGTCGATTGCTTTGGCGGCGTATCCAGCGGCGGATGAAAAGCAGATCGATCTGGGCGTGGAGACGGAGATGGCGATCCTACAGGATTTGATCGTCAGCGTGCGGAATTTGCGGGCGGAATTAAAAGTCGAGCCCAAGGTGAAGGTGCCGATCGAGGTATGTGCGCACGAGCCGGAGATTCGCGCGATGCTGGAAAGAAATCTCAGCTCGGTGCTGATGGATCGTCCGGCGAATGTGGAGAAGATCACGTTTGTGGAACGCTCGCTGGCGAACTTGCCGGGTGCGCGCAGCACTTCGCGGTTCGATGTTCATGCCATCTATGAAAAAAAGATCGATGTGGCGGCCGAGCGCGAGCGTCTAACCAAAGAGTTGGAGAAGATCGAGAAAGAACAGGCTAACGGGCAGCGGCAGCTTTCAAACGAGCAGTTTCTGGCCAAAGCACCGGCGAAAGTCGTCGAGGGACTGAAAGCACGCGCAGAAGAGTTGCGGGTGTTGCAGGAGAAGACGGTGGGGAAATTGAAAGAGTTGGGATAGGGATGCGGCACCGCAGGGGCGGCTCTTCGAGCCGCATGGACGGGCGAGGGCGCCCGTCCCTACACGAACTGAGCGAATATGGACTGGAATTCACGACGGATTACGGCGATTCTTGAGAACGCGCTCAACGAAGATCGCGCCACGAGCGATGCGACCAGCTACGCGTGTATCGATCCCAACCAGCGCGCTTCGGCGACGATCATTGCCAACGAAGAGTGCATCCTGGCCGGGCTCGGATGCGTGCCGCGGATTCTCGACGTGTATGCAGCGCTGGACGGGGCGGTTACTTCGCATTACGAGGTGACGAGCCATCCTTCGATTTTCGACGGAATCCGAGTGAGGGCGGGGCAACAGATGGCGGTGATCCGGCATAACGCGCGGGTGGTTCTGTCGTGCGAGCGGGTGATTTTGAATTTTCTGCGGCGCATGGCGGGGATCGCGACCACCACGCGGCAGTATGTGGATGCGGTGGAGGGGACACACGCGCGAATTCTGGATACGCGGAAGACCGCGCCGGGGCTGCGGGTGATTGACAAGTACGCGGTACGCTGCGGGGGCGGACAAAATCACCGGCTGGATCTTTCCGATGGAGTGCTGATCAAGAACAATCACATTGTGCTGGCTGGGGGCGCGGTGCAGGCGCTGGAGCGCGCCATCCACAACCGTCGTGGGCGGCAGCCGATCGAGATTGAAGTGCGGTCGCTCGAGGAGTTGCAGCAGGCGCTGGACCACGGGACAGAGGCGATCCTGCTGGACCATATGAGCGTTCCGGATGTGCGCAAGGCGGTCGAAATTTGTGCGCGGCAATCGCGGAGGATTCCGCTGGAGTGCGCGGGCGGAATCACGCTGCAGAACGTGCGGTCCTACGCGGAGGCTGGCGTGGATTTCATATCGGTGGCGGCGCTGACGCTGTCGGCGGCGGCGGTGGATATGAGTTTGCGGGTTACGGCAGCGTAGGAAGCAGTCGTTGGTCGCTAGTCGTTGGTCGCTCGCTCGGCGGGATACCTGCGCTGCTTCTCTATTCTCCCAGGGATTGGTTTTGCCAACGAATGACGACTAGCGACCAGCGACTGGTTATAATTCCCTCCATCACAGATTCCAGCAAAACTCGCAGCCTGCCAGCGGCGCACAAGGCGACCGACGTTCGCCTGGGCCGCATTGTGCGGCTGCTGATGGGCTACGCGACGGTTGTGGTGAGCGGCACGAAGATTGCGGAAGAGATGGGGACGACGCGGTCGGAAGTTTGGCGGCTGATTCAGCAACTGCGCGGGCTGGGTGTGGATGTGGCGGGGCATCCGGCGACGGGGTATCAACTGCGCTCGGTGCCGGATTTGCTCTTGCCGGAGATGTTGGCGGGGGCGTTGAAGGGCACGGTCTTCGGTATGCAATCGGGCGCGAACTCCGGCAAGCAAATTCATCATTATTACAAGATCGGGTCGACCAATTCGGAGGCGATGCATGCCGCCTCCGAGGGCGCTCCCGAAGGCAGCGTGTTTCTTGCCGAAGAGCAACTCGCGGGGCGGGGACGCGGCGCGCACTCGTGGCATTCGGCGCGGTCTTCGGGGATTTATTGTTCGGTGATTCTGCGTCCGGCGATGCCGCCTTCGGATGCTTTGATTTTTTCGTTGGCGGCGGGGCTGGCGGTGCGGGCGGCGGTGGAGGAGATTGCTCCGCAGCTAGCAGTCGACCTGAAATGGCCGAACGACCTGCTGCTCGGCGGCAAGAAATTCTGCGGCATTCTCACGGAAATGAATGCCGAGGCCACGCGGGTCCGGCATCTGGTGGTGGGTGTGGGAATCAACGTGAACCAGGTGAAGTTTGCGGCGGAGTTGCGCGAGATTGCGACTTCGCTGCGGATCGAGACGGGCACGGAGTGGTCGCGGGTGGAGCTTTGCGCGGCTTTGCTAAAATCGCTCGACCGGGAGTATCGCAGCTTGGTCCACGATGTGGGAGCGCGAGATGCGATCCTGCGGCGATTCGAGGAGAGTTCGTCGTCGGTGCGCGGCAGGAAAGTAACGATCGAAGTAAACACCGACGAAAACGGCGGTCTGGCGGGAGTTACCGAGGGATTGGATGAACGCGGATTTTTGCGGGTGAGAACGGCGGAGGGGTTGCAGACAGTGGTGAGCGGGACGGTGCGACTGATTGGTAATTTGTGATTTGTAATTGGTAAACGAGCCGTTCTTAAATTGCCAATTACAAATTACCAATTACAAATCTTATGCTTCTAGTGATCGATGTCGGCAATACGAATACGGTGCTCGGCGTGTTTGAGCGGGTGGCGCATCGTCCGGGCGAGGATGTGACCGGAACGGAAGCGGCGCGCTACGAGCGGTTGGTGGCGAACTGGCGCGTCGGGTCGCATCTGGGCCGAACCGTGGACGAGTACGGGGTGATTTTCCGCAACCTCTTCTCCATGGAAAATCTCGAAGTCTCGGACGTGCATGGGATTGTGATTTCGTCGGTGGTGCCTCCGCTCGATGCGGTGCTGCGGCAGGTGTGCGAGCGCTATTTCAACACCAAGCCGCTGTTTATTGAGCCGGGTGTGAAGACGGGGATGCAGGTGTTGTACGACAATCCCGCGGAAGTGGGGGCCGACCGCATCGTGAATGCGGTGGCGGCGTTTGAGAAATACGGCGGCCCGTGCGTGATCGTGGACTTTGGCACGGCGACGACGTTCGACTGCGTTTCGAAGAAGGGCGAGTACATGGGCGGCGTGATTTGTCCGGGGATTGGGATTTCGGCGGATGCGCTGTTTCAGCGCACGGCGCGGCTGCCGCGAGTAGAGATTCGCAAACCGGCGCGCGTGATTGGAACGAATACGGTGGGGAGTTTGCAGTCCGGGCTTTACTACGGTTATCTCGGTCTGGTGGACGGCATTCTGGAGCGACTGGTGGATGAGCTGGGCGCGGAGACGCGCGTGATTGCCACCGGCGGCCTGGGAGTGCTGATTGGCACGGCTTCGCACTTCATTAGGGATGTGGATGAGTTTCTTACGCTGGACGGGCTGCGGATTATTTGGGATCGGAACCAGTCGTTTCGGCGGGAAGCGGCGGCGAAGACGAAAACGGCAACGATGCCCGCCGCGGATGCGAAGCCGTGGCCGACGCCGAAGAGCCCTAAAGCGAAATAAGAGGTCAGAAGTAAGAGGTTAGATGGCAGAGGTGAAAGGCTCTCAATGTTTGGGTTTTCACCTCTGCAATCTGCTTCTTACCTCTGCTATCGTTTTTTACTTCTGCAATCTGACCTCTGACCTCTTACCTCCCCAGTGTCGTGGAAAATTACTTCAATTACTTCACGGAAATCGAAGAGCACTTTCAGCGAAGGCGCGGCGGAATTCTGCTGCTTTCCACGCTGGATTGGGCCCTGATTGAGACGTGGAAAAGCGCGGGGGTGCCGCTGGAGGCGGTGTTGCGCGGGATTGACGATGCTTTCGATAAATATGATCAGCGTCCGTCGAAATCGAAGAAAGTGAACAGCCTGGCCTATTGCTCGCAGGCCGTATTGGCTGCAGCGGAAGATATGAAGGAAGCGGCGGTCGGCGCCTCCGGCGAAGAAAAAGTGTCGCGCGAACCGGGGTTTGAAGCGGCGCAGATTTCGGCGTTCCTGCGCGAGAATGCTGAAAAGCTCGAAAAAGCCAAGTTGCCGGAGCGCGTGGGATTTGCCACGGGAGCGCTGGCGCGGGAAGAAGCTGCGTCGTTGCGTGGGATGGCGGACGAGATCGAGAGCAGCGGCAAGCTTCCGCGGCTGGAAGATTTGGAGCGGCGGCTGACGGTGCTCGAGGAGAAGCTGTTTGCAGTGCTGATGGCGGCGACTCCGGATGATGAGCTGGTTAGTGTGCGGGCGGAGGCGGATCGGGATATCGCTCCGTACCGGAGGAACATGACTACGGCGCAAGTCGAGCAACTGCATAAGCAGTATGTGCACAAGCGGCTGCTGGAGCGTTGCGGCGTGCCGCGGTTGAGTTTGTTTTATATGCACTAGCATTGCTCCGAAGAGTTCCAACCTGCTGTTCGCGGGGAGAGGCAGGTCCTTCGCTTCGCTCAGGATGACAAACTCCCTCTAGTGGCGCGAAATTGCGATCGTTCGCGCGCTACACTTACGACTTGCTGCTTTCCATCGAAAAACTGATCTACGGCGGCGAAGGTCTGGCCCGCACGGCGCCTGGGCCTGATGGCCGCAGCATGACGGTCTTTGTTCCGTTTGTTTTACCGGGGGAAAAGGTTGAGGCGGACATCCGGCAAGAGAAGCCGGGCTTCGCGCGCGGCTCGGTGACTCAACTGGTCGAGGCTTCGCCCGATCGCATCGAGGCGCGCTGTCCTTACTTCCGGCAATGCGGCGGATGCCATTACCAGCACATTCCTTATGAGCGACAGTTGGAGTTCAAGGCTGGAATCCTGCGCGAGACTTTGCGGCGGATTGCGAAAATTGAGGTGACCTCCGAGATTCGGCTGCATGCTTCGCCGCCGTGGAACTATCGCAACCGGACGCGATTGCAGGTACGCACTGCACCGGAGTTCCCACCCCAGACCGGCAAAACCGGCCGTTGTGGGGACCCTGGGTTCGCCTTGGGCTACTTCCGGTTTGGCTCGCACGAATTTCTTCCGGTACGCGAATGTCCCATCAGTTCTCCGCTGATCAATCGGGTGATGGCGCGGCTGCTGGATTTGGGCGGGTTGAATTGCCCTCCGGCGGTGGAAGAGCTTGAGCTGTTCGCGGACGCGGCGGATGAGAATTTGCTGGTTTGGGCCTTTTGCGGACGAGAGGCCAGCCAGGTGGATTTGGTGCGCTGGGCGCAGGCGCTGACGCGCGAGTTGCCGGAAATTGGGGGGACGACGTTTTTTGCCTCGCGGAGGAGGCTCGAAGACGAAGCTCCCATGGATGCGAAGCCGCTGGCGCAATTCGGCGCGACGGCAATCCGATATCGCACCCAACAGCACGAGTATCGGGTAAGCGGGGGGGCTTTCTTCCAGGTAAATCGCCATCTGATCGACGAGCTGATCTGGGTGGTGACGGGCAATGTCGGCGGAGATCTTGCTCTCGATCTCTACGCCGGAGGAGGGCTGTTTTCGGCGGCGCTGGCCAAAAGCTATTGTCACATTTTTGCTGTAGAGGCGTCACAGACATCGTATGGCGATCTTGTGCAGAATGTGCCTGCGAACGTGAAAGCGGTCGGCGCCCGAACCGAGGACTATCTGGGAGGCCGGCTGGTGCGACAACGTCCCGACTTGGTTGTCATGGACCCTCCCCGCACTGGCGCAGGCAAGACGGTGACTCGCTCTCTGGTGGAACTCGGAGCGCGCGGTATCCGATATGTTTCGTGCGATCCGGCTACGTTGGCCAGAGATATCACCCCTCTGCTGGCCGCCGGTTATGGCATCGAGGAAGTGCACTTGTTCGATCTCTTCCCCGAGACGTTTCACATCGAAACGGTGGTACTGCTGACGCGCTGACCGCTTTCACGCCGTCCAAGTTCCTCGTGGACGACGGGCGGAGATGGAGGGCCCTGGCACGGAGCGAGACCCGCGCTGGGGCCTGCTCGTCGTTGCGCGCAACGCAACGTAGCTTACCGGTGAACCTCTTATAGTTTTCACCCGCTTTGTTGAAAAGGGCAAATGAAAGCCGCTAAACGTCAGATTCATGCCCAAATCCAAGCAACCCGCCAAGAGCCTCACCGACGCCCGACCGGTGGAGTCGCTGATCCGCGTCATCCGCGGCCAGAAGGTCATCCTCGATGCCGACTTGGCCGCGCTGTACCGGGTGGAGACCAGAATCCTCAACCAGGCCGTACGCCGCAACATGGATCGGTTTCCGGAAGACTTCATGTTCCGGCTCTCCGTCAAGGAAGCGGGATCTTTGAGATCACAAATTGTGATCTCAGGCGTTGGGCGCATTGGGCGCGGTGGACGCAGGTATCTGCCGTACGCTTTCAGCGAACACGGCGTGGTGATGCTTTCCTCTGTGTTGAAGAGCGCGCGTGCCGTGCAGATGAACATCTTTATCGCGAGGACGTTCGTCCGCCTGCGGGAAATCATCGCCAGCAACAAAGACCTGGCCACCCGCATCGAGAACTTGGAGCGCGGCCAAGATGGTGCGGCCTCGGTGATCGAGGTGCTGGTCGAGGACATCGACCGGCTTGCCGGTGAGGTGAAACAGATGCAGGCGCTCCCGTCTGTACCCGAGCGCCGGATCGGATTCCGCCCAGGGAACCGGGACGACTTCAAGAACTCTTCTACCCCAGGCGGAAGCGGCCCTCTTGCATCGAGCGGCGAATGACCCACGACCCCAAGCCTCCGCGGCAGCCATTGTTTTGGGCGGCGGTGGCATTTTCGCTCGGGCTATGGGTGGGGGTGCGAGCGTGGCGTCCGCCATTGTGGTGGGTGATCGCGGTTGCGGTGTTTGTTTTCGCGGCGTCATGGTTCCTGCGGAAACGCGCGTGGCTAGCCAAGGCGCTCTCTTTGGGCGCATGGGTTCTGCTGGGAGCGCTCTTGATTCAAGTGCGCGGGCAGAGGCCGGACGAACCTTCGCAGGATGGCGCGCGACTCTTTGCTCTGGCGGATGGGCGTCCCGTTGTGCTCACTGCGCGTGTAATGCGCGAAGGATATGCGCGGGCGGAGGGACCGCGTTCGATTCGCGAGTCGATTGATGTGGAGACGGAGGAGATCGCGAGTGCGGGCGAACGCTGGCCGGTACGGGCCGGGGTGCGGCTGTCGATTTATGAAAAGGTGGAAGATCGGGCCAGCGGGCGATTGGGCGATCGGGTGATCTTAGATGATCCGATGACACGAGCACCCGATCCCCCGATCCCCTTCGCCTATGGCACGCGGCTGCGCATTCGCGCCAAGCTGCACCCGGCGCGCAATTACCGCAATCCTGGAGCTTTCGACTATGAGGGTTACCTGCGCGACAACGGCATAAGCGTGCTGGGGTCGGCGGAGGCGGCGGAGATTGAGCGGCTTCCTGGATTTTCCGGCAGCCGGATGGAACTGTGGCGGACGCGGGTCCACGCCAGCATCATCGCCAAGATTCACGAGCTGTGGCCGGCGGAGCAGGCCTCTCTGATGGACGCCATGGTGCTGGGCGAGGAATCGTTTCTGCGCAACGCCACGCGCACCGAATACCAGCGCTCGGGCACCTATCACGTACTGGTGGTTTCGGGAATGAACCTGAGCATTTTGGCGGTTGCAATTTTTTGGGCACTGCGCCAGGTGCGGGTCGATCCGGCGGTCGCGGCTGTCGTAACGGTTGTGGTTTCGTTCGCGTATGCGTTTGTGGTGGGAGTCGGCCCTCCGGTGTGGCGGGCGGCGCTGATGCTGGCGACGTATCTGGGTGCACGGTTGCTGTATCGCGAGCGCAACATGATGAACGCCATCGGGGCGGCGGCGCTGGGAGTTTTGATCGTCGATCCGCGGGCGTTGTTCGGCGCGAGTTTTCAGCTGACGTTTCTGGCGGTCTTTATCATCGCGGGCATCGGCTCACCGATTTTGGAGCGGACGACGTTGCCCTACGCGCGCGGCTTACGGCTGTTGCGCGCCGCGAGTTACGATTTGCGCGTTGCTCCCGAGGTAGCCCAGTTCCGGCTCGATTTGAGGTTGATCGGGGGAAGACTGCGGAGATTTATCGGCTCGCATCTCGGTTTGGCTTTGCCAGCGATTTTTCTCCGCGTGACGATCGCGGCGGGCGAATTGATTTTTATTTCCGCACTGATGCAGGCGGGGCTGGCGCTGCTGATGGCGTATCACTTTCATCGCGCCACCACCATGGGAATGCCGGCCAACCTGGCGGTGATTCCGCTGACGCAGGTGTTGATGCCGGCGGCCGCCGCCGCGGTTGGCCTGGGATACATCTCGACCGCCCTGGCCCGGCCCGCTGCCTGGGTTGCCGGGGTTGCGCTGGAAGGGATCGCAGGCACAGTGCATTGGTTGGGCGGTACGCAGTTGGCGGGAACATCGGTCGCCGACTTGCGCGTGGCGATGCCTACGCTGGCCATGATCCTGGTATCGGTGGCCGCGCTGGTAATGGCTATGCTCGCGACGCAGATCCGTCGAACGCGCTGGGTTGCGTTCGGTTCGGTGGCGCTGCTGTTTGGAGTTGCGGCCTGGATTGCGTTTGTACCATCGCGACCTCACGTGCGCTCCGGCGTGATGGAGATGACGACGATTGATGTGGGACAGGGCGATTCCATTCTGCTGGTGACGCCCGAGGGTCGCACATTGCTGATCGATGCCGGAGGGCTGCCGCAATGGATGCATTCGGATTTCGATCTTGGCGAGCAGGTGGTGTCTTCTTATCTTTGGAATCGCGGCATCGATCGTCTGGACGCGGTTGCGATCACGCATCCTCACGCCGATCATTACGGCGGAATGCCGGCGGTGATGGCCAATTTTCATCCGCGAGAACTCTGGCTGAGCATCGACAGGCCGATGGGCGATTTCGCGGCGGTCGTGGCGCAGGCCGAACGCGCGGGGATGAAACTCTCGGTAAAGAAGGAAGGCGATGAGTTCGATTACGGCGGAGCGCATATGCGTGTGCTCGCTCCGGGGCGCGACCAGGTTACCGGGTCGGTGCGTCCGAACGACGATTGCCTGGTGTTTACAGCCGCGTTTGGCGGGACGGCGGCGTTGCTGGAGGGGGATGCGGAGCGTCCGGCGGAGCGGCGCGTGGTGGAGGAGCATGCGGAGGCAATGCTGCTGAAAGTGGCGCATCATGGGAGCGCGAGCGGAACGTCCGCAGATCTGCTGGCGACGGTTCGTCCCCGGTATGCGGTGATTTCGGTGGGGGCGCGGAATGTGTATGGGCATCCGCGGCGCGAGGTGCTGGAACGGTTGCAGGCGGCGGGCGTGAAAACCTACCGGACGGATGAGGAGGGGGCGGTCAGTTTTTATCTGGATGGGAAGTCGGTGACGGCGGAGGTTGGAATTTTGCACTGAGTGGTGCGGTCCCTTGCGGGACTCGACCCGTCTCGATTCGGCTTCCCGGCACTCACGTGCCGGGCTTTCCTGTGGTGCCGCTTCGCGGCCGGAGGGGTGGCGTGTTCAAGCGAGTGCGCGCCGTGGAGTGCGCGCCTTGCACGCTCACTCGGGATGTCGCCGGTCGCGGTGATCCGGCGGACTGCACGCTCACCTGGTGATATCGGCGGTCTCGTCGTCGAGAGGCGGCAAGTTGCGGTAGGCTTCGATAATTTTCTCCGCTTCGGGGGCGTCTTCTTCACGAACTAAAAGGAGCGTGCCGCCGACGCCGGGATACACGCTCTGGACGGCGTCGATGGATCTCAGGTCGCAGTCGATGCCGGCGGATTCGAGTAGGCCCTGCACGACGATGGCTTCGTTCTCCTGCTCGGTATCGAAAATCTTGACCAGCTTTTCGTTGGGCTCGGGTTGGGGCAAAGAACTTGCGGGCTCGGGCATGCGTCCTCCGTGAAGCTGTCTGATAACAGATTACGGCAGTCACGGCAGGTTTGTCTTGCGGGTACTTGGCTGATCCCAAAGGTGGGAAGCCAACGGCAGCTTGCTTCTCCGGCGGAAGGTGGCACAATGGCGATTGGGGCGCAACGCTGGGGGCGCGGTCAACATCCAATCAGAACGGGGTCGCTATGGACGTGCAGCGAAGCGGACAACCACGCGAGGAACACGAGCGGGCCGAAGAAGCTCGAAGACTGCGGCGGCTGCAGGTGATGATGAGCATGGTGATGTCGGTGCTCAGCCAGGATCCGGACCTGACGCTGGAAGAGGCGGCAGAAATGGCCGCGAATGCCCGGCGGGCGGCTTTGAACATGTTCCCCGGTAAAGAGCTTGCTTACGACCTGATCTACCGGCCGCGGCTGCAGCGGCTGATGAATGAACGGTTTCGGCTGCAGTAGAAGTATCCCGGACGCCATTGTGTCTCTGTCTTGATCCCACATCAACTCGGCGAGTAGACTCCATCCGGGGTGCTCCATGCACAAATTGATTTGGATTCTGTGGATTGCGGCGGCATTTTCGGGTGCGGCGATTGCTGACGATGAACATCATCACGAAGAGCTTACGCAGGACCAACTGGGCACGGTGCATTTTCCCGTGTCTTGCACTCCCGAGGCGCAGGCGACATTTTTAAAGGGAGTGGCGCTGCTGCATTCGTTTTGGTACGAAGAGGCGGAGAAAACTTTTCGCGACGTCGAGCAGCAGGACCCGAAGTGCGCGATGGCGCATTGGGGCATGGCGATGAGTTTGTGGCACCAGCTTTGGAATCATCCCAACGCGGCGACCATCAAGCGGGCTTCGGCGGAGTTGAAGGCAGCCGACAAGGCGAAGGCTCCTACTGAACGCGAGCGCGATTACATCCAGGCGCTGGAAGCGTTCTTTTCCAATAGCAAGAAGGCGGATAACGACGCGCGCGCGCGGGCGTACTCCGCAGCCATGGAGAAGGTTTACGCGAAGTATCCAGAGGACCACGAGGCGGCGGCTTTTTATGCGCTCTCGCTGCTGGGGGCGGAGCCGGATGACGATACCACATTCGTCAACCGGAAGAAGGCGGGCGCGATTCTGGAGAAGCTGTTTGCCTTGGAGCCCAACCATCCGGGGATTGCGCATTATTTGATCCACACCTACGACAAGCCGCAACTGGCGCAGCTTGGATTGCCGGCGGCTCGCCGGTATGCGCAGATTGCGCCGGTGGCTCCGCATGCGCTGCACATGCCGTCGCATATTTTTGCGCGGCTCGGTTTGTGGCAGGACGACATTCAATCGAATCTGGCTTCGATTGCGGCGACGCGCAAGGCCACCGAGATGCATATGGGCGGCGAAGGGCACCAGTTCCACGCCATGGATTATCTGGTGTACGCCTACATGCAGAGCGGGCGCGAGGCGGACGCGCTGAAGGTGATTGAGGAAGTGAAAGCCATGCCGCCGATGAAAGACATGTATGACATGGGATACGATCCTCGGACGTATGCGCTGGTGGCATTTCCCGCGCGCTATGCACTCGAGATGCACCACTGGGCGGAAGCGGCGGCTTTGACTCCGAATGCCGATGCGACGAGCGGGGATGGGTCGATTACGTATTGGGCGCGGTCGATTGGGGCGGCGCGCAGCGGCAACGCGGCGCAGGCGCGCTCCGATATCGAGCACATCGACGCCATTCACAAAACGCTTCTCGCTAAAAAGAAAAAAGGGCCGGCCGAGGCGGTGGAGCAGGATCGCAAGGAAGCGGCGGCGTGGCTCGATCACGCGGAAGGCAGAAACGACGCAGCCATCGCGGCGTTGCGGGCGATCGCCGAGAAGCAGGAAGCGTCCGGAGATGAATCCGATTACGAAATACCGGCCCGCGAAATGCTGGCGGACATGCTGCTGGAGATGAAGCATGCGGACGAGGCTCTCGCGGAATACAAGACGAGTTTGAAATCTTTTCCGAATCGCTTCGACAGTCTGTACGGTGCGGCGCAGGCGGCGGAGATGGCGGGGTTCGCTTCGCAGGCCACGGAGTATTACGCGACGCTGGTTAAGACTTGCGACGGCGGAAGTTCGACGCGGCCAGAACTGGCGCGTGCGAAGCAGGCGGTGGTGGCGGAGAAGTAAGGTGCCGTCCCTTACGGGACTCGGGTTTTTCTGTCTCACCTACCCGGCACTTACGTGCGGGCTTTCCGGTTGCGCCACTTCGTGGCTGGCGAGCGGGCCTCTCCACGGCTGGAGCGGCGGTGACAAGCGGTGTCTCTTCGAACTGATTCGTGCATCACTTCTTGTAGACCACGCCGCCCTTCATCACAAAGCTGACGTTCTGCAAGGTTCCGATATCCTGCAGGGGATCGCCTGCAACGGCGATCACGTCCGCGAAGTAGCCTGCTTCCAGCGAGCCGATTTGTCCTTCCCAGCCCAGCAGTTTCGCTCCGTTCAATAGATCCGCTTGCAGCGCCTGGAGCGGCGTCATGCCGAATTTCACCATCAGCACGAGTTCGAGCGCCTGCGTGCCATGCGGGAATGGGCCAACGTCCGACCCCACCGCCATTGGAACACCGGCCGCGAGTTGCTTCTTGAATTCCTGGACGTGGAGATCGATCTCGCTGCGTTCGCGCGCGGCGAACTCGGGCGTGGATTCGTGATCGGCAGAGTATTCGGAGATGGCAAAAGTTGGGACGGCAGGAATTTGCTTTTCGCGCATCAGCCGCATGGTTTCGTCGCTGAGCTGGTAGGCGTGATCGATCGAAGCCACACCCGCCTGCGCGGCATACAGCGTTCCGGGTTCACCGATGGCGTGCACGGCAACCTTTCTCCCTTGGCGCGCGGCCTCGCGCACGGCCGACTCAAGCTCGGCTTCCGTATATTGATAAGGCGTATGGAACTTGCCGTCGCGCACCGAGTCCGCCCCGGTCTCATAGATCTTGATGAAGTCCGCGCCTTCCTTGAGCTGGCGGCGCATGACGGCGATGAGTTCGTCCGCGTTATTCGCGTAGTCGGCATTGGGTAGAACGCGCTGCTCGGGGTTGTAACCGATCGCGTCCTCATGACCGCCCAGGACGCTGATGGCATTGCCGCTGATGCGCAGCCGCGGCCCGGGAATGCGGCCCGCATCGATCGCATCGCGCACGGCAGTGTCGGCAGAGCCTGCGCCTTCGGTTCCCATGTCGCGTTCGGCGGTGAATCCGCCCATCAGGTCGTCGCGCGCCGCCAGCAACGCCCCGATGGTGCGCTGCGGCACGGATTCCTGCACCGTCTGTAGATCTTCCGCGCCGGGGTGGAGGAACAGGTGGACGTGCGCGTCGATCAGGCCCGGCAGCAGCGTGCGATCTCCCAGATCGATCACTTCGGCTCCCGCAGGATGCTTCACCGAGGTTCCCGCTTCGACAATGCGCTCGCCCTGCACCAGAACTTCGCCGGGCTTCAGGATGCGTCCGGTCTTGATGTCGAGCAGCCGCGCGGCGCGCAGCACGATGGGCTGCGGTGGCGCATTCTGGGCTTCGGCGGTGGCCAGGAAGGCGAGCAGCAGAAGTGAAGCGGGCACAAAAACGCGACGTAGTTTGGTCATGATGGTCCGAGTATAGTCCGGCGGGCGGAAGCCATGCCATGACCGCGACTGGCGCGGCGCGACAAGGTCAGAGTGGCTTCAAGGAAACTCTGATTCAGTGTCGACAGAAAGCGTAAACCACAGGGTGCACGGGGGCGCACGGGGGAAACCGGGGCTTAGTCAGCTCCCTAATGCGGGGGTTACTTCTCGATCCGCTGCAACCGGAACAGCAGCGTGCCCCATCCCAGCTTGACGCGCATTTGCACCGGCGTGTGGGTTGCGTCCTCGGAATACCACACCCAGACTTTGCCTTTGGACTGCAACGGCCCGGAGGTGGCTTCGGCCGTGACCATCACGGATGGGAATGTTCCGGCAGGCACTTTGATCACTTCGCGCTTCTCGACGGTGGCGTGAACGATGGTTGTCTTCCCGTCGCTGATGGGAAATTCGTATTGGGCGCCGGGTTGCAGCGGCAAGGACTGGAGGTAGTAGAAGCCGGTGATGACATCGGTGGCGCAGCCAGCCAGGTCGTTTTCGACGTGCTTGGTTTCTCCGGTCTTGAGATTCTTCTCGTCGAGCGTGCTCTTCTTGCGCGCGTAGTCGAATTGGATTGAGGTCTCGCGTTTGTGCGCGCCTTCTTCGCTGTGCTTGAAGATCGAAAGCGAGCAGAAGGTGCGGGGATCGAAGCGAGACTCGAAGCGGTCGCGCACGGGAAAAATTACGTTGACGGCTCCGGAAGATTCGGCGGTCGCGGTGACTTTGCGCTCGCTGCCGGCAACGTCCATGCGGACTTCGCCAATTCCGGCGGTGATCAAATGCCACTCGGCGGAATAGACGTAGCTGCGTCCATCTGGAAACAGATAGTTGGGACGCGGGCGGTCGATCTGCACGGGCGCGGCACCGATGGTGTCCGTGGACGGCGATTGCTGCGCCGACAAGACGGCCGCGATCAGGACGATGAGACCGCTGAGCAGCGAACTATACAGCGGAAGTTTCGCAAGACTGGAAGCCGCCCCACGCGCGCTGTTGGACTCCTGATGCAATCGGCTCCTGCTCCCAAGATAGCGCAAAGGTGTGTTGCCGCTTTCCGCGACCGCCCCACGGCGGTCACTGCGAGTAACGGCAGACTACCACATCAACGGGCCAGCATCAGCTTGGCGACGAGGACGGCGAGGACGACGGCGCAGCCAAGGCTGGCCTGATATTCACGGTGCTTCCAATAGCGCGCGGAGGAGTAGGCGCTCCGCTGGCTGCCGTAAGGTGTAAGGCGCGGGAAAAAACGCGGCACCCGGCGGGCATAGTCGTCGTAATCGGGGAAGGTTTGGCGCAAGTAACGCTCTTCGCCGGCGATGACGGGAACGTAAATCGCGGCGAACATCAGGAGCATGATGGCGACGATCCACGGACTGCGGGCTGCAATGGCGAAGCCAGCGGCCAGCAGGAGGGATCCGAGATAAAGAGGATTGCGCGTGTATGCGTAGGGGCCGCTGGTGGTGAGTTGCTTGTCTTTTTGCACGTGGCCGGAAGCGAGGCCGCGCAAGACAAGTCCGGGGATCAGCACCAGGGCGCCGACGATGAGCGAGGTTGGCGTTGGCTTTGCCAGCATCACGAAGACGACGGCAAAAATGAATCCCAGAGGCACGCGGATGCGGCGGGCCACGCGCGACCAGGTGTAGCGGGTGGCTGGCGGGGGTTGGGTTCCGGGTTGTGCGGCTTCGCTCACTTAGATTTGTAAAATGCCCCGGGCGGCGGCGACTACCTCGCTGACGCCGATTTCGAGCAAACCTTGTTCCGGCGCCTGATGCCGGGTGTGATCGGTTCTGCTGGCGGGGCTTCGCAGGACGATCGATCGGGTGCCGAAGGGGCCGTTGCGCGCTGGATCTGTCGGACCAAAGATCGCCACCACCGGAATTTTCAGAGCGGCCGCGAGGTGCATCGGCCCGGTATCGCCGCCGATGAACAGGCGCGCGCGGCGCGTGAGCGCGATCAATTCAGAGATCGAGCAGGAAACACTTCGCGCCGCACCCTCGCTTGCGGCTTCCACCGCAGCGGCGAGCGGTTCCTCTCCGGGGCCGTGGTTGATGAGCGAACATAATCCATCTTTTGCCAGTTCCCGGGCAACTTGGGCGTAGCGTTCGGCTGGCCACATCTTCGCTCCCCAGCCTGCGCCGGGGTTGAGAATTGCGAAGCCGTTCTTGTCATTATTATTATTATTATTGATGAGGCTTGCGACCTTGGTCTCCGCATCGGGGTCGACCGGGAATTCCGCCTGCGCTTGCGGTTGTGGAACGATGGAAGCCGTGACGGACTGGGCCAGCGCCAATGCTTGCTCGACGACATGCGTGCCATTCGCGGGCAAAAGCACGTTGCGCGTGTAAAACATGCTGGCGGCATTTTCGCGCGGTTGCTCGCTGCCATAGGCGATCGGCGCTCCCGACCAGCGGGCCAGCAATGCGGAGCGGACTGCGCCCTGAAAATCAATCACCGCGTCGTATTGGATTCCGCGCAAATCGCTCAGCCCCACGGCCATCTGCTGCCAGGTGTTGAAGGAGAAGATTGCCCGCCGCCATTCTTTCAGGTTGACGGAATGGACGCGGTCGACGAGCGGGCGCTGCGGAGAGGGTGGTCCGGATCGCGGATAGCGCAGCGTGCAGAGCAGTTCGGCCCAGCGTTCTTCGATAAGCCATCCCAAGGTGGCGTGCGGAAAAGCCAAGCGCAGCGCGGCCACGGCAGGCAAGGTGTGGATGATGTCGCCCATGGCGCTGAGGCGCACGATGAGCAGGCGGTGGAATCTCACGATTGGCGCGGCTCCCGCCGCGAGCGGATGATTTCTGTGGCGGAGTGGTTCTTGGGATCGCCTACGATGACGACGCGGCCTCCGCAGGCTTCGACCTCGGCGCGCTCGGGGACGGTGTCGGCGGTGTAGTCGGTGCCCTTGGCGTGAAAGTCGGGATGGATTTCGCGAATGATGGCGCGCACATCCGGTTCTGGAAAAACCAAGACTGCGTCGACATCTTCCAGCGACGCGAGAATCTCCGCGCGCTCGGCGGCGGGCATCACAGGACGGCCTTCACCTTTTAGGGCGCGCACGGAAGCGTCGGCGTTGACCGCGACAATCAGTTTGCCGCCAAGTTCGCGCGCGGCGTGCAGGTAGCGCACGTGGCCGACATGCAACACGTCGAAGCAGCCGTTGGCCAGCGTGATGCGATCGCCGGCGCGCCGCCAATCTGCCACGCGGTTGCGAAGTTCGTCGCGCGAAAGAATCTTTGAATGGAGTGTGGTCAAAGGTGCCGTCCCTAGCGGGACTCGAATCGTCCCCCTTCCGCTTTCCCGGCACTTACGTACCGGGTTTTCCTGTTTCGCCGCTTCGCGGCGCGGCCACTTAATGCGACAGAGGGCTAATGTTCCCGATCCTCTGGCGGCGTCTTCTCGTTATTCAACGCTTCGAGCAATTCCTGCTGGGTTACGGTGGCGGTGCCGCGCTTCATCACCACGATACCGCCGGCGTAGTTGGCCAGATGAGCGGCCTCTTCGGCGGTTGCACCCGCAGCCAGGGCAGCGGTGAAGGTTGCGATTACGGTATCGCCCGCGCCGGTTACGTCGGCGACCTCATCGCTGCCGTAGATGGGGATATCCACGGGCTTGTGACGCCGCGGAAAGACCACCATGCCGTCCTTGCCACGCGTGATCAGCAGAGATTCCAAATTCATCTCGCCGGCGATCTGGTCTCCGGCGGCGATTAGGCGTTCCCAGTCGTTGCCAATGCGGATGCCGAGAACCTGTTCGACCTCGGACTCGTTCGGAGTGGCGGCGGTGACTCCGGAAAATTCAAGCATGCGATGGCGCGAGTCGAGGGTTACGGGAACTTTGTCGAGGCCGCGCTTTTCGCGAATCAAATTGAGCAAGGCCGGGGTTGCGGCGCCGTATCCGTAATCGGAAACAAGCAAGGCATCGGAGGCGCGGGCATACTCGCGGGCGGCGAGTATGATCTCGCGGCGCAAGTGTGAATTGGGCCCTTCTGCGGGCTCGCGGTCGAGACGCACGACCTGTTGACCGGCGGTGTGCGCGAATCCAGCGAGGATGCGGGTCTTGGTCACAGTGGTGTAGCTCTTATCTTTGAATACTCCGCTGACCGGAATGCGTTTGTGGCGAAAGGCGCGCAACAGCAGCTTGCCGGGTTCGTCGTCGCCGAGGACGCCAACCGGCAAGACGTTGACTCCCAGGTCGGCGAGATTGTAGATGGCGTTGGCGCCGCCGCCTGGGACTACTTTGCGGTCGCAGTGCCTCAGGATCAGCACGGGCGCTTCGCGCGAGACGCGGGAGATTTCTCCGAACACGAATTCGTCGGCGACCAGGTCCGCGAGGACGGTGACCGTGAGCTTGGGAAAGGACTCAACGATCTTTCGCAGGCGCAGGCGGCCGTTGTCTTTACTATGTTTTGTCATCGATCCGGTTCGTCACGTGGCGCAACCAAGATTTTCTCACGAGCGGAGCTTCCGTTTCGCGATTCTTGCCAAAATGGCGTTTACGACGGCAGTGGGATCTTCGAGGGTGAGCTTGAGTTGGGCGACGGCGAGTGGTTCGAGGTTGACCTGTAACGATCCCAGATTCACAGCGTCTTTTTCCGTTGTCAGGAAGCCGCTGGCTCCGAGCTTGTTGCGCATGGCTTGCAGACGGTCGATGTCGCTCTTTGGGTAAGGGTGGTGATCGCGAAACGTTACCTGTTTCGCGGGCGCGATCCCGGCGGCTCGAATCTGGGCGAAAAACTGTTCCGGGCGCGCGATGCCGCAGAAGACGACTGGCGCGGCGGGCAGGTTGGGCAGGACGAGTTCGCGGTTGATTCGCCAGATGGGCTTTTGAGTCAGCGCCGGGTCCACCGCCAAGCCTGCGGGCAGCACGACTGCGTCTGCGCGCGTGAGCGACGATAGCGGCTCGCGCAGGCGACCGGAGGGCAGCAGCCGGTCGTCGAAGTCGCTGGCTGTCACGAGTACGATATCGAAATCGCGCGCCAGCGATCGGTGCTGAAAGCCATCGTCGAGGATGTGCAATTGCGGCTGGAATTTCTGCTCGGCGACTTGGCCAGCCTGGTAACGGCTTTCGCCGACGATCACGGGAACGCCCAGCCGCCGCGCGATCAGCAGCGGCTCATCGCCGAAGTCGGCAGCGCTGCCATCGGGTTCGACTACGAGGACTCCGCGAGTTTTGCGGCGGTATCCGCGGCTGAGCACGTCGAAGCGAATGCCACGTGCTTGCAGGAGTTCGCCGAGCGCGATGACGAACGGGGTCTTGCCGGAACCACCGGCGGACAGGTTGCCGACGCTGACTACGGGCTGCTGTAAGCGGCGCGAAGAGAGTGCGCCCCGATCGTACAACGTATTGCGCAGGGCAGTGGCGGCTCCGTAAATGCCCGTGAGTGGATTCATGCGGAGCCGCCTGACTGCACGCTCATCAACTTGAGCAGAGCCGCTACGGTTCTGTCCGTTGCGCCGCGCTGCGATTCCAGCGCGGCCAGTGCATTCCGGCCGAGCGTTGCGCGTTCTTCTTTGTTCTCGATCAGCTCCATCAACACGAGCGGGAGTTCGGCAAGCCCGACGATACGAACGGCGTTGCGGCTGGCAAAGAAATTGACGATGTCGCGGAAGTTCTCGTAGTGGTTGCCGGTGACGATGGGAACGCCATACAGAGCGGGTTCCAGGATGTTGTGTCCGCCGCGCGGCACGAGGCTGCCGCCGACGAAGGCGACAGTGGCCACCGAATAGAGCGAGGCCAGCTCTCCAATGCTATCGACCAGGAAGACGCCGCCAGCGAGCGGTTCGCCGCTCCACAGGGATCGTTGCGACATGCGGAAGCCGAGTTTTCCCACGAGGTCCGCGACTTCCGCAAAGCGCTCGGGATGGCGGGGCGCAAGGATCATCACCGCCTTGGGATGATTGGCGAGAACGTTGCGAAACGCGGAAAGCAGGGCGCCTTCTTCATCTTCCAGCGTGCTGCCGCAAACCAGAATTGGGCCGGATGCGGAGTTTCCGAAGTTCTCGCGGAGACTGGCAACGATCGCTGGCGCGGGCGGCGGGGCCATGTCGAATTTGAGGTTGCCGGCGATGGCGATCTTCGATTCTGGCGCACCAATCTCAATCAGCCGGCGGCGGTCTTCGTCGGTTTGCGGCAGAAAAAGATCGACGTTGGCGAGAGTCTGCTCCAGCAATCTCGGCAACCAGAAGCGGAAACGCTTGTAGCCGGGCAGGGAGCGGTCGGAAATACGGCAGTTGATGACAGCGATGCGGGCTCCGCCTTGTTTGGCTAGACGGAGGAAATTCGGCCAGAATTCCGTTTCCGCAACGACCACAAGTTCCGGACGCAAAGCATCGAGATAGGGCTGGATGGCGAAGGCGAAATCGAGCGGGAAGTAGAAAACGTTTTCCGCGCCGAATCTTTGCGCGGCGAGTTTCTGGCCGGTGCTGGTGGTTGTCGAAATCAACACGCGATGGGATGGGAACTTCTCTGGCAGCGCTCGAATGACCGCGCTTGACGCCACTACCTCACCCACTGAAACCGCGTGGATCCAGATTCGGGGCCGCTGGTCTTGCTTCACCAGCGCGCGAGGAACCGCACCGAACCTCTGACGCAATCCCGCGCGGTATTTGCCATGCCGCATCATCTGCAGCAGCCAGTAGGGCAGCGTCAGGAGCAGGGACAAAGTCAGCAGCGCACTGTAGAGCGCGTACATGAGGGAAGGTCCATTCTATTGTGGTTTCAGTGAAAGTGTAGCCGCGCGAGTGCGACAACTTGAACCACCGAGGACACAGAGGGGCACGGGGTAAACCTTGCGCTATCGGCACGACCGGATTCGCATCCTATAATTCACATATGCAAAAGGCTGGGTTGCGGGAATTACGCTGTGCGCCGATGGCGCGGGGCGGAGTGGTGTGCGCTTTTATATTGCTCGGTTGCCTGGGCGCGATTGCGGCGAAGGAATTTGTCATGCCAAGGGCGCAGTCCGCGCGCACGTATCCGGCGCACGACGAGCATCCTTTGGAGAAGGTCACGGTCGCAGTCGATCCGTACGACGTCGAGGACAAGGCTTCGATCTTCAGCGTCAACTATCGCAACAACGGCTACATGCCGGTCTTCTTCGTCATCACGAATGACGGCGATCAGCCTGTTTCTCTGGTGGACATGAAGGCGCAGTTGAATACCAAAGATCGCAGCAAGCTCTACCCCGCTTCCATGGACGACCTGCTGCGGCGGCTGTCGCATCCAACGCGAAATGACCGGCAGAATACGCTGCCGATTCCGCTGCCGAAAAAAGAGGTCAAGGGCGGCGTCAGCCGCAAGACATGGGACGAGATCGAGGCGGCGCAGTTTGGCGCCAAGGCCGTGGAACCGCACTCCTCGGTGCGCGGCTTTCTGTTTTTCGATGTGCAGGATATCTCGAATCCGCTGGCCGGCGCCAGCTTCTTTCTGATGGGAGTGCAGGACGCGAAGGGTACTGAGCTGATGTATTTTGAAATTCCGATGGAGAAGTATTTGAGCGCGCCGGAAGTGAAGAAGCCGTAGCGCGGCGTCGTAGCGTGAAATGCCGTCGCGTCCCTGGTAGTTCCTGCGAGAGTGCGAATCGCTGCCGGCACGCGAACAAGAGTGTCCGCGCTACACGGGTATCGTATCCAATTTATAATTTGCTGATATGGCTTCCACTCCTACAGTTTCCGGAGACATTCTCGCGAAATACGAGCCGGTTATTGGACTCGAAGTCCACGTACAGCTGCTGACCGCGTCGAAAATCTTTTGTTCGTGCTCGACGCGGTTTGGCGATTCTCCGAATACGAATGTGTGTCCAGTTTGTCTGGGACTTCCCGGCGCTTTGCCGGTGCTCAACCGGAAAGCGGTGGAATTCGCGGCGTTGGCGGCGATGGCGTTGGAGTGCCGCGTCAATCGAGTCTCTATCTTTGCCCGGAAGAATTATTTTTATCCCGACCTGCCGAAGGGGTACCAGATTTCGCAGTATGACAAGCCGCTGGCGGAGTTTGGATTTATCGACATCGATGTGAATGGGGGCAAGAAGAAAATCGGCATTACGCGTTTGCACCTGGAAGAAGACGCGGGCAAAAGCCTGCACGAGGGGTTTGCCGATTCCGCGCACAAGACGGCGATTGATTTGAACCGGACCGGCGTGCCGCTGGCCGAAATCGTCAGCGAGCCGGACATGCGATCGGCGGAGGAAGCTTACGAATATCTCACGCGGCTCAAGGAAATCATCCTTTATACGGGTGTCAGCGATTGCAACATGGAGGAGGGTTCGTTGCGCTGCGACGCAAATATCAGCGTGCGGCCGCGGGGGCAGAAGGAATTTGGGACGAAGACGGAAGTTAAGAACGTCAATTCGTTTCGCTTCGTCAAGCAGGCGCTGGAGTATGAAATCGAGCGGCACATCGAAGTCCTCGAATCGGGCGGCAAGATCGCGCAGGAATCGCGGCTCTATAACTCACACGAAGGCCGGACTTACGGTATGCGCTCGAAAGAGCAGGCGCACGACTACCGGTATTTTCCAGAGCCGGATTTGCTTCCGTTGGTGGTGGATGAAAAATGGCAAGCTGCGATTCGCGCGAGTTTGCCGGAGCTTCCCGAAGCGCGCCGCCAGCGCATGATCAAGGAGTATGGCATCACGGCCGGCGATGCCCACACGCTGACTTTGACGCGGGCGATGGCCGATCAGTTCGAGTCGGCGGCGCGCGGGGCGAAAAATCCCAAGCGCGTTGCGAACCTTGTGCAGAGTGAATTGCTGGGACGGCTGAAGGCTCAGGGGCTGGAGTTGGATCAGTCGCCAATTTCGATGGCGGGAGTTACGACCTCGGCCGATCTGGTCGAGTCGGGTGCGATATCCGGGAAAATGCTGAAGGATCTATATGACCTTTGCTTCGATCGCGCGCAGGACTTCGCTGCCGTTTATGAAGCCGAGGGGCGTCCCGAGCAATCGCGGGACACGTCTTCTTTGGAGAAACTTGCAGATGAGTTGATCGCGGCGAATCCGAAACAGGTGGAGCAATATCGGGCGGGCAAGAAAACCATGATCGGATTTTTCGTCGGCCAGGTGATGAAGGCGTCGAAGGGGCAGGCGAATCCGCAGTTGGTGAATGAGATTTTGACGAAGAAGCTGGAAGGGTGAAAACGAAGGTCAGAGGTGAGAGGTCAGATTGCAGAAGTAAAACCCCAAGGGATATGTTTTTGTTTTTACCTCTGCAATCTGACCTATCACCTCTGACCTGACCTATTTCGCGGCTCCCAAATTCTTCAACACTTCGTCGGCGTAGTAATTCGTGACTTTGGCGTCGTCGCGCAGGCTCTCGTAATATGCGGCTTTCAGCAACTGCTCGCGGCGATCGCGCAATTGCTGGCGGATGGCTTGCTGCACGCGTGGGTCGTTTAAGTCCCTTTGGCCTGCCGGCTCCTTCGCAATCAGCTTGACGATCATGTACGCGCCGGGCTGATGCGTGGCCGGGTTGATAATCGGAATCACGGGCGTGTACTGGCCGGGTTTTAGCTTCATGACGGCGTCGCGAGTGGCCGGGTCGGCGGTTTTGAGCGCGGATTCGGGGGCCATCCCCAAGTCGCCGCCGTTGTTGCTGGTCTCCGGATCCTCGGAATAATTCATGGCCAGGGTGGCGAAGTCGTCGCCGCTATCGAGGTGGTTGGCGATCATCTCGATTTTCTTGTGCGCTTCGGCCTCGTTCTGCGCCTTGCTGTTCTGGAGGTTATGAACCTGGGGATTCGCGATTCCAGAAACCATGATCTTGGCCAGGTGGTATTGGGCTTCGATCAGGTTGAACTCGGCCTTGTGTTCGTTGTAATAATTGCTCACGTCCTGGTCGGTGATATTGATGCGCGAGGTGATTTCCTTGTTCAGCACCTTGTCGCGGGTGAGGGAGCGGCGCAGGTCGCGCTTGAAGTCGTCGAGCGAGATTTTCTTGTCCTGCAGGCGCTTGTTGAATTCCTCGGCGGTGTAGGGGGACTTGATTTCGTTGAGCTTGCGATCCACTTCTTCGTCGGTGGCCAGCAAACCGAGCTTTTCGGCGCGCTGCATCAGGATTTCAGTTTCAATCAGCTCGTTGAGGATGCTGAGGCGAAGGCTCACCGCCTGCTCGCCGGCCGGCTGCTGATCGGAGCCGGCCGTCTGGTTGGCGTAATACTTATCGACTTCCGTGCGATAGATCTTGTGTCCGTTGACCGAAGCCATCACGTCGCCGACGGTAGTTGGCCGGGCACATGCCGCCAGCGCAAGCAACAGAAGGGCGGCGACCGCGAGCAGGCCAGCGTGTTTCAAGCAATTACGATTCTTCAAAGCTTTCATTCCTCCGCGTCGACGGCGATGCATGCGGTAGAGTGCCGTCCCTAGCGGGACTCGATTTGTCCCGCTTCTGCCTTCCCGGCACTTACGAGCCGGGCTTTCTTGTTCCGCTGCTGCGCGGCTGTAAGCCTTGTCCTCCCGAAATCGATTGCGATTCGGAGAGCGATGTCAACTTACTTCGATGGCGCAGTTGCTTCCGTGGCCGGCTTGTGGTCGGGCGGGGCCACACCGGCGTCCTTCAATGCCTGGTCGAGCGCGAGCCGCACGTCCTCGGCGGGCACGGCTCCATCCAGTTTCTGTCCGTTCACGAAGATCACGGGAGTCGCTTCCACTCCCACCGTTTCCCCTTCACGCATCGAGGCGCGCACAGCTTGCTCATCCTGAGCCTTGAGACATGCCTGCAGCTTCGGAACGTCGAGATTATGTTTCTCAGCCTGCAAGCTGGCGAGTTTATCGAGTTCCGCATTCTGCCCGTCGCGGCCACGTTCACTGCCGACGGCACGCTGATTGGCGTGCAGGTAATCGGCATAATCCCAGTAGGCGTCGTTGTTCTGCGCGCTCAGGCAATTGGCGTCGATGGCGGCGTGCATCGCCCAGGGGTGAATTTCTTCGATCGGGTAATCCTTATAGATGAAAACGACGCGATCCCCGTATTCCTTCAGCAGTCCGGGGAAAAGCTCCTGGTGCATGCGGGAACAGAACGGGCACTCGAAGTCGTCGTAGCTGACGACTTTCACTTTGGCATCCTTGTTGCCGCGCGCCGGTCGCCCGCTAACGTCGATCTTCTTCATGATCTCCGTATAGGGATCGCTGGTCAGATCGAACTTGGTGGTGCGCATGAGCGTCTTATGGTCATGGGAAAGTAGGAAGTCGAATTCCTGTTTCTTATTGGGCCCAACAAAGGAGACGTTCAGCGCGTCATAATTCGCAAACTCGCTCGACCGGAGCGGCCCGACGACCACTTTCACGCTGGCCGGGAGGGAATAGTACGCCCGAACCTGCCGCTCGACCGCGTGCACGATATCCGGCGGAGGGGGAGGCGCGGCGCCCGAATTCGCCGAGGGTGGGGACTGGGCCGAGCAGCCGAGACAGATCAGCAAGAGAGACAGGAACGCGCGCCGCACAATCATCAATCGAAACCACCTGAACATGAGCTAGACGCTGATTATCTCATGGCGGCAGGCCTTGCGCCGGGCACTAGCAGGCTGCGGAAAGTGTTTGTCCGGCGCGGCATTCCCCCAGCGGCTGGAAGCCGCTATTGATTCCGCGGCAGTTACGGCACGAGTGGAACTCGTGCCCTTCCCAAAACGTGCTTGAGGCGGGGTTTTTTCCGCAAGCACGCTACGGGAGCTTGCCGCGCAGCAACTCTTCGGCGGTCAGCAGTTGGTTCATCGAGCCGGAGCGGAACCCCTCCAGGTCGAGTGTGACGAACTTGAATCCCAGAGCTTTGAAGACGGCGGTGAACTCGCGGGCCATGTCGGCGGACAAGGCGCGAGGGAGTTCTTCGGGGGCAATCTCGATGCGTACGATTTCGCCGTGATGGCGCACGCGAAACTGGCGGAAGCCGAGGGCGCGCAACGCGTCTTCGCCGCGCTCGATCACGCTCAATGCTTCCGGGGTAACGGCGCGGCCATATTCCATGCGCGAGGAAAGACAGGCGGAGGCGGGTTTATCCCACACCCGCAGATCCGCCTGCCTTGCCAAATGCCGAATTTCCGCTTTGGTCAGGCGGGCTTCCAGCAGAGGGGCGAGAACGCGATGTTGGCGCGCGGCCTGCTGACCGGGGCGAAAATCGCCCTCGTCGTCGGCGTTGACTCCGTAGGCGATGGCGTCGAATTCGTGGGCCTCGCGGTAACGTTCGAGGACGGTGAACAGTTCATCTTTGCAATGGAAACAGCGCATGGCATCGTTGCGGATGTAGGCGGGGTTTTCCAGTTCCTGCGTTTCCACCACTTCGACGGGGATTCCGCGCTCACGCGCGAAGGCGAGTGCGTCTTCGAGGTGGTTTCGCGCCAGGCTGGCGGAATCGGCAATCACGGCGCACATCTGGGCGCCGAGCGCTTGATGCGCGGCGAAGGCGAGAAAAGCGGAGTCCACGCCGCCGGAGTAGGCGACGATGAGGCGACCGCTGCCAGCGAGGATCTGGCGCAGGCGGTCGGCTTTCTCATCGAGCGTGGGCGCTGTGTTCAGAATCTCCATTATCCTCGAAAAGTCTCTTCATACCCGGCTAATACAGCCGCTCCTGCCTCTTGAGGTTGCCGAATGCGCCAATGTTGGCCAGGGTAAAGGAGAAACGGTATTCATTCTCGTTCCGAACGGTTCCCAAGGCGAAGCGGCGGTATTCCAGGCTCAGGCCGCAACAATCCCAGTTGTAGCTGGTTTGCGCGGTGGCATACTGCAACGAACCGAGGTTCGCGTCGAAACCGAAACTGGTGGCGGCACTGAGGCCGCGCTTGTTGAGCTGGCCGTAGCCGAGCAGCACGCGGAACTGGTCGAACTTGCAGCCGCTGGCGCTTGTTGTCTGCGCGTGCAGAGCGCAGTTGGTCGAATTCTCGCCTGCTGCCGTATCGATGACGCGCAGGAAAGCATCGCCTCCGCCAATGGTAAACGGGCCGTAGTGGTAGTTCACCAGCGCCAGGCTGGAGTTGATTTGGCCGGTCCTGATGTCGTAGTCGACGTCCCATTCGGTGTTGGTACGGGGACTGGTTTCAATGCGCAGACGGGAAATGATGGGAGCGAAGCGGCGCTCGGCATCGAGAAAGGCGACGCCTGTGAAATCCGCGGTGGCCGTAAACACGTTGCGCTGACCGGACACCAGAGCGTTGCCGAAGGTGGGATCGAAAAAATATTTCTGTCCGACTTCCCAGCTCAAAACCTCGCGCGGGCCCGAGGCGCAGGTGCCCGTGTTGAGCGCGGGCAGTTCCCAGGGCACGGCACCGACCTGCGGGACGCCTCCGATGGTGAGCGTGCTCATGTTCTGCGGGTCGCAGTCTTTTACATTGGGATCCATGTGCCGGGAATAGATACGATTCACGATCGAGTACTCGACTTCGTTGGTGTTGGTCAGCACGTCGGCGGCGTCGAAACGCAGAATATCGGCGAAATTATTGACGCCGGTGACATAGTCGTAGCGGATGCGGGGCTCGATCACGTGCTTCCATTTGCGTCCCAGCCAGGGATGATCGAAGACGCGCGACAAGGAGGGCGGACGCAACTCGATGGAAGCTTCCAGCGATTTGCGATTCAGAATGTCGTCGGCAGCTTTGCCGGTCGCATTGGCGAATGTGGCATTGAACTCCTCGGTGTAAAACGTGTCGCGCAGAATAAGAGCGGGACGGAATGACCATCCCTGCCATTGCAAAGGCATCGAGAGCGTCGGCGCGAGATCGAATCTGCCCACCAGATCGGCGTTCCGAAGACCCAGCGGCAACTGCGATCCTGCGGGAATTTCGCGACGCTGCAAGCCTTCGGCGGCGCTCTCGAACGACCAGTACAGGGGCGTGTTGCCCAGTTGCCGCTCCTCGCCGGAGATGAATACGCTGGGCGTGTGCAAAATCCGGACCAGCTCCGTCTGGGTGATGTAAACCGGGCACACGGTCGGCTCGGTGCTCGGGCTGCAGATATCGAAGTTCTGGTAGCGTTCCGCCAGGGCATTGAAGTGAAATCCGTTGGTGGTGTTGGAGAGAAAAATCTGCGAGCGCACCTCCGAGTCCACTGCCTGGGAGTAGACGTCGGTGAAGGCGATGCGGAAAATGAACGAACTCAGATAGTCGATATTGGCGACGCCGCGGAAGGTTCCGAAAGGACGCTCGGCTCGAAAGAGCGCGTCTTCGCCGCCCTGATTCTGCGGCGGGCTGCCAATGCCGCGGTCCACCATTCCCTGATAGTTGAAATAGAGATAGGACGTGTCGCTGGGCCGGACGCGCAGCTCTCCGCGTTCAAACCAGCCGCGCTTCGAGAAGTATTCGGCGCCCATGGTAACGTCCGTGCTTCGATTCGGAACCCAGTAAATGGAGTCGCCGACGATCAGGCCTTTTGTCGATGAGTTGCCGAAACTCGGGATCAGCAGGCCGGTCTGGCGTTGGTCTTTCTGAACGGGGTGGGTGACGAAGGGAAAATAGAATACGGGCATGCCCAACAACTCGAAATCGCTGTTGTAGATCTTGGCGGTGCCATCCACTTCGATCCACATGCGCTTGGCGTTGAATCGCCACATGGGATGCGGCAGATCGCAGGTGGTAACCGTTCCCTGGCGCACCAGATAGTGTTCGGGGCCGTGCTTCTCGACAATTTTTCCGGTGAAGGCGAATGGATTCTGGCTGGTGAGGACGTACCGGGAATAGCGCATGCGAAATCCGACGGTCCCGATCACGCTATAAAAGGTACCGACCTGGGTGCGGATGTTGTAGGCGCCGTGACTGGATTCGACGTGCTCGTCGTAGGGGCCGCCGTCGAGCACGACGTGGCCTTCGAGTTCGCTGTCTCCCGTGTCGGCGTGATAGGTGATCTGATCGGCGCGCAGGACGTAGGTGCGATAGTCGATCTCCGCGTGGCCCCGCAGGTGATAGATGGTTCCTTCTTTTTCCTGTTCGACCGCTCGCATGGTAACCGGGACCTCGGTCTCGCCGGCCGGGGCGGTTGGCAGAGTGGAAGCGGTTGCGGGAGCACGATCGGGAGCGGCGGCGAGGGGCAGCGTCTGGCTGGTTACTATCGCGGAAGCGAGAAGCAGATGACAGACCCAGGCGGCCGTGATAAAGATTCGAGAGCGGCTGATCATTAACAGATGACCATGAACGGGTGACCACCGGCGAGTGATCTGTAAGCGCGCGTTTCGCCAACGGTCTGCCAACGGGAATGAGTTGACCTTAGCACGCGAGCGGCAGGCGAAGCAAAGCTGCGCGATTACGGTGCGCGTGTCGGGTGATCCCGGCTTGGTGACTGGCCTGGCTGCGGCGGTTGGCATTCTTCGCGACTTGCATCCTACGACTTGAGTTGCCATTCACGCGCCGACATAGAGCGGATAAGATGACGGAAGTGGCGACGACGGAGCCGATGACGACCGGATCGAACAACTGTTTGCGCGACGCGAATCATACGATCGAGGATTCCGCCGTCGAAACGACGCCTGACGCCGAAGCCGCGGCCTTGCCGCCGAACGTCCCTCCTGCCGCGGAGGCGAATGCCGGCGATGCCAACATCCAGGCTGACTCATGGCGCGTCGAAGTCGCCGCTCGGCTGGAGCGGTATCGCACGCGGCGCAAGCCCCGGAGTCCGCGGTATCCATCGCTGATGCTGCCGTTTGATGCGCCGGAAAGCTGGTCACGGCCCACTGCGGGTAGTGTATCGGGGGCGCTGGCGACGCACTCGGCGCAGCCCGTTAGCGATTTCGCGTTCGCAACCGATGCAGCGACAGCGGAAGATCCAGAGCCGGATTTCGCAGGACTTAACGTCGCCGGATCTGGCGAAGTGTCGGAGCCCAGGCCAGAGCCTCGACCGCCGCGGTATCCGGAGCCATCGGAGCAACCTGGCAAGGTCATCGAATTTCCGCGTTCCGCGGCCATTCCCGTTTTTCACACGAGCGATCTGGCCGATCCCGTTTTTGATCGGGCGCGACCGCGAATTGTGGAAGCTCCAGAGATTCTGCCGCCGCCGCCCGCGCTCGGTGGAATGTTGATCGAACCCGCAGATCGAGAAGGCGGCGACAAGCTACTCGGCGCGGAATCGCTGTTCCCATCGAAGGCCGCATCGGCATCGATTGGCCGCCGCGCGCTGGCCGCCCTGGTGGATGGCGCGATTCTGGCCACGGCTCTCGCCGGGTTCGCCGCGATTTTTTTCCGCCTGAATCCGGTTCGCGAAGCGCTGCCGCAGTTTAGCTGGAAACCGCTGGCCGCCGCGTTCGCTGGGGTCGCCTTTGCACTCTGGGCGGGGTATGAATTTTTGTTCGCGGTTTACACGGGCTCGACTCCGGGACTTCGCGCGGCGCGGTTGCAACTGGCGTCGTTCGATGGTGCGCCAGTCCCCCGGCGATTGCGCCGGTGGCGGGTGCTGGCGTCGTTTCTGTCGGCGGTTTCCCTTGGACTCGGCTATCTGTGGTGTCTGCTCGATCAGGACGGATTGTGCTGGCACGACCGCATCACGCGCACTTACGTCCAATCGGAGCGTCGCGCAGAATAAGAAAGCCCCGGTCAGCGTGCGACCGGGGCGTTCGTGGAAGCGGGTTTGAACTAGCTGCCTACCGGTGTGTGCTCTGGGCGCTGGCACTGATCGCCGCAACAGCCCATGGCGGTTTTGTCGCCCTTGCCTCCGCTGCAGCTCTTGCCGTCTTTACAGCAGCCGTTGTTCTTGCATTCCTTCATGGCTGCCTTCATGTCCTTGCCGGTGCAACAAGACTTGCCGTCTTTCATTTCACACTTGTCTTTGCCGCAACAGGCTGCTGCATCCTGGGCATCGGCGTGATGGCAGCAATCCTTGCCGTCTTTCATGCCAGCCATGTTGTGATGACAACATGCCTTGGTTTGCGAGGCGGGAGTCGAGTTGGGTGCAGACGGAGCTGCGGGTGTCTCCTGCGCCCAAGCAACCAGCGACAGGCACAGGATCAAAGCAAACAATCTGAATTTCATAAGAACTCCTTTATCAAAGTTATGAGAACAGTGGAGTCGTGCGGCTCACTTGCGGCCGCAGAAAGAAGTATCAAAAAAAAGCAAAGGAGTCTAGACGCGAAGAATCATTCCCAGCAGAGCGGGTGGAGGACCAGGCGTAACCGCGGTTGCCTGGGAAGCGTAAGGCTCCGCGCGAGGCGGGATGAGTTCGGCAACTTCCGCCGGGGCGATGTCTCGTGAAAATCTGTGTCCGGCATTCAAGGGTGCGGGTACGTTTAGCGGCCCTTGCCGGAAGCAGCAGCGATGTTCATCCTGGCATGGCAAACTGCCGGCGGCGAACTCGATTGGAGCCGTGTTCTCGGTTTTACTCAGTCCAGGGCAGCACGGATGGCCGGCGGGCATGGCGTGGTGGTGCGCGGCCATGGCCTCAGCCATGGGCCCAGCCATTGCACCGGCTGTATGAACGTGCCCGGCATGCATGACGAGCATCGGAGCCAGGGCCATCTCTGCCCATGCCACCATGGTCACAAGAAGGGCCACAGAAATGTACTTCTTCAACATCTCACTTATGAGTCTAGCAGGCCAAGAACCGGCATGCCGTGATAGTGGTCACGCCTCTTGGGTGGGTAGGGCGAACCCCACTTACAAGGAATGGGAGTCAACGTGTCATCTCTTTTATAATCTGCTCGATACATAAATATGGCGATTCGATGCCTCGCAATGGGATTGATTTATGGGTCGACCCACATTATCATACCAATATGAACACACGTCTCGTCATGGACAAAACTGGCCGCGTCGTCATCCCCAAACCTCTGCGGGACGAGCTGCATTTGGAACCCGGCGACACGTTGGAAATGGAGAGCGCCGGTGAGCATCTCACTTTGCGTCCGGTTCGTGGGACAGGGCCTCTCTCCAAGGAGCAAGGGGTTTGGGTATTTCGAACCGGAAAGCCCCTGCCTGCCTGCGCCACCGATGAGTTACTGGAGCGAATCCGGGAGGAACGCGACTTCGCCCACCTCGGCGAGAGCTCCGGCAAGAGCCCCGGCAAGAGCCCCGTCAAGGACCAATGAAAGCCTTCTTCGATACCTCGGTCCTGGTCCCCGTGTTTTATGGAGATCACGTCCACCATCGCGCCAGTCTGGAACTGTTTGTCCAATTTGACAAGTCCACGGGCTGCTGTGGAGCGCATAGCCTGGCGGAAGTTTACGCCACGCTGACGCGGATGCCGGGCAAACACCGCATTAGCGGCGAGCAGGCCATGCTGTTTCTCGGCAGCATTCGCGAGCGACTGGCCATCATTGCCTTAAGCGCCGATGAATACGCCGACGCCCTCGAAGCTTCGGCTGCCCTCGGGATTGTCGGCGGCGGCATCTACGATGCCATGCTGGCGCAGTGCGCTTTCAAAGCCAAAGCGGAAGCGATCTATACGTGGAATGCGCGTCACTATCACCTATGCGGACGTGAGATTGTTGGGCGGATCCGCAATCCTTAAGGAGTTGGCGGCCGGATCGGCTGGCGGTCCCAATCCTCCAGGTTCTTCCGCTGCGTTAGAATCAAACATGGCGACGTTGCGTCAACAGATTGCGACCAACGTGCTCACGGTGACCCGGTTCCGCGAGCTGATGAAAAAGCTGCGCGAGAACCGTCCCAACGACGACCTGAACCTGGTCAAGAAAGCCTACGAATTTTCCCAGAAGCATCATGCCGGGCAGACCCGCGCCTCGGGCGAGCCCTACCTGGTGCACCCCCTCGAAGTCGGCAACGTGCTGGCCGACATGAAGATGGATTCCGTTTCGATTGCCGCGGGGCTGCTGCACGATTCCGTCGAAGACACATCAGTCACGACGGTTGAAATCAAACAGGAATTCGGCGAGCAGGTTGCGCACATCGTCGAAGGCGTCACGAAGATCAGCAAAATCGATTTCTCATCGAAAGAAGAAGCGCAGGCAGAGAACCTGCGCAAGATGATGCTGGCGATGGTCGACGACATCCGCGTCGTGCTGATCAAGCTTGCCGACCGGCTGCACAACATGCGGACGCTGGAACATCTCGATCCCGAACGGCAGCAGAAGATCGCCCGCGAGACGCTCGAAATCTACGCGCCCATCGCGCACCGTCTGGGCATGGGCAAGATTCGCGGCGAACTGGAGGATCTGGGGTTTAAGTACCTCGATCCGATTGGGTTTGAACAAGTCCGTGTCGCTGTCGAGTCGCGCCGCAAAGAGGGTGAAGCCTTTATGGCGCGGGTGGAAGGCGTGCTGCGCGACGGCCTCAAAGAGGCAGGCATCACCGGGCGCGTCGAGAGCCGCGTCAAGCGGCTATACAGCATCCACAAGAAATTGCAGCGGCAGCGCATTAGCGTCGACCAGGTTTACGACCTCTACGCGATGCGCGTGATCACCAACTCGGTGCAGGACTGCTACGCCGTTCTCGGCATCATCCACAACTTGTGGCGGCCGGTGCCGGGCCGCATTAAAGATTTCATCGCCATGCCCCGGCCCAATCTTTATCAGTCGCTGCACACGTCGGTTATCACCGAGACGGGCGAGACTTTCGAGATCCAGATTCGCACGGAAGAAATGCACAAGATGTGCGAGGAAGGCATCGCGGCGCACTGGAAATACAAAGATGGCCCCGTCTCCGCCGAAGACGAGCAGCGGTTGGCCTGGCTCCGGCAGGTGGTGGAGTGGCAGCGCGACGTTTCCGATCCCAATGAATTTTTGTCCACGCTGAAAGTCGATCTCTACCCGGAAGAGGTTTACACCTTCACGCCCAAGGGCAAGGTGCTGGTTCTGCCGCGCGAGTCGACTCCGATCGACTTCGCCTACTCCATTCACACCGAGGTCGGGCACAGTTGCACCGGCGCGAAGGTCAACGGACGCATGGTTCCGCTGCGCCACAAGCTGCATTCCGGCGACATCGTCGAAGTGATCACCCAGCCCGGACACAAGCCGAGCCGCGACTGGTTGGGGGTGGTCAAGTCGTCGCGCGCGCGCAATAAGATCAAGCACTGGCTCAACGTGCACCAGCGCGAGCGCGCGATTGAAATCGGAAAGAAGCTGCTGGAAAAAGAGGCGCGCAAATACCGCATTTCGCTGAAGGAAATCAAGGAAGCCGATCTGCAGCGCGCGGCCAGCGAATATGGGCTGGGGCGTCCCGACGATTTGATGGCGGGCATCGGGTACGGCAAGTACTCGGCGCGACAGGTGCTGGCGAAGTTCGCGCCCGCCGGCGCGCAGCCGATGTCCGATGCCGAAGAGCAGACCGCAGCCCAGGGCTTCACCAGCGCAGTGCGGCGAGTTTTTGGCGGGGACAGCAACGCCATCGTGGTACGAGGCTCCGGCGATTTGCTCGTGTATCGTGCCCGCTGTTGCAACCCGATTCGCGGCGAATCGATCATCGGCTACGTTACGCGCGGCAAAGGCGTTGCCGTTCACTCCATCAACTGTCCGAACGTCACCAATCTTCTCTACGAGCCGGATCGACGCATCGACGTGCTGTGGGCCGGAGACAAGGACGGGCAGCCGGTTTCCTATCCCGTCAAGCTCACGCTTCTCTGCGACGACCGCTGGGGCATGCTCAAACAAATCACCGCCGTCATCAGCGACACCAAAACCAACATCCGCAGCATGGAATCGCGTAGCCAGAACGGGCAGGCGTGCGTGGATGTGGTGCTTGAAATCGCCGACCTGAAGCACCTGCAAAAAATCACGGACGGAGTGCGCCAGATTCCCGGAGTGCACGACGTGCAGCGGCTGCAGAAGATTTGAGATTGTTATCGATTGCCCGTGATGGCTTTGAGCCGGAGTTGGGCTTGCTGAAATCCTGGGGCGAGCGCCAGCGTTTTGCGATAGGCGTCGGCGGCCTGCTGGAACTTGCGTTGTTCTTCCAGCGCCGAGCCCAGGGAGAAATAGGCCAAGGCATCCGGCGCAGTCTTTACAGCTTCTTCGTACTGCACAATCGCCTCTTCGTACCTGCCTTGTTTTGCCAGGAGCCAGCCGAAAGCTACGCGATGGCGAGCGGAACTGGGATCGAGGGCAACCGATTCTTGGAAATCCTTCTCCGCATCGGCCAGCGACCCTTGCTGCATTTCGAGCACCGCCAGATTGTTGTGGATCTGCGCCGAGGTTCGCGCTTCTCCGGGATAGCGCAGCGCCTGCCGATAATAAAATTCGGCTTCGTCGAATTTCTTCTGCTGCAGGTTGATGGTGCCAATCTCGAAAAGCGCGGTGTCGGTCGGGTGAATCTGGAGCGAGCGCGTCAGATGCTCCAGCGCTGCGTCGATGCGCCCTTGGTTGTAATATGCCTCGCCCAGCGCTCTTTCCATCAGGCAGTTCGGTCCAGTGACCGCGAGGGCATGCTCGGAAACGCGGATGCCGTCATGCCAATAAGAAATATCGCGGGCGGTCGCCGAGGCCAGCGCCACGACCGCCAATCCCGCGCCAGTGAGCAGCGGATAACGCAGAGTGGGAATGCGCGAGCTTAGCTCCGCGGCTCCCCACACGATGGCGACGAACACTCCCACCAGCGGAACATAAGTGTAACGATCGGCGTGAGCGATATCTCCCACATGCACTAAGCCCACTACTGGCACCAGTGTCCCCAAGTACCAGAACCAGCCCACCGCAAGATAGGGACGCTTCTTGATTTGCCAGACTGCCAGTGCCGTGATCAGGCAGATGGATGCCAGCGAAGCCAGCACTGCCGTGGAGAAGATCGATCGGTCGCGATATGGATAGAAGATCGCGAGCTTGGCGGGCCATAGCATCTGCCACAGGTAGGTTGCGTAGGAAAGCAGGGCGTTCGCTAGTCTTGACGGCCAGGGCACAACCTTGATTTCCGTATCGAGCGCCTGGGCCTTCAGGGTTAGGATGGCGCTTCCCGCGGCCAACAGCAGCAGCGGCAGCTTCTCTGTGCATCTGCGGAAGAAGACAGCCGTGCCATCTACGACGTTGGTTGATTTCCGCGCAAATCCCAAGCGCCCGAGCGGCCAGTAGTCGAGCAAGAGCAGCGCAAAGGGCAGGGTCACCAGCATGGGTTTCGACATCAGTCCGAGCGCGAAGAAAAACGCCACCAGCAGATAGCGGAGCAACCCCGGCTTGCGGGCGTATCCGGTATACGTCCACAGCGTTAGCAATAAGAACAGCGTGGAGAGCACGTTTTTCCGTTCCGCAATCCAGGCCACCGATTCCAGGGCCAGCGGATGCACGGCGAAGAGCGCGGCCACCAGCGCGCTTTTCCAAAGCGCACCGGTCAGGCGGCGAAGGCACAGGAACAGGAGAATCACATTCAGCGCATGGATGACCAGGCTGGTGGCGTGGTGGCCGCCGGGATTGCGGCCGAAAAGCGTCACGTCCAGCATGTGGGAGAGCCAGGTTACTGGATGCCAGTTGGCAGCCTCGAGCGCCGTCAGTGCCCAGGCTGCATTATGCCAGGACAAACCTTGCTGCACATGATCGTTGGCGGCGACGTAGACGCCGTCATCTACGTTGATGAACTGAAACGAGACGACGGGAGCGAAAACCGCCAGCGTCATGCCGGCGAGCAGAACTGCCAATAGCACCACGCGGCGGTCGAGATGGAGGCATTTTCCCATTGCGAATCGTGGGGTTCCCGCCCTGACACTGCATCGGGCAGACTTGAATAATTGTCGCTGGCAGACGGTCGGAAAGGCCAGATAACAACGGTAATGCGGGCGCTCCGAGACTGTGTCTGCTAGCGCGAACAGAATCGTGGCCGTGCGGGGACGCTGGGCGCTCTACCAGCCTTGTTCAGTCGGTACAATGATTGAAATCCCATGGAAATCAAACTGACGGAAAACGAAATTCGCGTGCTGGGGGCGCTGATCGAAAAGGACATCACCACGCCCGAGTACTATCCGCTGTCGCTGAACGCGCTGGTGAATGCCTGCAATCAGAAAACGAATCGCGATCCGGTGATGCAGTTGGACGAGGACGCGGTGCGCGACGCGCTGGAAGGCTTGCAGCAGCAGCGCATGGCCGGCCCCGCGCGCGGAGCCGATAGCCGCGTGACCAAATATGAGCAGCGTTTGCAGGAGGTGTTTAACTTCACGCGCGCGGAGATTGCGGTGCTGTGCGTGCTGCTGCTGCGCGGTCCGCAGACGCCGGGCGAGTTGCGAGGACGCTCCGAGCGCCTGCACCGTTTCGAGGCGCTGGAGGATGTGCAATCGGCGATACAGAAATTGATGCAGCGCGAGCCGCCGCTGGCGAGGGTTCTGGCTCGACAGCCGGGAACGAAGGAATCGCGGTATGCGCACTTGCTGGCGGGGGACTTATGGGGAGAGGAAGCCCCGGCGCAGGTTGCGGCGGTTTCGCGCCATTCGGAGGATGCGGAGCGCATTGCGCGTCTTGAAGAAGAAATGGCGGAACTGCGCCGGGAGCTTTCGGACATTAAGGATCAGATGGAGAGGTTTCGGAAGCAGTTTGAGTGAGTTTACGCTATCTGCTTGAGGCTGGCGGACAAAAGTGACCACCCTCCACGAGCTTACAGCACTCTTTCCTGCGTATATCCCGCCGCGCCCAAAGCGGAGATTATTTCGGCAATATGGTCGGGCCCGCGGGTTTCCATCGTGATTTCGATCGCGGTTTCGCCGAGCCCCACGCCGTGGTAGGCGCGGTCGTAGTCGGTCTCGACGATGTTGGCGCGATGCTGCGCGAGAATCGAAGTTAGGCGATTGAGCGCTCCGGGGTAGTCAGGCAGGTGGACGCGCAGGCGCACGAGGCGTCCGTCTTTGACGAGGCCGCGTTCGATGATGCGCGAGAGCAGCGTTACGTCGATGTTTCCGCCGCAGACGAGCACGGCAACCTTCTTTCCGACCAAGGGAAGTTTGCGGTTGACCAGGGCGGCGATGGCGGCCGCTCCCGCGCCTTCGGCCAGAGTTTTTTCTCGTTCGAGCAGCAGCAGGATGGCGTTGGCGATTTCTTCTTCTTCGACGGTTACGATATCGTCCACGTATTTCTGAACCAGCGGCAGGGTGCGCTCGCCAGCACGGCGGACGGCGATGCCATCGGCGATGGTGGAGGCGGCTGCGAGTGTCACGGGCTTGCCTTCGGCGACCGCAACTTTCATCGACGGCAGACGCGACGGCTGAACTCCGAAGACTTGAATTTTTCGATTCGAATGGGCCCTTGATTCTTTGAGCGCGCAGGCGATGCCGCCAATCAGGCCTCCGCCGCCGATGGGGACGACGACGGCTTCGAGGTCGGGGTGCTGTTCGAGGAGTTCCAGCCCGATGGTGCCTTGCCCCGCGATGACGGCATCGTCATCGAAGGCATGCACGAAGGTGAGGTGCTCGGCCTGGCTGCGGCGCAGGGACTCTTCGTACGCTTCGTCGTAGTTTGCGCCGTGCAGAATCACATCGGCTCCATACCCACGCGTCGCCGAAACCTTGATGAGCGGCGTGGTCAGCGGCATGCAAATCTGGGCGCGGATGCCGAGCTTGCCGGCGTGATAGGCGACGCCCTGCGCGTGGTTTCCGGCTGAGGCCGCGATCACGCCTTGGGCGCGTTCTGCGGGGCTGAGCGAGAGCAATTTATTCAGCGCGCCGCGTTCTTTGAAAGCGCCGGTCCGTTGCAGGTTGTCGAGCTTCAAATAGACCTGGTTGGCGGTGGATTCGGAAAACGTCGCCGAGAGGGCGCAGGGCGAAAGATAGATGGAGGCGCGAATACGGCCAAGGGCTGACTGGATGTCGTTTAAAGTAATCATCTTCCGGTTACGGCGGATAACTATAAGGTTGGCAACATCTTACCTGAGGCAAACGAAGGGAGCAGGGGCGACGCGTGCAGGTACTACTTCCGTCACCGCCCATTTGGAAGACATCTAGGCCCTTTGGAAACCTATGCGAGCTTGAGAAGGCGCGTCAGAATGGGGTTTCAGAGGAGTTCATCCATTGGGACTTACGTCTGGTTCGACCGGCGCCGTACTTGCCGCCTTCCCTGCCCATCGAAAAACGACCGCTCGCGTCGCCATGTTTGACTTGAGCGAAGCGTCGGCTCAACTGGTGACAGATTGCTTTCGGCAATATGGAATCGAAACGGTTCCGATTGCACGCGAGCGCGTGGATCGCCTGCAACACGAAAAGTTCGAGGCCTGCGTTCTGCCCCTGGGTGAGAGCGCCGGCAGCATTATCGAACTGGCGCGAAGTTCGGCTTCCAACAGCCGGATCATTATTTTCGGGCTGGGCGGGACGGCGCAGGATGCCATGCGGTATTCGAAATTGTGCATCAACGCAATCTTCCACGAACCGCTGGAGAGGTCGGCGGCGATGAAGCTGGTGCGCTCGACGCAGATGCTGGTGCTGCACGAATTCCAGCGTTACGTGCGGATCCCGGTGATGACCGAGGTTGGGGTCGTCTCGATCGACGGTAGCCGCATCACCGCCACCAGCCTGGAGATCAGCTCGGGCGGAATGTCGCTGAAGGGTAATCGCATGCCGGAACGCGACAGCCATGTGGAGGTGTCGTTTTCCCTGCTAACGCTGCCCCGAGTCTGGATCCGCGGGCAGGTTACATGGGAGAAGCCGAACAAGATCTTCGGAATCCGCTTTGACGCCAGCGACGAACGCCGGCAGCGGCTGAAAGAGTGGATCGTCGCCTATCTGGAAGGGTAGAAGACCGGTCCTCAGTTTTCAGTTCTCAGCTTTCAGTTAAACCGTTCCTTCCCGGCTACAATATCGGCGTGAGTTCTCCCTCTGCCGCCGTCGCGCCTGAGCCGCCTTCCGTTTCGATAACGCACCGGTTTTCGCTGCGGGAGAGAATCTCCTTGTGGTTCATCAGCTGGGCTGGATATCTGGCCATTTCTTTGATTGGTCCGACGGTGCGGTATTCGATCTCGTGGGAGGAGCCGCCTTCGCCTCCCGGCGCGACTTACGAAAAGCCGGTGATCTACTCGTTTTGGCATCGCGCCGTTTTCGCCAGCGCCTGGCTATGGAGAGAGATCGGGTTCGCGGTGATGGTGAGCCGCAGCTTCGACGGGGAATACATCGCGCGGACGATTGAAAAACTTGGTTTTGTCGCGGTGCGCGGTTCGAGCAGCCGCGGCGGCGCAACCGGGTTGCTGGGATTGAAAAGCCAGTTGGAAAAAGGCAATTCGGTGGCGTTCACGATCGACGGTCCGCGCGGGCCGAAGAACGTGGCCAAGCCGGGACCGGTGTTGCTGGCGCGGGCCAGCGCCTTGCCGATGGCGGCATTCTACGTGGCGTTGAACGACGCCTGGGTGCTGAATACGTGGGATGCGATGATGATTCCGAAACCGTTTTCAAAGGCGCTGGTGCGCGTGAGCGCAAAGATTCGAGTTCCCGCCGGCGCGGACGATGCGGCGATGAGCGAGTTTCACCGGCAATTGCAGGAGGCGCTCGAACGCGTCACGGGCTACGCCGAGGAACACGTTGCGCAGGTGGGATCGGCGGAGTTTCCCATCCTCAAGAACTCGTAGTGAAGAGCCCGACGCGCTCCGCACGTTTGACTTTGTGCTGGCGCGCCCAGTAGATTGGCGGGGCTGCTGTTTTTGTTCTTTCTCAAATTGGGTTCGCGCATGATCGTAGGCCGGCGACACGCCGGCGCTATGGGAAGCGGGTGAAAATCCCGCGCTGCCGCGCAACTGTAAGCGAGGACAACGCAATCGGTCACTGGGGATCTCTAGAAGGCCCTGGGAAGGCCGGTTGCAGTAAGCGGATGTTGAGTGAAAGCTCACTGAGAGCAAGCTCACATTCTGACTCGCGAAGCCAGGAGACCGGCGTGAACCGTCCACTACAACCCTTTCGCGTGATAAAGGAGACGTGTCATGCCGCTTACCCGTGTTTTCGCTACATTTCTTTTTCCGCTCGTCGTTGTTCTTTGCGTGATCAGTCTCGCGCCCAGCGCTTCCGCCGAAATTAAAATCAAAGTGATAGACCCTTCGGAGGCCGCCGTCGCGGGCGCGCAGGTGCAGTTGCTCAAGGTGGGCAAGTCCGCACCAGTGGCTGCGCTGAGCACGTCGGCGGAAGGGATCGTAATTTTTCGCGAAGCGATAGGCAGCGGGTACCGGGTTCTGGTATTGGCTCCGGGCTTCGCGGTGGAAGCGGCGGATCTCTCTTTCAAGGATCTTCCAACCGAGGGTATCACCACCATCAAGCTTCGCCTGGCAACGGCGGCGGAAACCGTGGTCGTGACCGCGACCCGCACTCCGGTTCCGAGCGAGGCGGCGGGCGCCGATGTTGACACCCTGAGCGGCGGGCAGTTGGAAGCGATGAACCCGGCTGCGGCCGATGATGCCATGCGCTTTCTACCCGGCGCGGTCGTGAATACTGCGGGGCAACTTGGCGGAATTTCATCTCTGTTTGTGCGCGGCGGGGAGTCTACATACAACAAAATGATTGTCGATGGGGTCTACATCAGTGAAGCGGGCGAAACGTTTGATTTTGGAACGCTGCCGCTGGCGCAAGCCGATCGCCTGGAATTTGTGCGGGGCGCGCAGAGCACGTTGTACGGCTCCGATGCCATGACCAGCGTCGTGCAGGTTTGGACGCGCACCGGAAGCACTTCGGTCCCTGAACTCCGTTTTGGCGCCGATGGAGGAAACTTCGGGACGGCCAACGGCTACGCGTCTCTGGCTGGAACCCACGGACGTTTCGACTACAACTTTTTTGGCGACCAGTTCAACAGCAACGGACAGGGCGTAAACGACGCCTACTCGGATTCGCTGCAGGGGGCGAATGCCGGCGCGGCCATTACTGACCGGGTTGGACTGCGCGTGCGTGTGCGCCACTCCAACAGTCATACGGGGCTCCCGGGGGAGTGGGATTTCAACGGCGATGCGCCCGTTCCGCCACTTTCAGTTGGGGACTCGCAGACCAACACTCTGCTGGGAAGCGCCGAACTTACCGTCGCCGCTCCCTCGGGCTGGCAACATCGCCTCACGGCATCCGATTATTTCTATCGCTATAACGACAACAGTCCGGAGGGAAATACCTACAACTTTGCCTCTCTCTACGACGAGCACGTCAATCACATGGCGCTCGAATATCAGGGCGACTACTCGGAGCGCGCCTGGGCGCACACAACCTTGGGATATCGCATCGAAAACGAAAACGCATTAGTCAATTACCCTACCTATTTCTCGGAAACCAATGGCACGCGCCTCGACCAGAACGCGTACCTGCAACAGCAGTTCACGCTGGGCAGGCTGTCCGTCATTGCGGGCGGGCGTTTCGTTCACAGCAGTACCTTCGGCAACACGGGCGTACCACGGGTCGCCCTGACTCTGTTGGCGCTGCGAGGCGGGGATTTCTTTTCTGGAACCCGCTTGCGTTTTTCCTATGCCACGGCGTTCATGGAACCGGATTTCCAGGAGACCTTCGCCAATCTTGGATCGGGCTACGTCCCGAACCCCGGTCTTTTGCCGGTGCGCACGCGGGCGTTCGAAGCCGGATTCCAGCAGAGCTTGCTGGCCGGCCGTTGGGCTCTAAATGCCACCTACTTCAACAACCTCTTCCACGATCAGATTGAATATGGGACCAATACCGTGGAGTACATGGGCAACCCTCCGGGCACCCTGTATCAGTTTTTCAATCTGCAGCAATCTCTTGCCCACGGCGCCGAGGTTCAATTGCAAGGAAGAATCTGGAAAAGACTGTCGCTGAACACGGCTTATACCTATACCTCGACGCAGATTCTGCAGGCTCCGCTCTGCACTGCGGCGAACTATTGCAATCCTGTATTTGACACGGGAAGTCCTTTGCTTCGGCGCCCCAAGCATTCCGCCACGACGCTCCTCAGCTATCTCGGAACGCGCTGGGGCGCGAATCTGGGAGGAAGCTTCGTAGGCCGGCGTCCGGATTCCGATTTTGTCGACACCCTCGTCAACCACGCCGCCGGCTATGCGCGCGTCGATCTCGGCGGGTGGTACGCGGTCAATTCGCGAATTACGGCCTACGCGAATGTCGATAACGCGCTCAACGATCATTACAACGAGGTGGTGGGATATCCGGCGCTGGGGGTGAATTTTCGCGCGGGCGTGAGGTTTCGGATCGGCGGGGAGTAACCTACCGGCGGCTGCCGGTTGTTTCCTTCGGTTCTCCGTCGGATTCCAGACTGTCCGATTGCAGAATATCCGCCGCCACAGGCCTGCGGCGCGGGGTTGGTATGGATCCGCCGTTGTAGCGGTGGCGTACTTGGTGGAGCTTCTCCACTTCTTTTTCGCCGAGCGGCTGCTCGTTGCCGAGCAGGTGTGTGACCAGGGCGATCTTGGCGAAGTGCTCGACCGTTTCCATTTTCATGTAGGCACTTTCGACCGAGGAGCCAAACGTCACCACGCCGTGATTCGCCATCAGAATGGCATCATGGTGCGGGATCAGAGGCTCGAGGGCATCGGTCAGCTCGGGTGTGCCCGGAGTGCCATAGCGGGCCAGCGGGATTGAGCCCAGTCCGACGACCACCTCGCAGACCAGCGGACGGTTGAGATCATAGCCGGAAGCGGCAAATCCGGTGGCCGTTGGCGGGTGGGCGTGGACGATGCCATGCACGTCGGGGCGCAGACGATAGATCAGCAGGTGCATCGCAAGTTCGCTTGAAACTCGACGCTTGCCGGCGAGGCGTTTGCCGTCCATGTCAACGATTACCATGTCCGAAGCGCGCATCCTGCCCTTGCTGATGCAAGTAGGAGTGACCAGGAGGCGATGTTCATCGAGGCGAACGGAAAGGTTCCCGTCGGTGGCGGCAACAAATCCGTTTTCGTGCAGCATGCGGCCGAACTGCACAATCGCAAGCCGATTTTGGCGGTCACTGGCCATGGGAACCTTGCGGCTATGGTACAGCACGTCTCGGAATCCTTACAAGAACAAGCTGTTTCGCGCAAAGTGGGGACAATGTCCCGGTTCCGGCGCTCCTAATTGTAATCAGAAGCACGTCTGACTGTGATCTCGCGCACAGCCACCGGGCAACCGACTGCGTTATCTGAGAGGGCAGCTTTTATGAATGCCTTCAAAGATGCCGGACACATCTTCCGCTTAGCCGCTGTTTTCGTCTGCGGCATCCTCGTGTTTGTGGGAGTGCGCGCGGTTCTTGTGCCGAAGAGCTTCGGCCAGTATGGCCATTACCGCGGAGACGCCCTGGCCGAGATCGCTGCTCGCCCGGTGAATTTTGCCGGCCACCAGGCCTGTGAAGACTGCCACAGCGACGTCCTCGACAAGAAGAAGGCCGGCAAGCACGTACACGTCAACTGCGAGGCATGCCACGGCGCACAGGCGAAACACGCCGAGGACCCGGCCTCGGTGCAGCCCGCCAAACTGGATACGGCCGTGCTCTGCGTTCGCTGTCACGAAGCCAACATCGCCAAACCGAAGAGTTTCCCGCAGGTCGCTTCGGCCGACCACTCCTCCGGGCTACCCTGCGATACCTGCCACCAGCCGCACAGTCCGGCCATTGACACCGGAGAGACGGCCCAGGCGACGACCCCGGCGACGACTAAAGTTGCGCCCGGAGGGACGAAATGAACGTTACCCGGCGCCACATGCTGCTTCTGCTGCCGGCGGCGGCAATTGCCTGGAAACACGTCCTGGCCGGAACCCCGGAAGCGGCCCCCAATTACAAATTGTCCGAGCACTGGTGGAGCATGCTGATCGACCTCCCCAAATGCATCGGCTGCGGCAACTGCGTGCGAGCGTGCCAGACCGAAAACGATGTGCCCGACGGATACTTCCGCACCTGGGTGGAACGCTACCACGTAACGGACTACGACATTGAGAATCCTCACGTCGATTCGCCCGACGGCGGTAAGAAGGGATTTCCTCCGTCCAAGGAAGAAGGCGGAAAGAACTTCTTCGTGCCCAAGCTGTGCAACCACTGTGCGGATTCACCCTGCACGCAGGTTTGTCCGGTGGGCGCGACCTTCATCAGCCCCGACGGCGTCGTGCTCGTGGACAAGAAGTATTGCCTCGGCTGCCGTTACTGTGTTCAGGCGTGCCCCTACGGTTGCCGTTTCATCAACCCGGCAACTGAGACCGCTGAGAAGTGCACGCTCTGCTATCACCGGATCACCAAGGGGCTGACCACGGCTTGTTGCGAATCCTGCCCGACCGGGGCGCGTCAGTTGGCGGACTTGAAGAATCCCAACGACCCGATTCATGAGTTCCTGAAGACCCACAGCATTCAGGTTTTGAAACCCTACATGGCGACCCACGCCAAGGTCTTCTACAACGGCCTGGATGGTTCGGTGAGATGACGTTCCGTGCGATGAGGTTCGGTGCAATGAAGCTTGGTGCGATAAGGAGACCGTTGACCGTTTATGCCTGGCGTTGAAGGCTTCATGTATCCAAACGAAATCGAGCTCCAGTGGAGCGTGCTGATCGTGTTGTACCCGTTTCTCACGGGGTTGGTCGCGGGCGCATTCATATTGGCTTCGTTGGAACGCGTCTTCCAGGTGCAGGAGGTCAAGCCCACCTACCGACTGGCGTTGCTGACGGCCCTCGCTTTCCTGCTGGTGGCGCCGCTGCCGCTGCAACTGCACCTTGGACATCCGGAACGTTCGTATGAGATGTACCTGACGCCGCACAAGACCTCCGCGATGGCCATGTTCGGTTTCGTGTACCTGTGGTACCTGATGGCGGTTCTGGTGTTCGAAATCTGGCTCGACTACCGGCGCGACATCGTGGTGCTGTCGCAATCCACCACCGGCTGGAAGCGCATGATTTATCGCGTCATGACACTGGGATCGAACAACATCAGTGAGCACGCGCTCCACGTGGACGAACGCGTGGGCTGGGTGATAACCCTCATCGGCATCCCTTCGGCGTTTCTGCTGCACGGCTACGTCGGGTTCATTTTCGGTTCGATCAAGGCGAACCCGTGGTGGTCGTCGCCGCTCATGCCGGTGGTGTTTATTTTCTCGGCCATGGTGTCGGGCATCGCGACGGTAATGCTGATCTACATGTTTGTGACGTGGGCGCGCAAAGAGACGATCGATATGCGCTGCGTGGACACGATAGCGCGTTACCTGCTCTACACCTTCATCATCGACTTCGGTCTGGAAATGCTCGACCTGATTCACCGCATCTACGAATCCGATGAAAGCTTCCGCAGCCTGGATTTCATGGTCCATACCAAGCTGTACGTGTCGCACATCGTAGTCCAGATATTGCTGGGCACGGTTACTCCGATCACGCTGCTCGCCTTGACACAGGTGGTGCGGCTCGGCGAAATGGCCCGCAAGCGCATTTACGCTCTCGCCGGATGCCTGACGCTGATGGGTATTTTCGCCATGCGCTGGAATGTCGTGATCGGGGGGCAGCTGTTTTCGAAGAGCTTTCTGGGATACACGACGTACAAGATGGGCCTAGTCACGCGCGAAGGTCTGCTGATGGCCATTGTGCTCACCATTCTGCCATTGATCATTTTGTGGGGGCTGGTGAAGCTTCTGCCTCCGTGGCCGGAGAAAAATGCTGGGTCGCTGGCCGGCGCGGCACCGGCGCGCTGATTTCCGCGCAACGCCATACGAGCTACATCTACACGTTTTGAGCACCGGCGTTCGGCGCACGAGGTTCGACCGGCAATTTGTTGTTTAGCCTCAAAGCGAGTGGAGATTATGGACGATCTCGACGCTTTTGCACGGCTCACCGCACGCGTTGAGGAACTGGAACGCCGCATCTCCGCGCTCGAACGCCCCTCCGAAGCGGCAGTGTTGGTAGCCGCCGAACCGGACACTCCGGTCTCGGTGCAGCCAACCGCCGCATTGTCGTTTGCACCAGAAGGCGGAGTGTTCTCGGTGCTGGGCAAAGCTATGCTCGGAATCGCCGGCGCCTATCTGCTTCGGGCCGTGGCCGAATCGGGCTCGTTGCCAAAGTTGGCCGTGGTGGTGCTGGCGCTTGCCTATGCGGGGATGTGGCTGGTCTGGGCGTCGCGAATGCCTTCAACGGCGCGCTTTGCGAGTGCTGTTTATGCGACCACCGCGGCCTTGATCCTGGCTCCCATGCTCTGGGAACTGACCTTGCGCTTCGAGGTCTTGCCAACCTCGGCGGCCGCCGGCATCGTCGGCGTCTTCGCGGTGGCGGCATACGCGCTGGCCTGGAAGCGCGGGTTGGCCATGGTGGTGTGGGTGGCCAATGTCGCTGCGGTTCTCACCGCCCTCGGGTTGCTGATCGCGACACGCGATCTGACGCCTTTCATTTCAGCGCTGCTGCTCATGGCAGCGGCCAGCGAAGTGGCGGCGGGGAGCAACCGCTGGCTCTGGCTCAGGCCGCCGGTAGCGGCCGCGGCGGATCTTGCCATTTTGATTTTGCTCTATCTTTACTCCGGCCAGGGGAGTCCTCCCTCGGACTATAAGAGCATCGCAACGCCGGTATTGCTGGCGCTGGGGTGCATTCTGTTTCTGGTTTATGGAACGAGCATCGTTTTCCGGACGATGCGGCAGCGGCAGAAGATCGGATTTTTCGAGATCGGGCAAGCCGTCGTTGTGTTCCTGCTGGCTGCTTTCAGCGTGCTGCGCTTCGGCGGAACGGCCGCTGCGCCAATCCTGGGCGTAATCTGCCTACTGTTCTCGGCAGCGTGTTATGCGCTTGCCTATCGCCATTTCGACCGCTACCACGAAGAACGGAACTACCACGTGTATGCCACATGGAGTGGCGCTCTTATCCTGACGGGCAGTTCTCTCTGTCTCCCGACAATGCCGCTGGCGTTGTGCCTGAGCGTGGCTGCGATCGTGGCCACGCTGCTCGGCGTGCGGGCATCTCGACTGACGCTCGAATTCCATGGCCTGTTGTTTCTGGCTGCGGCGGCGTACGCATCCGGACTGCTGGGTTATGCCGCGGGAGCGCTGGCCGGGACGTTCCCAGCTGTGCCGGGATGGATCGTCTGGATCGTTGCCGCCTCGGCGGTTGCGTGTTACGCGGTCGGAGGCCGCTTCCGCACGGATCGCTGGAACCAGCGGCTCCTGCAAACGCTCTCGGCAATTCTGGCGGTCGCTGCCGTGATCATCTTCCTGGTTTCTGCATTGGTGTGGCTGGCCGCGATTGGAATGACTCTCGGCGCATCGCACGTGGCCGTCATCCGCACACTGATTACCTGCGTGGTCGCGCTCGCGCTGGCGTTCAGCGGTTCCCGTTGGCAGCGGACAGAACTGATCTGGATCGCGTACGGCACGCTGGCGTTGGTCACGGCGAAGCTATTGTTCGAAGACCTGCAACATGGGCACCCGGGATCCACGGCCGTGTCGATCTTCCTGTACGCGGTGACTTTGATTCTCGTTCCTCGCATGGCGCGGGTCGGGCGCCGGCTTGTCACGGCCTCTGATGCAGCGTGAGGCCTGGCGAGGCTGCTCGTCCGTCCCCCGTTTTTGGCTTGACGCCTGTCTTTCTTCCCTGCGAATCCGTTATGCTGAATGAAGACCTATGACCCTGCTCGACGCTCCACTCTACGACCCCGCGAAAGCCCGACGGCGCAAGATTGCGATTGCGGCGACGATTGGCGCCGTCATCCTCTTGGCTGCGCTTGGCTGGTTCTATCGCAATTGGCCTCAAGAGCACGCCGTTGACAAGTTCTTCACCGCGCTGCAGCAGCAACATTACGAGGTCGCCTACGGAATTTACTTCAACGATCCCGGCTGGCTGCAACATCGAGAAAAATATTCTCAGTACACGTACGCCGATTTCTATCGCGATTGGGGGCCGGGCGGCGAGTGGGGCCTGATCAAATCGCACAGCATCTACGGCTCGGCCAACACCAAAGGTCTTGGCGGCGGAGGCGTGGTGGTCGAAGTCATCGTCAACGAACGCGCCGAACACGCCCGCATGTTCGTGGAGAAAGCGGATAAGACACTGACGGTGTATCCGTACTGAAAGGCTTACTTCCCCGGCGTTGCGGGCCTTGGTTCATCCTGTGGTAGATCAGTGCTATACTCCGCTTCGTGAAGGGGAAACACAGCTTCTACGGGAATCACGACCCTCGCTACATGCCGGTGTATAGCGTGCCCGAAGCCTCGCACTATCTCCTTGCGCCTACGGCAACTGTGAGATCGTGGGTGCTGGGCAGGCCATACCCCACCAAGGCGGGTAGCAGATTCTTCAAACCAATTATAGAGGTGCCCGACACGGCCCGCCGTTCGCTGTCCTTCATCAACCTGGTCGAAGTCCACGTCCTAGATGCTTTACGCCGCAATCATCAGGTGCCTCTAGACAAGATTCGCAACGCTTTGGACTATTTGCGGAAAGAGTTTGATTCCAGGCATCCATTGGCGGAAGAGAGATTTGCCACGGATGGACTCGACCTCTTCGTACAGAAGTATGGACAGCTGATCAATGCGAGTCGAGCCGGGCAGTTGGGGATGAAAGAACTTCTCGAGACCTATTTGAAACGAGTTGAAAGAGACGCCAAGGGTATTGCGTTGCGCCTGTATCCCTTCACGAGGAAACGGGCCTCGGAAGAGCCAAGGTCCGTCGTCATCGATCCCTTCGTATCTTTTGGAAAACCCGTGCTGGCAGGTACGGGAATTCCAACCGCGATTGTTGCGGAGAGGTACAAGGCTGGAGAATCCGTGGGCCAGTTATCCGCTGACTACGGTCGTTTGGACCTGGACATCGAAGAAGCGATCCGGTGCGAATTAGAACTTGAAGCTGCCTGAACAATTGGTCCTTTTCATCGACCGCTCGCTTGGCAAGCAGATCCTAGCTTCCGCGCTGCGGAACGCCGGTCACAGCGTAGCAGTCCATGACGACTATTTTCCGCCGGACGCGCCAGACAACCTGTGGCTGTCGGAGGTTAGCCGTCGCGGGTGGGTTGTGCTAACCAAGGACAAAAGGATTCGATACCGCGCATCGGAGCTTGCTGCTGTCAGCACCACAAAGGCACGGGTATTCACGCTGACGGCTGGTAGTATCCAAGCGCGGGAGATGGCCGATATCTTCATCCTTGCGATGCCGAAGGTTCAAGCCTTCGTAGCAAGAAACTCCCCACCATACATTGTGACGATTAGCAGATCGGGGTTGCTGTCGAAAGTGTATCCCTGACGCTACTCCCTCACCAGTTGTCCTAGTGCCTTCGCCAGGGACGCCTCGTCTCCCACGGTCACGCAGGTTTTTGAGCGGTCAATCTGCCGCATCAGTCCCCACAGAACTTTTCCTGGACCGACTTCAACAAATAGACTGACACCCTTGTCGATCAATAGTCGCACCGACGGCGCCCACTGTACCGTGCCGGTCACCTGGCGAATCAGCGCTTCGCGTGCGGCCTCCGCGGAAGTGATCACCGCGGCATCGACATTGCAGACAACTGGGCACGACGGATTCTGAAAAATCAACGCCCCGAGATCTATCGCCAGACGATCCTGCGCGGGTTGCATCAGCGCACAATGGAAAGGCGCGCTCACCGGCAGGCTCACGGCCTTCTTCGCTCCGCGTTCGGTGGCGAGTTGGATGGCGCGCTCGACGGCACCGGCGTGCCCTGAAATCACGATTTGCTCGGGAGAATTGATGTTGGCTGCCTGGCAGACTTCTCGCTGTGCCGCGCCGTTCGCAGCATCGCCCGCAGCTTCGGCAGCAATTGCGCTGACTTGGTCGAGCGGCATTCCCAGAATTGCCGCCATCGCGCCCACGCCGACGGGCACGGCTTCCTGCATATACCTGCCGCGCTTGCGCACCGTCCGCACCGCATCGGCAAACGTCAACGTGCCCGCGGCCACATGGGCCGAATACTCGCCCAGACTGTGCCCGGCGACGAAATCCGGCTGCAGGCCTCGCTCCTGAAGCACGCGCCATGCCGCCACCGACGCCGTCAGAATCGCTGGCTGCGTGATCTCGGTCAGTTTCAGTTTTTCTTCCGGACCCTCAAAGCAAAGCGCGGAGAGCTTGTAACCGAGCGCGTCGTCGGCTTCTTCGAAGGTTCGACGCGCCACCGGGTATTTGTCGGAGAGTTCTTTTCCCATGCCAACGGCTTGCGAACCCTGACCGGGAAAGAGAAAGGCAATTCGAGAAGAATTGTGCGTCATAAGTAATAAGGTCCAGAGGTAAGAGGTCAGATTGCAGAGGTTAAAATCCAAGAGCCGTCAGATCGATCAGTCGCAAGTTCCCTCCCGTTTTCCTCGCTGCCAACGCTCCAGTAGTTCGGTTTTCCAACCCTTCGGCGGTGGCCAAGGCACTCCCCATTTGGCAAGTTGCTCCCCCGTCCACCCACCACGCTCTGTCTTGGCTGCCTCGACTTCCTCCGGTGAAGGCGTTCTCATCGCGGGATATTACCTCTGCAATCTGACCTCTCACCTCTGACCTTCCCTACGTTGCAACCGCCGCGCTCAACTGCGCCAGTTCCCGCTCAATGGCTTCGTTGACCTTGCCCTCGGCGAACTCCGCGGCCACTCGCACCGCGTTCTTGATGGCATTCGTATTCGACGATCCGTGCGTAATGATGCACACGCCTTTGATTCCCAACAGCGGAGCGCCGCCATACTCGGTGTGATCGAGCCGCTTCTTAAAATCGGAAAAAGCGTTGCGAGAAATATAGGCGCCGACCTGCCGCGTGATCGTCGACTTCAAGGTCTCTTTCAACACGGCGCGCACCAGCCGGGCCACGCCTTCCGAGGTCTTCAGGGCAACGTTGCCGACAAATCCGTCGGCCACGATTACGTCCACGTGGCCGTTGTATAAATCGCGGCCTTCGACGTTGCCAATGAAATTGATGGGAAGCCGTTTGAGCAGTTGAAACGCTTCGCGCGTCAGATTGTTGCCCTTGCCTTCTTCTTCGCCAATCGAAAGCAGGCCGACCCGCGGATGCTCCATGCCGAAAATCGAGCGGCAATAAATGTCGCCCATCACCGCGAACTGCTCGAGATTGACGGCCGTGCAATCGACATTCGCGCCAACGTCTAACAGAACGGCAGCCGTGTTCAGCACGGTGGGAAACGCGGCCGCCAGCGCCGGACGATCCACGCCGGGCAGCGCTCCGAGCACGACTTTGGCGGTGGCCATGGCTGCGCCGGTGTTGCCGGCGGTCACGAAGCCGGCAGCGCGGCCCTCGCGCACCAGTCGCAGTCCGACGCGGATCGACGAATCGCGCTTGGCGCGAATCGCATCCACTTTGTCGTCCATGGTGATGACTTCGCTGGCGTGGACTACGTCCACCGGCAGCCGCCGCGCGCCGGGAAAGCGCGCCAGTTCGGCCCGCAGCCGCGCTTCAGGACCAACTAGAAGCACGCGCACGCCGTGATGGCGCGCCGCTTGCAACGCGCCTTCAATCTCCGGCTTCGGCGCCTTGTCGGACCCCATCGCATCCAGTGCGATTACGGTAGGCATGGAAGAGAGGAACTAGGACTTTTCTTCGACCTCAACAATTTCGCGGCCCTTGTAGGTTCCGCATTTCGGGCAGGCGCGGTGCGGCATCTTCCGCTCATGGCAGTTCGGACACTCCGACAGCGAGTGCTTGGAGAGCGAGTCATGGGCACGCCGCGTTGCGGTGCGCTTCTGTGAATGTCTGCGTTTCGGATTGGGCATGATATTCCTTTTTTGTTCTCAGTTGTCAGTTCTCAGTTTTCAGTCAACCCGTTTTTACTGACAACTGACAACTGATAACTGACAACGTCCTACTGACTCAACTTGTCTCTTATCTCTTTCAGCGCCGACCAGCGAGGATCTTCGACCGCATCCACGCACGAGCACTGCACTTCATTCAAATTCTTGCCGCAGTGCGCGCATAAACCCTTGCAATCCTCGCGGCAAATCGTCTTCAACGGCAGAGCCAGCAGCACCTGCTCGCGCAATGCGTCTTCGAGCAACAGGCCTTCGCCTTCGTAATACCCGATCTCAGCCTCGGCGTCGGTCACCGAAAGCTCCGCGTGGCCGGAGTCGATTCCCAGCGGCCGGTACAGAAGATCGAAACTGCGCTCCACCTGGTGCACGACCGGATCGAGGCAGCGCGCGCAAGGCACTTCCAGGCTGGTCTCCAGCTTGCCTTTAACCCGGATGTCCCGCACCACCTGGTGCTTGCCGTGATGCTCTTCGACCAGATCCACGCGACCCGAGGTGCAGAGCGGCGACCGCTGCCGCACTTCTTCGCCCAGATCGATCAGACCGGGGCTGAACTCCTCCCGGAAATCGACCGGGTTTATTTCCAGATCCTTAATTTCGATGAACATGGNNCCGCCGCCCCCACTCAAATTACCGCAAAGGCCCGCGGAGTGCGCACAGAGACGAAAGTCTCCCAGGGAGCAATACGTAAGGATAAAGGCCAAAAATAGCCGTGTCAAGAACGTGGGCCGCGTGTCCGCGCTGGTGTGCGCCTCGTCACATCGCCGCGGCTCTCCAAGATTGGACAATGGCGGGGACGGAGGGGCACAACCATGCATGGCGACAAGAAGGTCATTCAGCAATTAAATTTGGCTCTAAGCGCGGAATTGACGGCGATTGTGCAGTATATGGCGCAGTCGGAGATGTGCCAGAACTGGGGCTACGCGCGGCTGGGCGAGCGCACGAAAGCGCGGGCCATGGAGGAGATGAAGCACGCGGAAGGCCTGATTGAACGCATTATTTTCCTCGACAGCACGCCTGTAGTCGACGTCGGATTGAAGCCGCAACTGGGCNNCCGACTATCTTGAGGCGCAGTTGCATTCCATCAAGGAGATGGGCATCGCCAACTACTTGTCGCAGCAATTGTAAGGCGGCGAATCATGCCCTTCCGGAACGAGCGCAGCTAGTTTTTTCGCAGCGTCGCGCTTGATTCTGATAAAAATGGACGGCATGGGCACCAACCGCCTCGAAGCCTTCAGTGACGGCGTAATCGCTGTGATCATCACCATCATGGTGCTGGAGCTGAAGCCTCCGCACGACACGACGCTAACTTCGCTGCGCAGCCTTGCTCCGGAGTTTCTCAGCTATATTCTGAGCTTTCTCGTCGTTGCCATCATGTGGGTGAACCATCATCACATGATGCACTCGGTTCGGCGCGCCGACGCTCGCCTGCTCTGGGCGAACAACACACTGCTGTTCTGGATGTCGCTCGTTCCCTTTGTCACCGCGTATATGGGCAATAATTGCCGCGATCCGCGAGCCGTGGCGCTGTATGGAGTGGTGCTGGCGCTGTGTTCCGTGTCGTTCGTCCTGCTGCGCTCCGCCATCATTCATCAGCACCGCGACAACCCCGACCTGGCGCGCTATCATCGGCGAATTCTGTTCAAGAATCTCAACTCACTTTTGTTCTACGTGGCCGCGGTGCCGCTGGCGTTTGTGGATGTGCGCATCGCCTTTTTCATTTTTGTGTTCGTGGCGCTTTCGTATTTTTTGCCGGAGCGCAAGCTGGCGGAGCCGGAGGCCGCGCCGCAGTAGCCAATTCAGCGGAAGTGGGTCACTTTAAACCTGCGACCCCAGGAAATTCTGAACCACGAAGGACACGAAGTGCCCCGAAGGTTCTTGTTATCTTGTTATTCCTTAGTGAACCTTCGTGTCCTTTGTGGTAAACGTATTGGCAAAATGAGCCACCGCCAAACCATCCCAGCCCTCGTCGCGCCTTGCCGGAAAAGGCTATAATCCTCCCTCTGTGCGCATCCTTCTACTTAGCGACATTCACAGTAACCTCGAAGCGCTCGACGCTTGCCTGGCCGCCGCGCCCGCTCACGACCTCGTTGTCAATCTGGGCGATACCGTCGGCTATGGCGGCAATCCCAACGAAGTGGTGGCGAAAGCGCAGTCGCTGGGACACGTGTTCGTTCGTGGCAACCACGACAAGGCCGTCAGCGGGCTCATGAACCTGGAGGAGTTCAACCCCGTCGCCGGGTTGGCGACGCTCTGGACCCGCGACCAACTCACGCCCGAAAATCTCGACTGGCTCCGCGAACTTCCGCAGGGCCCCATTCGCGTCGAGGAATTGCCCGGCATTCAGTTCGTCCACGGCTCGGCGCTCGACGAAGATGAATACATGGTCAGCGCCCGCGATGCCATCGAGCCGCTGATCACCAATCAGGTTCCGGTCACGTTCTTCGGACATACTCACCTGCAGGGGGGCTTCGTGCTGACGGGCGAGATCAGCGAAGTGTATCGTCCTGGATATCGAACCGTGGGGCAGTTGGAGTCCTCGGACTGGCCGCTGCGCAAGGATCGCCGCTATCTCATCAACCCCGGGTCGGTCGGACAGCCCCGCGATGGCGACTGGCGGGCCGCGTTTGCCCTGTTTGACTCCGAGGCGTGGATCGTTACTTTCTATCGCGTGCCGTATAACCTGCGCGTGGCCCAGGAAAAGATTCTGGCCGCGAATTTACCGCAACGGCTGGCTACAAGGCTGGCCACGGGACGATAGAACAGGGTTGGAATCTCCGGGCCGTCAGCCCAGGATGGCGTGGAGCAAACGCTTTGCTCTGTTCGTCAAAACATCAGATCTTCAAGAGCCATTCGCCGTACCTGCCAGTATTCGCGCTCCTGCTCGTTTGCGTGCAGCTTGCACTCGCCCTGGTCATTCATGGTCAAGGTCACATGAAACATGGGATTGCCTTGATCGTCGAGCACTTCAATGGCCTGCTCGGCAAGCTTGAATGTTATGGACCGGTTCAGATCCTTAGCCTTCAAAAGAACCGTGAACTGATCGATGTTTCCGTCCAGCGAAAATTCATACGGAGCGTTCTTGGGGCGCAGATCGTTGCGCGTCTTTAAGTCTTCCTCCACTTGCCGGCGGAGTTCGGCGAAAACTTTCGGCGGAGTGCACGCCGCGCGCGCGGTGACCCAGTTGAATTCCGACTTATCTTCTGCCTTGTTGTTCGCTGGATCCTTCGCCTGCTCGTTTACCGTATCGTTCATACCGTATCGTTCACGCTTTCACTCCAGAGTTCCGAAGAAGAGTGCCGCGGACTCCGCCAGAACTTCCCCACGGCGTCATCCAGCGAGAACCACGCTCTTTCAAAGCAGGCTGCTAATCGCTTTCGAGCCGGGATCTTGCTTTTGCCCGATGTTGGCGCCGGAGCGCAATCCTCAGGACTGCTGGGAATGCGGCTGCTCCCCAGATCGAGAACAGAAGCAGGTACACATTGTTCACGGAAATGCCGATGTTCTCCACCGACCAACGCACCACGAAAGCGCCCGTGATTCCGAGGAGCACGTCAGCCAATGTTCCGAACCCGCCGTCCCCTGCAATCTCGCCGGCGGCCCAACCGGCGAGCGCTGCGGCGAGCAGCCAAATGGAATAGAACATGCCAGCCTCGATGAACCCTCGATAAACGGTCGACCAACGGTGTCGCGCCCAGATGGGCGCGGCAAGTAGTCTCCTTGCCTAAAGAGCTTTGTCTCATTTTGCCGCGGCCCAGGTCTGGTCAAAATTGCACACTTTGCTTCGAATGCCTCTCCACTCTCGGCGAACGGCGCGACTTTCACGCCTGCGTTGTAAACTCGATTTATGCCCTCCCGTTCTCGCTCTTCCGATTCCAGCAACCTCTTCGCTGCGCCGAAATCCGCGCCCGCCGCCCACACCGCTCATGTCGATGGAGGAGCCCGCGGCAATCCTGGGCCCGCTGGTTATGGGGTCGCCGTCACTGACGCTTCCGGCAATTCGGTCGCCGAGCTTAGCGAATACCTTGGACACCACACCAACAATTACGCCGAGTATCAGGGGCTGATCGCGGCGCTGCGCTACGCCGCGGAAAACCAGATCAAGGCGCTGAAGGTGATCAGCGACTCCGAACTGATGGTGCGGCAGATGAAAGGCATCTACAAGGTGCGGCATCCCGAACTGCGCAAGCTGTACGACGAGGCGCAGCAGTTAGTGCGCCGCTTGGAGCACTTTGAAATTCGCCACGCCCTCCGCGAACACAACCAGACGGCGGACCGGCTGGCGAATGAGGCGATGGATCGAGGTCAGAGGTAAGAGGTCAGATTGCAGAGGTGAAAACCAATCCGAAGGTTCTAACCTCTGCAATCTGACCTCTTACCTCTGCAATTTCCTAGGTCGATTTCATGAGAACGAGTTTCTTGCAAAACGTTCCGAGCGCATGCGCCAGCAGCGCCGAAAGGACCAGCGGGAAAAATGGGAAAAGAGCCGACATGGGGCATTGCGCGCCATATTTGACTGAATAAGCGCCAAACACCGCCAGCCATGCCGTGAGGCAGAGAGGAGCGGCATCGGCCGAACGCCAGTTGTCGTCGGAGTAGGCCAAAACGGCGAAGGGTAATGCCGAGATCACGCAGAACTTGATCAGCGGCCGCATCAGATCGCCGACCTCAATGACTTCGCCCGATCCTCGCAAAGCCGCAAGGAATCCGTGGAAGTAGATCGCGTCGAGGACGGTGAGAAGGCAAAATAGGCCGAGATAGCGGAGCAGTTTGCTTCTGAGTTCGAGATCCAACGCAGCCTCCGGAAGGGTATCGCCGGAATTTTTCAGCCGAACCGACTTTGACTCGCGCGTACCATCAAGGCCGGCGGCGCTAGGCGCGGCTTTTCTTGACCGCCGCGACCTTCACCCTCACCGTTTCCCACGGCCGCTTCGGGCGGTCGACCTCCGGTTCGTCGCGGTCTTTGATGCGATCGTAGTGGTACGACTCGCTAGTGGTTCCGAGCGATTCGTTATAGAGGCTGGGCGTTCCCAACGCTTCTTTCAGTTCTTCGGAGAACTGTTGCAACGCCTTCAGGTGGTCGGCGGTGGCCGCGACTTCGGTTTTCGTAGTCTTCAGAAACTGCTGGTAGCCGCGATTGACGAGCTTGGAAATTTCGCTGCCGATCATGTACCCCGGATAGGCGAAAATTTTCGCGCCGCCGTCATCCGTCTTTTGGATCGCCGCCGAGCAGGTGTACTTCTTCAGGAAGACGCGCGTTTGCGTCCCCGGAGCTTCAATCAGGTCGAAGCCGTGTTCCTTCAGCCAGGCGACCGCGTCTTCGTAGGTTCGTTGTTCGACTTTCGCTGTCATTGTATAGACTCAATTCTCTCTCGTCGGTTAGATGCGGCGCGCGCGCATTCGATGGAACCAAACTTCCGCGCCGCGAATCCCATGACGTGAGAATGTAGCGACGCTAGTATAGATATACCTTTTTAAGATTGCGGGCACGTTACTCTAGTCACCGGGGCTTTAGCGAACACGATCAACGCCCCGAGCGAAAACGCATTCTACAGGCACGCGGCGCAAATATCACCTACGGTGAACAGTTGGCAATGTTGAAAATTCCGCAATCCGCCTGTATCTCCCTTCGCCGGCACGGAGAAGAAACCTACCCGCACGAATGCTGCGGCGTTTTGCTCGGGCAGTTCGGCGACGACGGCGATGGTTCCGTAACAAAGACCGTGTCAAGCGTCGCCCCCTGCGGCAACACGCGGGCGGATTCACCTCACAACCGCTATAACATCGATCCCAGGGAACTGATCCGCATTCAGCGCGAAGGCCGCGAGCGCGGCGAAGACATCGTCGGCTTCTACCATTCCCACCCCGACCACCCCGCGCGATGGTCGCCCACCGATCTGGCGGAAGCGCACTGGTTTGGCTGTTCGTATGTGATTACCAGCGTGGAAAAGGGCGCGGCGGCGATTACGAATTCGTTCGAACTGACGGGCACAGACGAATCCGACAAGAAATTTGTGGACGAGAAAATCGCAATCGAAGCTTGACGATGGAGCGACGGGCGCTACGCCCGTCCGCCGCGGAACTGGGAGGATATCCTGTTCCACTTGCATCCTCCATCCCTACGCAGCATCTTTATCTACATGCCCCAGATTCAGATTCCATCCCCACTCCGCCAATATTCAGGCAAGCAAGCCTCCGTCGATGTTCCCGGAAAAACCGTCGGCGAGGCCCTCGCCGGCCTGGTCGCGCAGCATCCCGACCTCAAGCGCCATCTCTATACCGACGACGGCAAACTGCGCGCCTTCGTCAACGTCTACGTCAACGACGAAGACATGCGCTACCTGCAAAAAGAAGCGACCGCGTTAAAAGACGGTGATACGATTTCAATAGTACCGTCCATTGCCGGCGGCTGCTGCCCTGGGGTAACCGATTCCTCAGGGGTTAGAGCCCTCGTCATTATTGGCTTTGAGTGCCACGGCTGGAGCCGCACCCTTCCAAGGCCGCCGGCGGAGATCGATTCTATTCAATAGGGATTTTATGGCCCCGCTATCTGATTTAAAACCTTCCGAAGCCGTCCTAAGCAACGACGAAATCCTCCGCTACTCGCGCCATCTCATCATGCCCGAAGTCGGCATGGAGGGGCAGCAAAAGCTTAAGGCGGCAAAAGTCCTCTGCATAGGAGCAGGCGGACTCGGTTCGCCCCTCGCGCTTTACCTTACGGCTGCGGGCGTCGGCACGCTCGGCATCGTCGATTTCGACGTTGTCGATTACACCAACCTGCAACGCCAGATCATCCACTCGACCGCCGACGTAGGCCGCAAGAAGCTCGACTCCGCCGCCGACAAACTGAAGGCAATCAATCCGTGCCTGAATCTGCGGCCGTTCGACATGAAGCTGACCAGCGCCAACGCGCTGGAATTATTTCGCGAGTTCGACATCGTCGCCGACGGCACCGACAATTTTCCGACGCGCTACCTGGTCAACGACGCTTGCGTGCTCACCGGCAAGCCGAATGTCTACGGCTCCATTTTTCGCTTTGAAGGACAGGCGAGCGTGTTTGCGACCAAAGACGGCCCGTGCTATCGCTGCCTCTATCCCGAACCGCCNNCCCGGCCTGGTCGGCGTGATTCAGGCGACCGAGACCATCAAGCTCATTCTCGGCCAAGGCGATTCGCTCGCTGGCCGCTTGCTGCTGGTCGATGCGCTGGGCATGAAGTTCCGCGAACTGAAGCTGCGCAAAAATCCCGAGTGTCCCGTCTGCGGCACGCACCGCACGATCACCAAGTTGATCGACTACGATCAGTTCTGCGGCATTCGCGGACAGGAAGAACCGGTATACGGCGGCGTGCCTGTGATTTCGGTGGAAGAGCTGAAGAAGAAGCTCGACGCTAAGTCCGACATTTTCATTCTCGATGTGCGCGAGCCGCACGAATATCAGATCTGTAACCTGGGCGGATATCTCATTCCGCTGGGCGACCTGCCGAAGCGGGTAAGTGAACTAGACAGCAGCCGCGAGATCGTAGTCCATTGCAAGATGGGCGGACGCAGCGCTAAGGCAGTGTCATTCCTCAAGCAAGCTGGTTTTGCGAAGGTGCATAACTTGACTGGCGGAATTACAGCGTGGGCGGAGCGGGTCGATCCGAAGATGCCGAAGTACTGA
>PLUW01000102.1:0-15256 GCA_003162935.1 Acidobacteriaceae bacterium
CGTCGCCGATCAGCTTGATGCGGGCTCCGGCCTTGCGGATGTCGGAGATCAGTTTTTCGTGTCGCGGGCGGTCGAGCACGACCACGACCAGATCGTCGACGCCGCGATGCATGCGGCGCGCGATGTTCTTCAGATTGACCGACACGGGAGCGTCGAGTTCCACTGCGTTCTTGCACGATGGCCCGACGACAATTTTCTCCATGTAGCAGTCGGGAGCATGCAGCAACCCGCCCTTTTCCGACGCCGCCAGCACCGTGATCGAGCCCGGCGCGCCGGTGGCGCAGAGGTTGGTGCCTTCGAGCGGATCGACGGCGATGTCGACGTGGGGAACGTCGCGTCCGTCCTTATAAGGGCCGCCGACCTGCTCGCCGATATAGAGCATGGGCGCGTCGTCGCGCTCGCCCTCGCCGATGACGATGGTGCCGTGCATGGGGACGGTGTCCATGGTCTTGCGCATGGCCTCGGTGGCTGCCTGATCGCTCAGCGGTCGGTCTCCCTGGCCCATGGTGCGCGCCGATTCGATGGCGGCGTTTTCCACTACGCGCAAGAATTCCAGCGCCAGATCGCTCTCGATGTTTTCCCCGAAATTTTTGGCGTGCGGTTCGGGACGGGTTTGGGTTGCCATGAATGCCTCCTCGATAGAAATGCGACTAGGAAATATAGCCCCTTCGGGGCGCTTAGGGAAGGGCAGGCGTCACAGGGTAGTGTCCTAATTTGATTTTTTTACGCTTCAAGATTGGCATGAATCGTGCTCCTAATCCACTCCGAGACGGTAACTTTGCTGGCCTTCGCCGCCGCTGCTATGCCCTTCGTATCCTCAGCGGTAAAGCGTACCTGGATTACACTGCCCATTGCTTCACCCTTTGGCAGTTTGGGCCGTCCGGCTTTCTTTCGCGTTTTACTCGGCTGGCTCAAGGCTTCTAAACTCCTGCACAATGGCCGCTCTAACCGCGTCCTGTGCTGACTTGATTGGATGGAGATGCAGAACCGTGACGTGATGCCGTGGGTGCTCAGGATCGTTTGTACCGTTCGCCCAAGCGTAAGCTCTGTGCGCCGTGGCGTGCCCCGTCAACTCGAATACCTCAACAATCCCTTCCCATACCGTCTGACCCTTGAATGTCTCTTTCACTGGCACGCTTTCAACATGCGTAGCCTCAGCGCCATGCAATCGGCGGATCACGTCCTGTAATTCTTGGATGTAGCCACCCATCGTCATAAGCTTCCGCCATAACCCATCTGCTTCAGGCTTTGCTGCAAACGGTCTTGTTCTAATACGCATTCCCTTATCTCATCGCGGCAAGCTAAAATATTGGCGAGATCAATGTCGTCTTTTAAAGGAATGTGTGGTTCAGGTGCTCCCCGATTAGCCCTCCATTCTTCCCTGCTCTCAATAAATCGATCATCCGTGATCTCATTCTGAAACCGAAGAAGTTCCGGCTGGTTGCGCAGGTGATGGGCAACTGTACTGACTGAAGGAGTCGCCGATGCTATGAACATGTGCCTTCAGTTTTGCTAATTTTTCTTTTACGTCGCGGAGTTGTCGGATGGTTCTCCCCACAACAGCATCTTGATCTTCGCTGGTCATAACTATGCTGTCCTCTCAAGTTTCGCCAACACTCCAAAAGCTTTGCTCAACTCCCGCCGCCATCGCGGGCGTACAGCGCAACGTTCCGTGACGCTTTACCAGATTGTAGTAGGCAAAGTGCAGCGCGGCGGCTGCCTTGAAGTTTTCTAGCTTCTTGCTGAAAGCGTAAGTCAGACGGGTCAATCGGCGCATGTGCAGCCGCGTGGTGCCGTTTAGTCGCTCGACATGGCTGGTGGACGCCAGTTCCATATCCGGGTGACCGTTCACGATTTCTTTCTCTGTGGTCACGATCTCAGGGGCGCTATAGCGGCGTTCCGGGTGGATCGAGTCATCATGGGCATACGTCTTGATGACGCGGCCATAATCCACGTCAGCGCCAAAGCCGCGCTCTATCGCTTCTACGTAGAGCCTTAGAGCGTCCGTGGTAACTTGGACGCGGGTACGCATCCGGCTGGCTACGTCCTCGACAAAAGCATTCGCGGTCACAGCATCACGCTTGCCGCAACGAAACGATGGCACTAGTTTGGTTTCAGCATCAATCGCGCAAAACGTCCACACGTCGCCGAACTGAGTCTCATCGTCATCTACGAGCAAGTTGCGCTGTTTTTTGCCGATGAATCCCCAAATCTCATCGAACTGGAGATGATGGCAGGACAGATCGCGCATCTTCGCATCCAGCAGGGTCGCACATCCCTGGCCAACTTTCACGCCTAACCGCATGATCGTATCGCGGTGAACGCCTGTAATGCGCTCGATTGAACGGATGCTAGAGCCTTCCGCCAAGGCACCGATAACCGCGATTTGCTTGTCTGGATTGAGTACGTTTGCCATGTCTATTACTGTACTACAACAATAGAATTTGTCAAGGTATTTCTGTAGTACAATTGTGCCGTTATGAAGTGGCTGATAGTCGCAGTGCTCATCCTCGCCCAGCAGCCAGCGAAAGCGCCAGAAAGCAAAGGGGCTGCCAAGCCCAATGGTGCTCAGATCGCTAATCAAGCAGATGCTACCAATCCCAAGCAGAAACCATCCCAACCTGCCACGATTGCTACTCAAACCGCGAATACTCCCGTTATACCGAAGGATCATGTTAGCGCCGTATCCGAAGATGACCAACGAAATGAAACTGAACGCAAGACACACGAGGAAGACCTTAAAATTCAACGGAAAATCGTATGGTTTACAGGACTTCTGGTTTTTGTCGGATTCATTCAAGTCGGGGTTATGGTTTTGCAATGGTTGATGTATCGCCGTCAGGCTGGCATTATGGCGGATCAGATCATAACCACTAGAGACACGGAACGCGCTTGGGTCATCGCTTCCCCCGTTGATAATGCTCCCGTTCTCGGATTTATTCCGGGCGGAGAAAGCAATATGGAACGGCATCTGGTTGGAGCCGACAAGCACAACGTGTTTAGCTGTTCCTTCAAGACTACGGGGAACAGTCCCGCCAGACTGGTTGAATCCGCAATCCGCTACTACAAGGTTGAAAGACTGGAAGACATCCCGAGCGAGCCGGACTACGGCGAAAGAATCCCCTTGAATGACTTGCCGCTTGTTCCCGGCGATTCGATAGGGTTTATCCAGTTTCTTGAACCGAGTCCTATATTGAATCGCATAGAAAGCGTTCGAGTTACACGGCAGGAATGCTTTTTGTATGCGTTCGGAATCATGGTCTATCGAGACGCCTACACACGGCTTCACGAAACCAGATTTGGCTTCGTCTACCATTTCCCCCTGGGCGGCGATCCGCGAGAAAAGGGTTTTCGCAGAGACGGCTTGCCCCAAGCCTATAACCAAGCAACATAGCGCCATAATCCAAATTAGGACACTACCCGTCACAGGGGTGTGGCGCGGAAACTCCCGTCAACATTCCATGCGGCAAAACCGTCTGGTAATCTTTCGATCATGACCACCGACCGCAAAGAACCGACCTACGTCTTCACCGAGAAGCAGGTGGCGGAGAAGAGCGAACTTGCCCGGCGATTTCTGGACACTCGCAAGCGGCTGAATGAAAACGTAGACAAGGCCGATAATTTTCTGGTTAAGCGCCTCTACAATCTCGATCACAACACCTACATGGACGGCGCTTTGACGGCGAAGTCCAAGGAATTGATGGGCATGGTCGCCTCGGCATGCCTGCGTTGCGACGACTGCATCAGCTATCATGCGATTCAGTGCTATCGACTGGGGGTGACGCGCGCGGAGCAGGAAGAAGCGATCAACGTGGCGATGGTGGTGGGAGGAACGATCGTGATTCCGCACCTGCGGCGGGCGTATGAGTTGCTGGGGGAGTTGTATTCAGCCTGATGAGACGATGCGGGCAGTGACGCCCGCGCGTTGTCTCTAGAATGCGTCAATCCCTGTCACGCTGGCCCCGATAATCAGCGTGTGGATGTCATGCGTGCCTTCGTAGGTTTTTACGCTTTCGAGGTTCATCAGGTGCCGCATGATGGGGTAATCGTCGGCCACGCCGTTCGCTCCGAGAATATCTCGTGAGAGGCGGGCGCATTCGAGGGCCATCCAGACATTGTTTCTCTTGGCCATGGAGATGTGTTGATGCTGCACTTTTCCGGCATCTTTCAAGCGTCCGACTTGCAGCACTAATAATTGCGCTTTGGTGATTTCGTTGATCATCCAGGTGAGCTTTTGCTGGACGAGTTGATGCGAGGCGATGGGCTGATCGCGCCACTGCTTGCGAAGCAGCGAATATTGCAGCGCGCAGTCGTAGCACGCCATCGCCGCGCCGACTGCGCCCCATGAGATTCCGTAGCGCGCCTGATTCAAGCACATCAGCGGAGACTTCAATCCGCCCGTTCCGGGCAGGAGGTTCGATTCGGGGATGTGCACATCCTGCAAAGACAAGCCCGACGTCACCGAAGCGCGCAGCGACCACTTGCCGTGAATGTCGTCGGCTTTGAATCCGGGGCGGTCGGTCTCGACCAGAAATCCGCGCACTTTATTGTCTTCGTTTTCGACCTTGGCCCAGATCACGGCCACGTCGGCGATGGTGCCGGAGGTGATCCACATCTTCTCGCCGTTTAATACATATTCTTTGCCAACCTTGCGGGCGCGCGTTCTCATGCCTCCGGGATTCGATCCGAAATCGGGTTCGGTCAAGCCGAAGCAGCCGAGCTTTTCGCCTTTCTGCATGGCAGGGAGCCAGGTGTTTTTCTGGTCGTCTGACCCGAAGGTGTAAATGGGATACATCACCAGCGCCGACTGCACGCTGACAAACGAGCGCACGCCGGAATCGCCGCGTTCGAGTTCCTGCGTGACTAAGCCGTATTCGGCGTTCGACATACCGGCGCAGCCGTAGCCTTCGAGCGATGCGCCGAAGAATCCTAGGTCGGCCATGGGCTTTACCAGTTCGCGGGGGAAGCGGCCGGCGCGGTTGCACTCCTCAATGATCGGGACGAGGTTGTCTTCGATGAACTTGCGCGCAGTGTCTCGCACTAGACGCTCGTCGTCGTTCAGCAACGTGTCGAATTCGATGAAATCCACACCACGGAATTTGATGGCTGGCATATTCGTCTCCCCACGGAGTCCGCAAATGGCGGACAGAACCATTCAAAGTAGCAGAGCGGCGGGGANNGGCTTGTCGGGCTGATTGGGCTGTCGACGACGATCCGCCGGTCGAGGGGTGGGCTGTTTCGAATTATTTCGTCTGCTTTAGTTGTTGCCGCGTGCTTTCCATGATCAGACCGACCAGAGCATACGTCGCAGCATTCGCAAACAAGGTCCAATACACACCGAGGGGGAAATGAAAGTAAAAACTGGCAAACACAACTGGGCAAGTTACACGGGCGAGAGTCCAAGCCAGCCCGGCTGAAGTTATCGGAGTTGGGGCGGGGGGAGAGAAATAAAGCGCCCAGAAGCTTGCCACAAGAAAGCCTGCACTCGCCCACATAGCAATTCGGTTTTTCATGCCGCCGCTCCTGCCGTTCTCTGACCCAATAGTCTCACCAATCCTCACAAATTCCAAACATGATCGATCAGGGGTTCAGATCTCAAAAACAGACCATTATTGCGGCTCGGGGGGATGACAAGAAACGCCATTCCGGATGAAAATGATGAGCGAAGTTCGAATCTCAAGAAGGAAGCATATCCATGAGCGATTCTCGCGCGTTGTTGCGCCACACCCTTGCTACCCTCGCGTATCGAGGAGCAAAAGCCATTCGCAATCCTGGGCCTGCTTTTGCGGAACACGACTCGCCGGAAACGTCGCGCACGCCGGGGAAGATTCTCGCGCACATGGGCGACCTGATGGATTGGGCTCTTTCGATGGCCGACGGTCGCCGCGAATGGCACGATTCCGCTCCGCTCGCGTGGGAAAAAGAGTGCGAGCGTTTTTTCGCCGCCTTGAAGAAGTTCGACGACTATCTGGCATCGGAAAAGCCGCTGCAAGCCCCCGCCGAAAAATTGTTTCAGGGCCCGATCGCCGATGCGCTCACCCACGTCGGCCAGATCGCGATGCTGCGACGGATGGCTGGCGTCCCGATGAAGGGCGAAAACTATTTCGTCGCCGAAATGACGGTTGGACGCGTGGGCGCGGATCAGGCGACGCCGCGGAAGGAGTTCGGCTAAAAGGAGCATCCCTGCCCGGCATCTCAACGGTAAGAGGGACACATCCTTCGGTGGCATGCAACGGGATGAAGTCTGTAAGGCCAAATGCCGATGAGAAGCATGCATGGATACTCCCGCTCCAACGGCTTCAGTGGAAAAAACCAGTCCCTGCATCGCGCGTCAGCCGATTCTGACGTCCGACGAGGAGGTCGTCGGCTACGAATTGTTTTTTCGCGAGGGTCCGGGACAGAATCGGTTTACCTCCGACCCCGAGCGCGCCACTTCGGCGACCATTGACGCGCTGAATATGGTGGGGCTCGATGTGTTATGCGACGGGCACCCTGCGTTTATCAATTGTTCGCGGCAAATGTTGTTGACCGAATACTTCGCGCTGTTGCCGCCCAACGAGGTGGTGGTTGAGATTCAGGAAACGGTGGCGGCCGACGAAGAAGTGAAGGAGGCGTGCAAGCGGCTCAAACGGGGCGGATATTCGATCGCTTTGGACAATTTTGTTGCGGGCGACGACCGGGAAGCGCTCGTTCCCTATGCCGACTTCATCAAAGTCGACATCAGGACGGTGACGCCGGAGCAGAGTGCGATTCTGATCGCTCTCCATGGCAGCGAGCATTGCCGAATGCTGGCGCAAAAAGTGGAAACTCGGGACACTTTTCTGGTAGCCAAGAACAATGGGTTCACGCGGTTTCAGGGATATTTCTTTCGTCGTCCCGAAATTCAGCAAGCCCGGCAGATTTCCGCCACCCAAATCACCTACGTGCGCCTGCTGAGCGCGATCTCGAAGGCCGAAGTGGATTTTACGGAGATTGAAGATTTGGTGAAGCGGGAGCCCGCGCTTTGCTATCGGTTGCTGCGCTATTTGAACTCTCCACTGCTCGGGTTGCCAGCGCCCGTTTTATCCATTCGGCATGCGCTGAACCTGCTGGGGGAACGGGAGTCGGTCCGGTGGTTGCGTATGGCGACGACTCTGGTCATGGGTCAGGAAAAGTCTTCCGACCTGGTTCTGTCGTCGCTGGTGCGGGCTCGATTCTGCGAGTTGGTTGCACCCCGGGTCGAACACGGCGCAACCGATTTGTTCCTGATGGGGATGCTCTCGCTGATGGATGCGATTCTGGCGGTGCCGATTGGGATGGTGATCGAGGAGTTGAGTCTTGCCCCTGACATCAAGGCCCAGTTGCTCTGTGCCAAGACGGGCAAGCGGACGCCCCTTTCGCCGGTTTACGACCTTATGGTGGCGCGCGAAGCCGGCGACTGGGAACGCGTCACGCACCTGGGGAAACAGCTCAAGCTGTCGCTGTCGTTTGTGGCGGAAACGTCGAATGAAGCCATGCGCTGGGCGCACCAAGTCACCAGCTCCGCGGGCGCCGCTCGGCGCTCCTGAATCGGGCAGAAGCCGATACCCTTTCGACGACACCTTTGCCGCAGGCCGGGCTGGCCTTGGTGCGAAGGGCGAGGCTGAGTAAAATAGCGGAAGCGGCTTTTCACTACGCGCGCAGGAGATTTCATGGCTTCCGGCGAAACGGCAATCGCGGCTTCGAGCACGACTCCGCAACTCCCCAACCACAAAGTCAAGATCAAGAAGACGGGCCAGCGTGCCTGCAACGAGAAAAACGAGAAGGGCAAGTTCTGCGGGGGACACCTGAAACGGTGGTTCTACGCGGTGGACGTGCTCGAACAGGAATGCGGCTGCGTGGAGAAGGCCTGGGGTGCGGATGCCGAAGTCTATCGCTGCGAGTTTTGTCAGACGCTCTATCTGCCCAGTCCCGACGATCCACGCGGGATGAACGTCGCGGGGCAAGGTCAGCTTTCGGTGTTCGGGTTGACGATTCCTCCGAAGGAAGAGAAGCCGAAGTAGAGGTCGCAGGCGTCAGGTCTCAGGTTTCAGGATCGAGACCCGGTTTTCCTGAGACCTGACACCTAAGACCTGACACCTGATTTCCCGTGAACATCTCAGAACTCATCTACGACTGGAATACTCTGTATCCGAAGTCGCTGCATCCGCCGGGGCCTGTACGCCTGACGGATGAGACGCTGCGCGACGGATTGCAATCGCCTTCGGTCCGCGATCCATCGATTGAGCAGAAGATCGAAATCCTGCACTTGATGGAAGGGCTCGGCATCAACACGCTCGACCTCGGGCTTCCGGGAGCAGGTCCGCGCGCTGTGGAGCACGTCACGGCGCTGGCGCGAGAGATTGTCGCCCACAAAATGAAGATCACGGCGTACTGCGCCGCGCGCACGCACGAAAACGACATTCGCCCGATTGCCGAGATCGTGCAGAAAACCGGCCTTGCCATCGAGGCCGCTGCGTTTCTTGGAACCAGCCCCATCCGCCGTTACACCGAGGGCTGGAATGGCGATTTCCTGCTGCAAACCACCGAAAAGGCAGTCAAATACGCGGTCTCGCTCGGCCTCGAAGTCATGTACACCACCGAAGACACGACGCGCTGCGATCCGGAAACGGTGAAGCAACTGAACGCCGCGGCCATCAATTATGGAGCGCACGCTCTGGTATTGTGCGACACCGCTGGACACGCGACGCCTATGGGCACGGTGGCGCTGGTCAAGTTTGTGCTGGAACAGGTGGTGAAGCCATCCGGCCAAAAAATTCGCGTCGAGTGGCACGGACACTGCGATCGGGGGCTGGCAACCGCCAACGCCATGGCGGCTTTGGTGGCGGGCGCGGATTGCATCCACGCGACCGCGCTTGGGATCGGCGAGCGCGTCGGCAACACGCAGATGGATCAGATGCTCGTCAATCTGAAGCTCATGGGCATCGCGCCCTGGGACCGGCAGGACCTGACCAAGCTCAAGCAATATTGCGAGGCTGTTTCAGTCGCGACGGGCGTTCCGATTCCGGCGAACTATCCGGTAGTCGGCGAGGACGCGTTTCGCACCGCGACCGGCGTGCATGCGGCGGCCCTCATCAAGGCCTATAAGAAGAATGACACGGAACTCGCGAACACCGTGTATTCCGGCGTGCCTTCGCACTACTTCGGTCTGGAACAGATCATCGACATCGGACCGATGAGCGGGAAATCGAACGTTCTGTTCTGGCTGGAGCATCGCGGGCTGCCCGCGAGCGACGAAGTTGTCGAGCGCATCTACAAATGCGCCAAGGCGAGCGACCACACGCTGAGCGAAGCGGAAATCATGGAGTGCGTGCGGGCCGCCCGCTGAAGCCGCTCGTTTCCGCGACTGCTTGTTAATCTCCGATGCTTGACACTCGATTCACCGTCCTGTAGTGTCCGCCCAGCAAGAGGGCGAAACACAAGGAGCGCGTCTCAAGGGACATGGAACCTGCCGATTCAAAGCCAGCGCGAGGCGCTTCGCCGGACAAGTCCCGTCGAGGTTCGACGAGCGAGACTTCGCGGAAGCGGTCGCAGCCAGCCGCGGTCACCATACGCGACGTGGCCGAACGCAGCGGATTCTCTTCCGCCACGGTTTCCATTGTTCTGAACAACGCGCCGCTCGCGCGTTACATTCCCGACACCACCAAAGAACGCATCCAGCGCGCGGCGGCGCAACTCGGATACCGTCCCAACCTGTTTGCGCGCTCGCTGCGCGGGCGGCGCAGCCATACCGTTGGCGTCATGGTTTTCGACATGACCGATCCGTACTGCACGCTGGTGCTGCGCGGCATCGAGAACACTCTCTATCAGTCGTCGTTCCTGCCGATTCTTACCGACGTTCACAACGAGCGGAGCCGTTTCGAACGCTATCTGGAAATGTTGCTGGACCGGCGCATCGAGGGGCTCGTCGTCCTCGCCAACTGGCTGTTCGTCGACATCGACTTGCTGGCCGATCTGGAGAAGCACAACATTCCGACCGCGGTGGTCGGGCGCGAATTGAAAAACGACAACATCAGCTCGGTGATCGTCGACAACAATCTGGGCGCCCGAGCGGCGCTTGACCATTTGTATTCGCTGGGCCATCGTAAGATCGCGTTTATCCGCGGTCCGCGCCAGTTGTCGGACACCGAACCGCGATGGCGCGGCGTACGTACGATGGCCGGTGAACGGAACCTCGAACTCGACCCGCGGCTGATCGTCGACCTGCCGGAGTCGCGCGACCCGTTCTCCAGTTTCGAGGACGGTTACAAGCTGACGGGAGAATTGCTGCGCCGGCGGCGTTCCTTCACTGCGCTGATGGCCTTTGACGATATGACGGCGTTCGGGGCGATTCGCGCGCTCGCCAAGGCCGGGATTCGCGTTCCGGATCAATGTTCGGTGGTCGGCTTTGACGACGTTTCGCCGGCCGCGATCTACACTCCCTCGCTGACCACGGTGCGCCAGCCGATGGAGAGTATGGGAACGGCAGCGGCGACGATCGTGCTGGAGGCGATCGATGCTCATACTCAATCCGATGCCAATGCTACGGTCGAAAAGCAGCCCGTCCGCGCCACTCACCGCCGCATCGTTCCCGAGCTGATCGTGCGCGAGTCGACGCGCAGCTTGAAGTAGTGGCCCTGGACGCATCGCGTTTTCTCTTGACAGCGCCAGACACCTGACGCAGTATTGATACGTTTTAATAAAGGTATTCGGCTGCTTTTGAGGATGGAACGCCGGCACGGTGCATGACCACACCGGCGCTATTGAATGTCGCGTTGCGACTTTGGGTTAGGAGGCTGTTCATGAATCGCAGAAATGCAATGGCCACGACAGTGCGTAATTTTCTTGCTATGTGTGTTCTTCTCCTCTGCGCGGGTTCGATCGCGCTTGCCCAGGCCGGCAGGGGCAGCATCAGCGGCTTGGTCTCCGACCCAGCCGGGGCTCTCATTCCCCGAGCCAAGGTGGTCCTGCTGAACCCCGCAACCGGAGTGACGCAGCACACCGTCACCAGCGGCGCGGGACTCTACACCTTCCTCTCCCTCAATCCCGGCGTCTACAAAGTCACCGCCAGCGAGACGGGATTCAAGAGCGTTGCCCAGGAAAAAATCACGGTTAGCGTCGATCAGGTCACCGAGGTCAATATCACTCTGCAAGTCGGCGCCGCCACCGAGACCGTCACCGTCACCGAGGGAGTCGAGTTAGTCGAGGCCAGCAACTCTACCGTCGGCTCGCTCATCCCGGCCGAGGCGATTGACCGCGTGCCTTTGGTGGCCCGCAACGTTTTCGATCTTATCCAGTTGAGTGCGGGCGTGAATGCTGTCAACGGTTCGCCCAACTCCAGCGACTCGATGCAGTCCATTCAGAATATTTCAGTTGGACGTCCCGGAGTTGATGTCTCCGCCGACACCATCAACGGATCGCTCGTGGGTTCGGTCTACTACATGGTCGACGGCGCACCGATTGGCATCTCAGAAAACAACTCCGCCGCCATTATTCCCGCCATGGAAATTCCCGAAGATGGCGTGGAGGAAGTTCGCGTCGAAACCCAAAATACGCCTGCCTCGTATCAGAGCGGCGGTGCAGGCGTCATCAGCCTGGTCACCAAGTCTGGCACCAATAAAATCCACGGCGATATTTTTGGCGAATTCCGTCCCGACGTACTGGCCGCCAACGACGGCTTCAACAAGGACAGTGAAATAGCGAACGGCCAAGCCAATACCCCACCCTCTTTCTATCGTTATCAGGAAGGTGGCGCGATTGGTGGAGCAATCAAGAAAGACAAGCTGTTTTTCTTCGGCGATTACGAGGATACGCAGCAGGAACAATTCGAAGGGCTCAAGACTTACAACGTCCCCACGAGTCTGGAAAGAACGGGCAATTTCTCGCAGATGGGGTTTACCATCTACGATCCTACTCAGCCCGATAATCCCGATGGTACGCGGCAAGCCTTCCCCGGCAACATCATCCCGAATCCAAACCCCATCGCCTTGCTCTACTTGGCGAATATGCCCAAGTGCAACTACCCCACCCCGTCGACCTGCGATCAGGCGACGACGGACCTTAACCCCGTAACTGGTTATAATTACGCCGTTCCGGGATTGGATCCGTTCAAAGCGCACCGGTTCGACGTCCGGGTGGATTGGGCCCAGAGCGAAAAGCAGCGCTTCTTCACCCGCTTTTCCTATGACAAGTTGAAGTTTTCCACCGCCAACGTCTTTCCCAGCCCAGGCTGGGACCCCGATTATGCCCTGAACACCACGAACGGCCGCAGCGCCTTGGTGGCGGATGACCTGACCCTTAATGCTTCTACCGTCCTGAACTTGCGCTACTCGTTTACCCGCCGCTACGAAAAGCAAGGAGGTCCGCCGTCGTACTTGAACACCGATATCACGAACCTGGGCTCCGTAAATGGCACTACGGTGGGTTTTCCCGCCGCGCTGGCTGCGCAGCAGGTCGTCAAACAGCTTCCGTTCATGCTTTTCGACGACTACGGTGGCGGAGTTGGCGGCACCGCCGATTACAACAACTTCGTCGATGCCAGCGAGAATAGTGACGCCAACGTCACCTTGACGAAAATTTACGGCAAACACCAAATCTCCACCGGCTTCGAATGGATGAAACGCTATTTCAACGTAGGCCAGCCCTACGCCCCTGCCGGCACCTACAGTTTTGGTTATGGTGGTACCGATCAACAAACCTCGCCCGCCTCAGGCAATCTAGTCGGCGGCAGCGACTACGCTTCCATGCTCATCGGCATGGGTGATGGTGGCGAGTTCGACAGACCCGTATACGCCGCCGAATCCAACCCCTACTACGCGGCGTTTGTCGAAGACACTTACCACGCCACGACGAAGTTGACGATTACGGCCGGTCTGCGCTGGGACATTTTCGGTGGGCGCAACGAGCGTTTTAACCGCCAGGAATACTTTGATCCCAACGCGACCAACACCGACAACGGCGTCTCCTATACGGGCGCGGAAATCTTCAATAACAGCGGCAACCGTTCTCCTTTCAAAACCAACATGCACGACTTCGGGCCCCGGTTCGCTTTTGCTTTCCAGCCCATCACCCATTTTGTAATCCGCGGCGGCGTCGGCTTCTACTATGGGCCCAGCACCGAGATGACGGCCGGCGCCTTCATCAATACCGACGGATTCTCTTCCAGCACCTTTCAGAACTCCAACTGCCCAAACCTCGATACCAATTGGGTTTTTTACGGTTCGTCGGCGTGTACCATCTCAGGGGGCCCTGTACTCCCCGCCGATAATTTCACCGAGCCGTATTCGCTAAGCAATCCCTATCCCAATGGGCTCATCCCCATTTTCACAACAGCACCCGCCGGCTTGGCCAATAACTTGGGAATCACCCTCAACACCGTGCAGCATGCTCAGCGCACGCCCACCACCTACAACTTCAACTTTGGTCTGGAATATGAACTCCCGCATCAGATAGTGGTGAGCGCTGGATATGTGGGTAGCCGCGGACTTTTTCTGCCTTTCAACAGCGTGGATCAGAACATGCTCGATCTCGGCACAATTGCACACTACGGCGCTTCGTTGTGCTTCATATTCAACCCGAGTTGCGCGGTACCCAACACCTGGGAACCCATCCTGCCTGCGACGAACGCCTTTTACGGTCAATCGACTGTGCCGCAGTGGATGGCGCTCGAAAAATATCCTCAGTTCGGCAGCGGCGGCTTCGGCACCGGCGTCGGCACCTCCGGGTATCCTGCGGGAGACTCTGAATACAGCTCGCTGCAGACGAAAGTGCAGAAGCGCCTGACCGGCCATTTCACCACGCTGGCTACTTTTACCTGGTCTAAGCTGATTACTGACGACGGCAATCCTCCCCTGGGTTTCGTGGGCAGCCACAATGGATCGGTACAAGACTGGAGAAATCTGAGCTACGAACACGCCATCAGCCCGCAAGACCTCAAGTACTCGTTCACCGGGCAGGCATCTTACGACCTACCCATTGGCAAGGGTCAGGCAGTCAATCTGCATGGAGTAGCCAACGCCGTTGCGGGCGGCTGGACTGTGAACACCATTCTCTATCTCAGTACAGGGGTTCCAATCCACGCTCCCGGCTCGGGAAATCCGCTGACCCCCTTCAATCAGCGGTCCGATATGATCTGCGATCCCTCGAAAGGGGCTCCGCACACGGTGAATGACTGGTTCAACATAAATTGCTTCGTGCAGCCTGGCACCGAAAACGCGGGCAATCCGAATCCTTACATTCCGGGAACTGCTCCCGCCTACCTCGACAATGTGCGCACCCGGGGGGCGCGCAATCTCGACCTCTCCATCTACAAAACGTTCCAGTTCACCGAAACGAAGGCGCTGCGCTTCGATATCTCGGGCTATAACATGACCAACTACGCGCAGTACGGATACCCGAGTGTGAACAGCGTAGTCGGCGTGGCTAGCGAAGGCGAATCGTTCGGAGTGATCAGCAACAACGTCAATACTCCGCGCCAGCTCCAGTTTGGCGCACGGTTTAAATTCTGACCAATTGGCGAGTGCCCCACTCATCGCGTTTTTTGCGATGAGTGGGATTTGCCGCGAGTATTCAACCAATCGTCAATCCGCAACGCCCGCCCGCACGCGGTCCTGGCTCAGTACGGCTAACCCTTTTTCCAGATCGGCGATCAGGTCGTCGACATGTTCGATGCCGACCGACAGGCGGATCATTTGCTCGGTCACGCCTATTTTGCTCAGCAGCGCCGGATCGATTCGGTAATGCGAGGTCAGCAGAGGGATGGTCACCAGCGAATCGACTGAGCCGAGGCTGGGAGCGAGCGTAAACAGATTGAGCGCTTCAGCTAAACGGCAGGCGTCGGCACCGCTGCCCTCGACTTCCAGGCTCAGAACAGCGCCCGCCCCGGCCATTTGTTTCTTTGCGATGGCGTAGTCCGGATGGCCTTTGAGCATTGGATAGTACACGCGCGCCACCTTAGGATGCCGGCTGAGGAACTCGGCAATCCGGAGCGCGCTTTGGTTCTGGCGCTCGACGCGGACGGCCAGCGTCTTGATGCCGCGCAGCAGCAGAAAGGCGGCATGCGGATCCATGCAGCAGCCGAGCGTGGTGCGCGTGGGAAGGATTTGGTCGATCAAATCGCGGCGGCCGGCGGCGACGCCGCAAATCAGATCGGAATGCCCGGCAAAATATTTTGTCCCCGAATGCAGCACCAGATCGATGCCCCACTCCGCCGGACGGCAATTGATGGGCGTGGCAAAGGTGGAATCGATGGTGGTAATCA
>PLUW01000102.1:15323-22616 GCA_003162935.1 Acidobacteriaceae bacterium
GTCGAAAGGAACCTGATGACTCCGCCATAAATATCGCGCTGCGCCACGATGTGGTCTCCCGCCTTCACCAGCGAGAGAATCGAAGTCGTGATCGCGGCCATACCGGAAGAGAACAACAGGGCGGCGTCGGCGCCTTCCAGTTCGGCGATGGCATTTTCGACGACGGTATTGGTGGGATTGCCGTAACGGGTGTAGAAGCTGTCGGTGGGAATGACGCGCACCTGCTCCTGCATGTCGGCGGCTTCGAAGGTTGAGGTCTGATAGATCGGCGTGGCGAGCGGTCCGTTTTTCTTGCCGAGGTCGGTGCCACCGCGAACGGCTTCGGTTTCCCGGCGAAATCGATGCTTCTTCATATTCTTCTCCCGGCCCGATCGAGCTAGAACCTAGTCGTTCAGAGCCGCCGCATTCAATGCCAGCACGGGCGCCAGCCACTCGGCCGACCTTGCGTGCTTTCCGCTGACTACTTTGTCGAACTCCTGCTGCAAGGCGCGGGTTACGGGCCCCGCCTGGCCTTCGCCGATGACGCGGAAATCAATTTCGCGCAGCGCGACGACTTCGGCTGCGGTGCCGCACACAAACACTTCGTCGGCGATATAAAGCTGATCGCGTGAGATGGGCTCCTCGACCACGGAGTAGCCCGAATCGCGAGCCAGCGTGATCAGGCTGTCGCGGGTGATCCCCTCCAGAATCCCCGCCCGCGGCGGCGTGTAGATCGTCTTGTTGCCTGCTGTGTTGCGAACGACAAAAATATTTTCGCCCGTGCACTCGGCCACATAGCCATCGGGCCCCAGCATGATCGCCTCATCGAACCCGGCGCGCTGCGATTCAGTCTTGGCCAGAATTGAGCTGACATAATTTCCCGAGACCTTGGCCTTGGTCATCATGATGTTCGGATGCAGCCGCGTGAAGGAAGCAATATTGGCGCGGATGCCGCGTTCCTTCGCCTCCGCTCCGAGAAACGCCTTCCACTCCCATACCGCAACCACGAAACGCGGCTCGCCCGCCTCGACGGTCAGGCTCATGGCGCCATCCAGATAAATCATGGGGCGGATGTAGCACGACGAAAACTCGTTGGCCGCAATCGTCTGGTTGATCGCAGTCTGCACCTGTTCGGCCGTAACCGGTAGTTCGCGAAAGCCGACGATGTGCGCGGAATCGAGGAGGCGCTCCACATGTTCGTGCATTCGGAAGACGGCCGAACCTTTGTCGGTCGCGTAGCAGCGGATGCCTTCGAACACCGCGAATCCATACTGCACGGCCGCACTGACGAACGGGACCACGCCTTCGCTGGCGGGCCTTAAGGAATCACCGATCCAGATGTAACGAGCGGCTGCCATGTTGTGTAAGAAAGCTCTCCTGACCAAACCGGAATGTCTTAAGAGTACCTGCGCCACTATGCCGGGGCAAGGCGCTTGTAATATTCTTCATCGAGCCACTTTTATGAAAAAGAAGAAAGCGAAAGCTTCTGCCCACAAGAAATCCGCGGCCAGGAAAACGAAGACGACCAACACCACGCGGGCCAAGAATGAGGTAAAAGGCAAGCCGGCAAAGGCCGAGTTGCGCCACGTCGCGTGGAGCGCAATCGAAAACGAAGAACTGAACCCGCTGCTCTTCCGCCGTTTCGTAGTCGGCCAGAATGTCATGGTCGCCCGCATTCTGTTGAAGAAGGGATGCTTTGTGCCCGAACACAGCCACCACAACGAGCAGATCAGCTGCGTGCTGGAGGGCGCTCTGAAGTTTGGTATCGATGGCAAAGAAATCGTCGTGAGCGCGGGCGAAGTGCTGGCGATTCCGCCCCACATGCCGCACTGGGCCGAGGCGATCGCCGATACTCTTGCGTTTGACATTTTCAATCCCCCGCGCGCCGACTGGATCAATAAAACCGACGCCTACTTGCGGTAGAGAAAGAGCTGAACCGCAGAGTTGCGCCGAGATCGCAGAGAAATTAGGGAAGCGAAAGAACCAAGAATCTCTGCGCGCTGGTTCGCCGTATGATGTACGTGTCATTTGCTGCTGGTTCGGTGACGAGGAAAAGTGTCGATCGTTAAAAACATAGGGACAACCGCGCAGCTCCGCTGCATCGCTTGCGGCGCTACCCCCGGCTCTGCCGGGCAGGATTTCCGCTGCGCCGCTTGCGGCGACCTGCTGGAATTCTTCTTTCCCGGATGGACTTCTGACTCGCCTGTCTCCAACCCGGCGGCGCTGAAAGCTCTCTGGCTGAACCGCCGAACGTCTCGCGAGGCGCTCGACCAGAGCGGCGTCTGGCGCTTTCGCGAACTGCTTCCGCACATTCCCGCAGAGCACGCCATCACCCTCCGCGAGGGAAACACACCGCTTTATAGCCTTCCACGATGCGCGCGCGCGGCTGGCGTGGAGAATCTTCTCGCGAAGCACCAGGGCATGAACCCGACCGCATCGTTCAAGGACACGGGCATGACGTTCGCGGCTTCGTCCGCGCAGCAGAGCGGATTCCGCTGGGTGGCCTGCGCTTCCACCGGCAACACTTCGGCTTCGATGGCAGCGTACGCCGCGCGCGGCAATATGCACAGCCTGGTACTGATTCCGGAAGGGAAAATTTCCTGGGGCAAGCTCTCGCAATCGCTCGATTACGGAGCCCTTACGTGTCAGCTCCGCACCGATTTCGACGGATGCGTGCGCATCCTCAACGAACTCGTTCGGCAGAAGCCGGTGTATCTGCTGAATTCGGTGAATCCGTATCGCATCGAGGGCCAGAAAACCGCCGCCATCGAACTGATGGAGCAACTGGCGTGGGAGCCGCCGGACCACATCATTGTTCCCGGCGGCAATCTGGGAAACAGTTCGGCGATCGGCAAGGCGCTGCTTGAAATGCGCGAGCTGAAACTGATTTCGCGCCTGCCCAAGCTGTCTATCATCCAGGCGCAGGGCGCGAATCCGTTCTACCGCAGCGTGCGCGAGTTTGGAGGCAAGAAGATCGAAGCGATGACGGCCGACACGCTGGCGACCGCGATTCGCATCGGCAATCCGGCATCGTGGAAGAAAGCGCTGCGGGTGCTGCGGGCCACGGGCGGCGAGGTCGAGCAGGTGACGGAAGTCGAGATCGCGGTGGCCAAGGCCGAAATCGGCGCCGATGGCATCGGATGCGAACCGGCCTCGGCGGTGACGCTGGCGGGACTCAAGAAGCTGCGCCGCAGCGGATTCGTCAAACCGGGCGAGAGCGTCGTCCTGATTCTGACCGGCCATTTGCTCAAGGATCCCGACTTCACCATTAAATTCCATCGGGGCGATCTTTTTGAGGGAACACCAGAGGGAGCGACCGCCAAAGCCGAAGCGGCCGAGGCAAAATCGCTGCAGCGTGCCCCGGTGGTGCTCGATGCGAATCTCGGGGCTGTGATTGGCGCGCTCGACGCTGCCGAGAGAAACTGACAGTTATCTGCGGGCCATGTCCCGAACGTCAGGTTTGTTTTGGGAACAAATGAGCTTGTTGCCAGGAGCGGGAATTGCACCCGCACCGGACGAATCCCAGCGGCTTCCTCACGTCCAGACTAATGAACGTCAGAAAGGCCCCAGCGTCTGCTAGTTTCGCCATCCCGGCAAGTATTAGGTAAGACTCTACTCCGAAGGCTTGTGATGGGGGGACTTGAGGAATGAACGCCAAAGCGAATATGTCTTCGGCGAGGTCAGCAGGCTCACTCGGACGACAAGACCAATCGCGATGGCAGCAACCGTTAGGGCGGGAACAATAGGTACGCTCGCGAAATATGCGGACAGCGCGGTAGGCATATGCAACCTCTAGCTCAAGTGTAGTCCGTTTCGGTTTGAGGTAAACGGCACCTTTGTGTGTGGTCAGGTTGCCCTGTTACGGCGATCTCATTCTGCGATTTCATTTGTTAGGTTTGTCCAAGGCAGTAATTCCGCAGAAATTCATAGCACTTTGCCCCAAATTCGTGTATAAAACACAGTTCAATTGTCTGCGCCGACTGTAGGGGATTCTGGTCCAGCCAAATCTGGCTAAAGCCTTCTTTTTCTATCGTTTCGACCAGGTTTCGGACCGTTGGGAAGAAGTTCTCGCCTCTACGCTGTCAGCGGAGAACGGGCTTTGCCGGGAAACTGAGGGCTGAGAACTGAGAACCAGGAGCTGAGAACTGTTTTTAACCTATGCCGTCACGTCCCACATCGTTAGACCGCTCGTTGCGCCTGGCTTTGCCGGCGACTTCCGCCAATCTGGGTCCGGCGTTTGACGCGGCTGCCCTGGCCTTGGATTTTCATTTGCGCCTGCGCGCCGAGCGCGCGCCCGATTTCTTCGTAACCGCCGAAGGCCGCGACGCGCAGATTTGCGGGCGCATGGAGAACCACCTCATCGTTACTACCTATTGCGAGGTGCTCGAGTCGGAAAACCGCAAGATCGCGCCCCTGCGCATCCACGTCGAAAACGAGATCCCCATCGGCCGGGGTTGCGGATCGTCTGCCGCCGCCCGTCTGGCTGGCATCGCGCTGGCTGTGCATTTCGGCCATCTGCGCTGGAAGGACGATCGGATCGTCGGCGAAGCGTCGATGCGCGAGCATCATCCCGACAACGCATCTGCCTGCTGGATGGGCGCGCTCACCGTGGCCCGCATGGCCAATCAGGTGCAGGCGCAGGTGGTCGAGGTGAAGCCGAAAGGGAAGTGGCCGCTGTTGCTGGCGGTTCCCGACGCTCCGCTGTCGACCGAGCAAGCCCGCCGCGTGCTGCCCTTTCAATACTCGCGCGCGGACGCCGTCACCAACATTCAGAATTCCATGCTGCTGTTCGCGGCGTTTACGCAAGACCGGACCGATCTGCTTTCCTCGGCGCTCGAAGACCGTATCCATCAGCCCTATCGCGCGCCGCTTTGTCCACTGCTTCCGGCGATCAAGGAACTGATCGGAGATGCGGGCATTCTCGGCGCTTGCCTGAGCGGAGCGGGTCCGTCGGTGCTCGTGTTTTTGGACCCGAAGGTCCCGGCGAAAAAGGCGAAGCAGAGAATCGCCGCCCATCTCACCAAGCGCAAACTGACCGCCGAACTCATTCTCACCGAGATCGCGCAGCACGGCGGACGCGACGGGGCGGACTGGAAGAAGCATCATCCGCCGCCTGCCAAAAGATAGCGCGGCGCGAGAACCGATTGGTTCCGGCGCCGCATGACTGCTCAGTTGCGGCTAGCCGGCGGCACAATCCCGTTCATGCGCAAGTACTCGACCATCTGCCCGTAGTGGTCAAACCCGTGCCACGCGATAACCGTTGCCATCCCCAGGCGCGTGGTCTTGCCATCGCCAAAGGCGCTATCGATCGATGCGGTGGAATTGTCAGCGGTGATCGTGGCCACGGCCTTGTGCGCGTAGGCAAACGAATCCTTGAGAAACTTCATGATATCGGCCTTGGACTTGACGCTGTCTGGCCCGTTCTCGCCGCCGTACTCGACCGGTGGCCTTTCGCCCAGGATGGCGCCGGCCACCAGGTAATTGACGGCGGCCACGTGCTTCACCTGCTGGCCGAAGGTGCGGACGCCTTTGAATTCGCCATTCGTCGGCGCGAAACCGAATTTATCTTCGGGCATGGCCTCGGCGGCCGGAACCAGTTCGGTCTCGATGGCCGTGACGCCGCCATCCAAAATCTGGGCAACGGTTTTTGGTCCACCTTTCGCCTGTGCCACGCAAAAACCACACAACATCAGTACCGCCGCCAGCGCAAAGAACTTTTTCATATACCCTCCAGAAAGGATTGGACCTCTGCAATTCGCCCTCAGAGTCTACTCGTCTCCGATGAATCCCGCCAATGGTAGCTCGGCAATCGGCAGACGACTTGCTTTGCGCCTGAGGACGGCATGGGCGAGGCTTCTTGCATGCCGTCGAGTCACGAACGACTGCGACTCACGAACGACTGCGCTACCGCAAAAGGCCACTCGCGTTTTCGCCAGGAGCGCACACAATAGACAGCAATCCCCACGACCAGAATGATTGCCGCGTAACGGATCTCTCGCAAGAAACCGCGGCGTGAAACCAGAATGAAGATGAAACTTCCGGCGGCAATCAGGGCAGGCAAGGGATAGAGCCACATCCGAAACGGCCGCTTCATCTCTGGACGCCGAATGCGCAGCACAATCACGCCCACCGCCTGCACCAGATATTGCAGAAGGATGCGGATCACCACGAGGGCGGCAATTAAGTCGGCCAGCCGCAGGAAACAGAACAGCGCCGCCACCGCCGCCAGCGCGAGCACCGAAACGTACGGAATGCGATGCACGGGATGCACCCGCGCAAAGGCGCGAAAATAATTGCCATCGAGCGCCGCCGCGTATGGCACGCGCGAATAGCCGAGTGTCAGCGAAAACACCGACGCAAACGCCGTCCACATCACCAGCACCGTAATCACCATGGCCGCGCCCTGCCCGTAGACGCGCTGCATCATGGTCGAAACCACGTACAGCTTGCCGTTCGCCGCGCCCGCGCCGGTCATTTCCTGCCAGGGGATGACGCCGAGAATGCTCACATTCATTACGATATACAGGCAAACGACCGCCAGAATGGAGAGGAACAGCGCCCGCGGAATATTCTTTGTCGGTTCCTTCACTTCGTCTCCGAGAAAACAGACGTTATAGTATCCACCGATGTCGTAGGCGGCGATGAGCATGGCCCCGCCGAGTCCACGGAAGAACCCGCCCGACAGCGAGAACGCGTGCGGCGGCAAATCGAACGCCCGATGTGCGTTGAAATGGGTGAGGCCGGCGAAAATGATCCAGCCGATCGTGCCCATCACTCCAGCCCAGAGCAGCGTGCTGAGCCGCGAAATCGCGGTGATGCGGCGATAGAGCAAGAATGCGGTGAGCGCGCAGACGCCGATGGCCACGAGCGTGGCCGGCATTGCGACCCACGTCAACTGTAGAGTTCCGATCAGCGGCACGTTGACGCTGCCGGTGCGGGTTGACCAGACACGCTCTAGCCCAGGCCAGAAAAAAGCCGCATATTGCGAAAGCCCGATGGCGCCCGATGCAATCGACAACGGAGCGCTAAATGACAGTTGCCAGATAAAGAGAAACGAGACCAGCCGTCCCAACTTCTGCGGCCCATAAATTTCTTTCAAGTATTGGTACGACCCGCCTGAACCCGGCATGGCCGCGCCTAATTCCGCCCAAACCAGTCCGTCGCAGATGGCGAGCACCGCGCCCAGCACCCATCCCAGCATCGCCTGCGGGCCGCCCATCGCGGTGACGATCAGCGGGATCGTAATGAACGGCCCCACGCCGATCATGTCAATCATGTTCAGCGCGGTGGCGGAGCCGAGGCCGAGGCCGCGGA
>PLUW01000102.1:22692-35445 GCA_003162935.1 Acidobacteriaceae bacterium
CGGCAGTTGTCGGAAGAACGCATATCCTGTGTAGATATAAGTCCCCTTACCGTAGTGCGCCACCAGCAGTCCGCCCTTTTGCTCGCTTTCGCCGGGATCGTGCGATTCAAGCAGCGGGGTAAAGTTCGAGTCCCACTGCGACATGAAGTAGAGCCCGCGCTCCTGCACCCAGCCATCGAAATCTTTCTGAGTGATTTCATTCGGAGAATGAAAGATCGGGTTCGCCGGGTCGAGAATTTTCACCGGCGCTTCTTCCACCGAAACCCGCGCCCGGCTGAGTGTGGCCGGATAGGGCGTGAACTTGCCAGCATTGAAATCACCGGCCGATGCAGTGTACCCGAGCGTGTTGTACTGCACCACCAGCCGTCCACCCGCCTGCACAAAATCGAGCAGGCGTTTGTTGTTCGCGATCACATCCTTTTGCGTGTCGTATGCGCGAATTCCCAGCACGATCGTCTGATAGCGGCTTAAGTCTTCCGAGGCCAGCTTCTCCGCCGGAATCAGCGTCACGTTCATGCCGATCTGCTGGAGCACGGTCGGAATCTCATCGCCTGCGCCCATGACGTAGCCGACCTTGAGATCTTTCGGAACCTTCACGTCCACGACGCTGACGTGCTGTACGGCGGGCTGATAGTAATAAAACGTGCCTAGATCTTCACGCGTCACGACCGAATAACCTTCGTCGTATTTACTGTGTCCGCTCTTCAACGAGGCCCGAATCTGCTTTCGTCCCTCCGTTCGATTTCCGGGGTGGACCGTGAAATCCGCGCTCTGGCGCTCGCCGCGCTGGTGAAATTCAAGCTGCTTTTGCGCTGGATCCACGCGCCAGGTTTCTGGGACTTCAACTCGCAACGCTCCTTCATCTTTCTCTGGATCGCCTGCCCAGTGCGTTGTTTGGAGCGTCTTCGAATCCAGATTGCTCGATACATCCACCTTCACCATCGACTGCGGACCATCCTCGGTGGGAACTACCTGTTCGCCCGGGTCGAGCAAGATCGAGAAAGCCGGCGCGACGGCTAACGGACGCTCGGCAATCGCGCCCGAAGCATCTTTGTATCGGACCATGCAAACGGCCGACACTGCGCCAGTCCCGGGCTTACCGATCATGCCGACTGCCGTCACCGGGGGCGGTGGAAACGGAAGCCCCTGGTAGCGCGCGTCGTCAATTGTGTTGAGAGCGTCGGTCTCCGGGTCGTTCCGGTGCCAGTAGGGCCTGGTCAGCTCCGCGGTCGGAGGAACATAAACTTTGAACCGTGTTACGCCGCCGTTGCCGTCGGTGTCCCGCGATAGAACGTTGGAATTCCATCCCTGCGGAAGCATCAAAGTGATGTTGGGATTGATGGCTGCGCCGTCGGGGGCGGACAGTCTGGCAGTAACTTCAAGCGTTCGCCCCGGCACTGCCATGAAAGCGTCCTCTGGACTCGATCCGACAGGCGCGTCAACCACAACGTGCAGAGTCACGCCCCTTGCGAGGCTGATCGCCTTGCCCATCTCGCCCCACTTTTCATTCAAGGAAGGGAGAATGCCCTCTCTTGCTGAAGCAGAGAGTTCCGACTCCGTGATCTGCCGAATCAGTTTGCCAATCAGTCCACTGGCCGCGGAGAGGGGATCTCCCGCCGCCAGCGGATTCCGCTCCGAGGCAACTGCTGCTTCGTCGATCTTTACCTTGATCTCGGTCAACGCACCTCTTAGCCAAGGCGCCTTCTTTTCTTCCTCACCCAGCCGCGAAGCCAACCCCGGCAGCGTCTCATCGATGCCGTCAAAGAAACTCCGCTCGTGCCCGTCCTTATCTTTGTCTTTTGGCGAGTCCACCGCCGAATCCACGAGCTTGTAATAAGTGAAGCGGTCGCCGGGATCGACCGTCCAGTTCGCCGCTCCCTGCGACTGCTGATGGCGCAATCCCTGCATGGCAAATTGTATGTACGATGCTCCCAGCGCCGGATCAACGACTCCCGTATTCAGCTTGAGCGTGTAGTTCGCCGCGTCACAGGTCGTCGCCCCAAAGCCGCACACGTTGCCGATATACAACTTCTTCGGCTGCCAGGGTTGCAGTCCTTCGGCAATTTGTTCCGGAAACCGCTTCGGATCGGCCGCCGCACGGAACGCCTCTCTCGTCAATATCGCCGACGCCTGATGATGCCCATGCCCGTCGCGATCCGTCCCGGAAAAGCGCGCCACCAGCACATCCGGACGAAACGTTCGAATCACCCGCACCATGTCGGCGAGGGGGATGTCGTGCCCTTGCCATTTCTGAAATGTTTCTTCCGCCGTCTTGGAATATCCAAAATCGGCCACGCGCGAGAAGCGCTGCTCGACGCCGTAATAGCGATCGGCGGCCAGCAGTTCCAATGTGCGCAGCACGCCCAGCGCGTCGAACAGATTGCTGCCTAGCTTGTTCTGTCCGCCTTCGCCGCGATTGAGCGTCATCAGCAGCGTCGAGACGCCCTTGCCACGCGCTTCGAGGGTCAGCATGCCGCCGTCTTCGTCATCGGGATGCGCGACGGTCTGCATCAAACGCCCAGTCGTCTGCAAGCGCCGCAGCATCAGCTTCAGCCCTGCGGCGCCGGTTTCCTGCGGGAGAGGCGCGTAGTAATGATCCGCATGGGCGTCGACGTTTGAGTCTGGTTTGGCCTGCGCCGGCGCGACTGCTGGAGTGGCGGCCAGCAGCAAGCCGAGCAACGCCGCGGGCGCAAGATATTTCCGCACCGACTGCCACCCGAGCTTTTTCACAAACATGATCATCTGATGGAGTGTACCTAAAGAAAGGAGCAAATATTGCCCAATGCTCTACTTGCTCATCCCCTGTGCGGCGGCGAATTTCTTCTGGCAATCGTCGGCCTGTTGCACAATGCGGCGGAACTCGGCATCCTGGCGCGCGCCCGCCAGCAGCGGATCCGCTTCCAGCGCCTCACGGGCGCAATAATTCCCGGCTACGGCCTCGCGCAGAAACGCGAAGGCAAGCTGTTTTTCGCCGCAAGCCGCCATCACCGTGCCCTGCGAATACTTAAACTCGGGATCCTGTTCCGTCGCCAACTGGTTCCGTGCCGACTCCGCCAGTTGGTGGATTTCAGTGGCCGGCGCCTTATTCAGGCAAGCCTGCACGAATCCGCGCATCCACATCGCGTTGTCGGTCATCTGCGTGGCCGCCTGCTGCGCCTCGGCCGTTTTCCCTTGCCGCATCAGCACAAACACTCGGGTTGCGTTCGACCACTCCGAGGTCGCGTCCAGGTTCAAATAGTCCATGGCCCGCTCCGGCTTCGCTTGTTCAAAAAATGCAAACGCGCACGACCGCCAGTTGTAGTTCTTGGGATCGATTGCCAGAGCCTTGTCGCATTCGCGCTGCGCCTCGTCCAGTCGTCCGGCATAGCGCGCCACATACGCCAGTGAATAATGCGCAAACGCGTTCTCGGGACGCTTCTTCACCAGCGCGCGCGCATCTTCGTAAGCCTTGTCGAGGTTTCCGGACTCGACTTCGTTCGCTGCCAGAAATCCGGCTGCACTAGCTCTGCCCGGCTCCAACGCCAGGGCACGTTTGTACGCCGCGCTCGAGCGCGCAGCTCCCGCCGCGCCTCCGTCCGAATACAGGGCATCGAAGTAATACCGCCGTCCGAGCGCTTCCCATGCCGGAGCGTAACTCGGATCGAGGCCCGTGACACTCTCCAGCGATGCGATTGCTTCCTTGTTCGCCGCGCCATCGTGCGCCATCGCCAGGGTGTGCAGATACGCGTCATAGGCTTCTCGGTTCGCGGGAGCGCTGCTGTTTTCGACTGCCTCGCGTGCGATGCCGAGAGCCGGCACAAGCTCCTGCCGGACTTCCCTGGCCATCTGATTCCGCAAAACGATCAGGTTATCGGCCGGCGCGGTCAGCGAACCGGTCCAGATCACCTTGTTATTTTTCACATCCACCGCTTCCAGCGTCACCTCTACTTTTTTGTCATGACGCAGAAAGTGTCCTACGACCACCGTGCCCACGCCTAACTCGCTACCGGCTTTTGCCGGATCCAGGTCGCCGGCACCGTACTTTTGCGTCGATGTGGACGGTCGGATTTCCAGCGCGTGCGCATAGGTCAGCGCATTTGCGACCTCATCGGCCAGCGCAAAGCGCAGGAACTCGCCTTCCGCATCGTTATTGATATTTTGCAGAGGCAACACCGCGATTGTCCGGTTCACGGCCTGCGCCGGGGTTGCCCGGTGTTCAAAAACCCACGCCCCAACCGCCGCGACTGCCGCGAGCACCACCGCCGCCAAGCCAAGGACGACCCAAGTCAGCTTGGAACTCGACTTTTGAAACGTTTTTGTCTTCGTGTGAAAGCCGGTCGCATGAAGAAGCCCGCTCCGCAAGGTCGGGTCCGTCCCTTTTTTCAGCCGTGCCAGGTCGGCCTTCATCTCGGTCGCGTCCTTGTACCGCAGGTTGCGATCCTTCTCCATCGCCTTGCCGATGATTTTTTCCAGTTCCACCGGTACCGCCGGGTTGATCGACCGCGGCGAAGGCGGCTTCGAATTGATCACCGCATGGAGCGTGGTCACAACGTTGGCCCCGGTGAACGGCTTTTTGCCCGTAGCCATTTCGAACAGCACCACGCCGAAGGAAAAAATGTCGCTGCGCACGTCCAGGTCTTCCGAGCGCGCCTGCTCCGGCGACATATAAACGGCTGTGCCCGGAATCACTCCGACCTGGGTCAGCGAATCCTCCAGCGACGAGTCCGTCGAAGTGCCTACGCTCGCGCCCTTGGCCAGCTTCGCCAGCCCGAAGTCCAAAATTTTGACCTGGCCATTCGGAGTCAGAAAGATATTTGCCGGCTTGATGTCGCGATGCACAATTCCCTTGGCATGGGAGGCCGCGAGCGCGTCGGCCATTTGCACGGCGACGTCCAGAACGTCTTCCAGCGGCATCGCCTTGCCATGGATGCGCTGCTTCAGGCTCTCGCCCTCCAGCTTTTCCATGACGATGAAGGGCTGCCCGTTGTTGTCTTCAATGTCGTGGATGGTGCAGATGTTGGCGTGGTTCAGTTGCGAAGCAGCCCGGGCCTCCCGCGTGAATCGCTCCAGCGCGCGCGGGTCCTTCGCCAGGTGCTCGGGGATGAATTTCAGGGCGACATGACGCCCCAGACGGAGGTCTTCCGCTTCGTAAACAATTCCCATTCCACCGACGCCCAACTTCGACAGCACGCGGTAATGAGACACCGTCTGGCCAACGATTTCCATGGTTTTCGTGTAGAGCGGACACTCCCTTCGACTTCGCTCAGGGCAGGCCTATCCGCCGCCTTTGCCTTTGGTTCATGGGGCTGGGCGAGTAAAGACGGCCCTTACCCATGAAGGCGTAATGGTAGAGGGTCAACGCGGTCGGGTCAACCGAGATTGGCGGGTTTGTGAGTCAATCGGGCAGTCCGTCTTAAGTGGGTTCCATCACTCCTCGCGCGGACGCATGCGTCCCGTCCGCACGTAGCGTTCATGCCAGCCCAGACTCTCGTGGAGCAGGTGCGGAGTGTGTTTGCCGAACGACAGGCGCTCGGCCCGGTCCTGGTAATCGCGCAGCAGAGAGCGATAGTCGGGATGCGCGCACTGTTCAATGATGATCTTCGCTCTTTGTCGCGGCGACAGGCCCCTCAAATCGGCAAGCCCCTGCTCGGTTACCACCACATCGACGTCGTGTTCGGTGTGGTCGACGTGCGACACCATGGGCACGATCGTACTGATTGCGCCTTTCTGCGCCGTGGAGGGCGCCATAAAGATCGCCAGGTATCCATTGCGCGCAAAATCGCCCGAACCGCCAATCCCGTTCTGGATACGCGATCCCATCACATGGGTCGAATTAACGTTGCCGTAGATGTCGGCTTCAATCATTCCATTCATCCCGATCACGCCCAGCCGGCGGATCAATTCGGCATGGTTCGAAATTTCCTGCGGACGAAGCACGATGCGATCGCGGAATTCTCTGATTTGCGAGTTGAACTGTGCCCCCATTTCCGGACTGAGAGAGAAGGCGGTGGCCGAAGCGCAAGTGAGCTTGCCGCAGCGCAACAACTCGATCATGCCGTCTTGAATCACCTCGGTGAACGAGGTCAAATTTTCAAATTTCCCTTCCTTCAGGCCGTGCAGCACGGCATTGGCGATGTTGCCCACGCCCGATTGCAGCGGCAGCAGCGACGGCGGAACGCGTCCCGACTTCACTTCAGCGGCGAGGAAGTCCAAAATGTGGCCGGCAATGCGGCGCGAAGCGTCGTCGGGCGCTTTGAACGGGCTATTGCGATCGGGGGAATTGGTCAGCACCACCGCTGCGACCTTCTCCAATGGCACGTGAAGATAAGGAGTGCCGATCCTTTGCGCCGTATGCACCAGCGGAATCGGCTGCCGGTTCGGCGGCGGTTGCATGCCGTAATAAATGTCGTGCATGCCTTCCAATTCCTCCGGCTGCGCGGCGTTCACTTCGAGGATTACCTTCTCGGCCTGCTCAATCCAAGTCCGGTTGTTGCCCACCGACGAACTTGGCACCACGCGCCCGTCTTCAAGAATCGCCGTGACCTCGATCAGCGCCCAGTCCATCTTTCCAAGGAAGCCGTATTCCACGTATTGCGCGACGTGGCCGAGATGGATGTCCATGTATTCCATCTCACCGGCGTTGATCCGCTTGCGCGTCTCGGGGTCCGACTGATAGGGGAGCCGCAGGTGGATGCCACCGGCCAGGGCCAGCGCGCCGTCCAATTCGGGCCCGGTGGAAGCGCCCGTGAAGATGCTGACCTGACATTTGTCGCCGCGCAGGTGTGCGTCCGAAATGCGGCGCGCCAAAGACATCGGGACGGCTTTTGGATAACCGGAGCCGGTAAACCCGCTCATGCCGATGCGAGTGCCGAACTCGATCAGCGCCGCCGCTTCGTCGGCGCTCATGATGCGGGATACCAGGCTGGAATTCAGAACACGAGAATTAGCGCACGTAAGAGTAGCCATGCCCTCAACGATAGGGCGCGGGAGCGGGACGGACGGTGATGTCGGTCACGCTGATAGGTGACAATTTTGGGGCCGAAGGCGGGGCCTAGAAGGTGCCCCGCTCCTTCGCGTTCTCTGCAAAGGAGGCGAGAGCTGGAGCTAGCTGCTGACCAGCGCCGCCGACGATCCCACCCATTTCATGCCCTTGTTCTGATCCACGCCCATCATGAGCCCACGGCCCATCCGCACAATCGTCAGTACGGGAAGCAATTTATCGAGCCACACATACATGATGCGCAGCTCGACCTTGGCCGCCCCGTGCGGCGTCTCGACGACCGGCGTAAAATTCATACGCTCCTGCAAAATGTATTCGCCGCGCTTGGCCGCTGGAATCGCATCGACATCGGCCCGCGAAGGAGCAATCACCACGCCCAATCCCGCAAACGAATACAGCGGCTTAAGCACGAAATTCTCCAGATCCGCCGGCACTTCCTTCAGCTGATCCAGAAACCACGTCCGCGGCACCGACGGATGCTTCAAATACGGAATCGAGTACTTGCTGATGCGGAAATACCAGTTCGGATGCCCCGCCCACTCCACGTCCAGATCGTCGCGAAAATCAAACGGCGGAACAATGCCTTTGCGTTCCAGTTCGTCGACGATGGTGCGGTTATATATCCGCTCAATCGGAACCTGCTTGCCCGCCTCTTCATAAAACAAGCGCCGGCCCTGTTTACGAATTTTGGTGATGCAGACGGTGCGAATCCCCAGCAGCTTCTCGGTCAGCAGAAAATCCGGCCGCGTCTTCTGTTCCTCCGGATGCACTTCCATCAACACCACATTCGCCGGATCGTGCCCCGCGACAATCGCATCCTGCAAGAGCCGCTTGTACCCAGCCGAGTCGAGCCCGCTCAAAAAGTAACGAAGCTTCGGATCGAGCCCGAACACATCCATGTAAGTCTGCGCCAAGACCGGCTGGTACGCGTAAAGGGAAGGGAAGGCCTGTAACTCGACCAACTTCGGCTGCAACTCGCCCGCCGCATCCCGCACCAGTCCGAAGTCCACTTGAATGAACATGGGATGCGCCGCTTCATTCGGTACGCGAAACTCAGCCGGAATCGAAGCCTCCGAGCGCGCCCGATACTCCGGGTTCTCGACCAACTGCCGGATCAGTGCCTTCCCATCCTCCCCCATGAGTGCGACCAGTCCGTCAGGAAAGAAGCAAGGCGTTTCGCACAAAGCAAACGGCACTTCCATTCCGCACCGCGAAGTCATCTCGCGCTGCAACCGCTCGTATTTGTCAGGAGTGAATCGCGAATTGAAGTCGTGCCGGTAAGAGGGGATCATCGAAGTTTCGTGGAGCGACGGGCGCCCTCGCCCGTTCAAGGTTGATGGCAGCCCTTAAAGGGGCGGTTACCGCTGAATCGTTGCGGTATCGCTAAAGCGATGCCCTGATACGAAGCGCCAGGCTTACGCACTTGCGAAAAGCCAAGAGCTAACAGCTAATAGCTGCCCTACGCCTCAATCAAAAAATGCCCGTCCCGCATGATCTGCTCGCCATCGACCCAGATATCGAACTTCCGCCCCACCACATCGATGTGCGTCGACGAATACCACTCTGCCCCGGTGTGCGCGCCGTACGGATTGCCGAAGGCAATGTGCACGCCCGGGTATTTCTCATCCTGCAGAATCTCGCCGATCACATCTTTCAATTCGATGTTCGTCCCAATGGCAAACTCGCCCACGCGGTCGCTGTTCTCGTCCTTATGCGTGTAGGCCCAGAAATCGTCTTTCAATTCCTTGTTCGCCGAATGCGCCGCGATCAGGCGATTGCCCTTCACCTGGATGGTCAGCGGATGCGCTTTCAGGTCGCCGAACTTCTCGCACAGATAATCGCCGACCACGCCATCGATCACAAACGTGCCGTTCACCTCGCCCGGCGTCGTGAACACTTCGCCGCCCGGCAGGTTTCCCCATTTTGCCGTGCTGATGATTCCGCTCGTCTTCACCCAGCGATAATTCGGATTCAAATCCGCCACCAAATCCGTCCCGGCAGGCGTTTTTGCACGGATTTGCCTGGCCGCGCTCACCCTCTCCATCACCTTCACGCTCAAGCGGTCGACCTTCAGGAAGTCCGCGCGCATGCCTTCCAGCATGATGCGCTTCTTGATGTTGACCATGTGCGCGTGCCGGATATTGTTCCGGTTCACGATGTCGGTCATCTGCATGCGCGACTTCAGTTCGTTGGTCTGCGCCGTCACCGCAAAAATGCTGACATGGCTTGTCTCCAGATCCGCGGCGATCGCGAGCGGCAAATCCGTCAGAGGACGCGTCGCGATGTCTTCCAGCACCCAGGTCTGATACCGGCAGCCCACTTCTTCCAGTTCGTGGACCAGCGCGGCCGCGATCTCCAGGCTGACTTCATCGGTAATCACGGTCACTTTTTCCGAAGGCAGCACGCGCAGGCACACGCGCACCGCATTCCGCGCGCCTTGTGTGAGCTCCGGATCAAAAGCCATCTGATTCAGTTGTCGGTTGGATTTTGCGTTCAGTTGCAAGTCAGTATTCATCAAACTCGTTAGACGGCCCGTGCGGTGGGCAAACTGTCCACCTCGTCCACGCCCACCTCAGTCTCCTCTATGATGTAGTCCATCACGGCTTTCATATCGCCGGTCCTGCGGTACACTTCCAGTTGCCGGTCCGCGCCGGTTCCCATCTTCATAATCTCGCGGATATATTCCACTTCCTCGCGGCAGTCCAGTTCATCGAGTACGTCATCGACGAAGGCGAGATATTCTTCAATCAAATCGCGCTCCGGAACTTCCTCCTGCTTGCCGAAGTCGATCAGCTTTCCGTTGATGCCATAGCGCGCCGCCCGCCACTTGTTCTCCATTAGCAGCGATTTTCGGTACAGACGGAAGCCTTGGTTCTGGGTATGCAGCTTGTAAAGCTTCACGACAGTGGCCTGGATCAGCGCCGCCAGCGCAATCGTCTCGTCAACCCGCATCGGAAGATCGCACACGCGGAACTCCAGCGTGTTGAAGAACGGATGCGGACGCATGTCCCACCAGATTTTCTTGGCGTTATCGATCGAGTTCGTCTTCACCAGCAGCTTGACGTAATTTTCGTATTCGCCCCAACTCGGGAAATAATCGGGCAGATTCGTCCGCGGAAACTTGTCAAACACCTTGCAGCGGTAGGAGTGCAGCCCCGTGTCCATCCCCAGCCAGAACGGCGAATTGGTCGACAGCGCCAGTAGATGCGGAATGAAATAGCGGGCATGATTCATCATCTGGATCAGCACTTCGCGATCCTCGATGCCCACATGCACGTGCAGCCCGAAGATTAGGTTGGCCCGCGCCACCAGTTGCATATCCTGCACAATGTTCTTATAGCGCTCGCCCGGCGTAAGCTCCTGCACCCGCCAATCGGCGAACGGATGCGTCGCCGCTGCCGCCAGCCGCAACCCATTCTCCCGCGCCAGGCGGATCATGTGCCACCGCAGACTCTTCAGCTCTTCGCGCGCTTCCTTGATATTGGCGCAAACCGACGTGCCCACTTCCACCACCGATTGGTGCATCTCCGTCTTGACCCGCTCCTGCAGGATCAACCGGCCCTTCTCGATGATCTCGGCGTGAATATGCGACCGCAGGTCCCGACTTTCGGGGTCGACGGTCTGGTACTCCTCTTCGATTCCTAGCGTGAATGTAGGCTTCATCGCGGCATCCCAAGGCTGCAAGGAGCGAAGAGCTCCGGCAGGAGTCCCATTAGTATACCAATGAGCAGGCCGTGTGGGGACGGGCAGAGCCCCGGGCAGTGGGTCAATTTGCGAAACCCTGAACCACCAAGGCCACGAAGTATCACGAAGGCTTTTGGTCTCAGGCGTTTCCTTCGTGTACCTTCGTGGCCTTGGTGGTTCAGGGTCTTGTGGTTTGCATCATGAGGACCCACGACCGAGCCCCGCGATCTATGCTTTCTTCCGTACCTTCGGTGCCGGACCGTCCAGCCCCTTCGGCCCATTCAAAAACGCCGCCCAGCGCAATTCTTGCACCGGGTTTTCTCCGCCCAGAGCCTTTTGGATCGCCATTTCCGCCACCGCCTCCACGATCCACTCAAAATTCTGCTGCCCCACCGACGTGACTTCCGCATCCGGAGCAGGATTCATAAAGTCAATCGCATAGGGCACGCCGCCCTCGACCGCAAACTCCACCGTGTTCAGGTCATAGCCCAGCGCGCAGCACAGCGCCAGAGCATCTTTCTCGATCCGCTCCTTCAACTTCGGTCCCGGCTGCGGATTCCCCTTCACATAGCGCTCATGGTGCGGAGCCTTCGGATCGTACTTCATGATGTGGACTTTCTCCTGCCCCACCACGTAGCAGCGGTAATAGTCCTCGAACTCCACGCCATGCTGTAGCGTCATGCAGAGATCGCCAGTCCGGTTGTAGTTTTCAAAAAACTCCTCCGGAGAATCCACTTTATACACGTGCTTCCATCCACCGCCCGCGTAGGGTTTCAGGAATGCCGGAAAGCCGACATAGGCAAACACCTCTTCCCAATTCAGCGGATAGATCAAGTTGCGCATTGACTTATCGGTAGTATCCGGCGGATGCGTGTGATGCGGCAAAATCACCGTCGGGGGAATCGCCACCCCCATCTTGTGCGCCATGGCATAGTTGAAAAACTTGTCGTCCGCCGTCCACCAGAACGGATTGTTGATCACAATCGTCCCCTGCAGCGCCGCGTTCTTCAGGTATGCCCGGTAGAAGGGAATGTCCTGCGAAATGCGGTCGATGATGACGTCGTACTTCTTCGGCTCATCCATGCGGATGCCGCCAATCTTCACAAATTCGGCCGTAACGCCCGCGACCTTCTTCGAGTTGATTTTCTCGACCAANNCTGCGGCTGCGGCTGCGGAAAAGCGAACAGCGAACGACGAACAGCGCCCTTAAAAATACTTCCAGGCCATCCGCTGCCACAGCGGCCAATCATGCTTGCTGTTGTCGCCGTAAATATCCAGCCAATTCGGAATCCCTTTGCCCTGCAGAATCGCCGCCATCTTCACGTTCGCGTCCAGGCACATATCCCAATCCGACGATCCCAGCACGATCTTCATCTGGCGGTAGCGGCTCAGAAACCAATCGTCGCTCATGTTCGACAAATAGTCCGGCGGATTGTTGAAATAAACGTTGTCGTCGTAATAGCCATCGAGCTGGCTCTTGATATCGAACGACCCGCTCATGGTCACGCAAGCCGAAACCACATCCGGATGTCGCATGGAAAAATTCAGCGCGTGATACCCGCCAAAACTGCATCCCGTCACCGCGATCCGCGGAGCCCAGTTCTTCCACTTCAAGTACGGCAGAAACTCGTTGATCACGTAGCGCTCATACTGCACATGCCGCCAGATCCGCGCTCCCGGATGCACGCCCTTGTTGTACCAGCTCTCGCCATCCACGCCGTCCACGCAGAAAACCTGGATCTCTCCCGCCTCCAGTTTTCCGGCCAAGGCGCGGATCATCCCCGCGTCTTCATACTCAAAAAAACGTCCCATGGATGTCGGAAAAACGAGGATCGGCCGCCCGGCGTGCCCAAACACCAGCGACTCCATGTCGCGTCCCAGTTCGTGGCTATATTGTCTGTAATGTTCGCGGTTCATTGAGCGAAGATTGTAACCGATTGCCCAGCCTTCGGCATCCATGTCTTGCGCTCGCAGGATTCCCACCACACCCCTTCTTCTGCTATATTCAGCGCTCGCCTTCGTGGGGAAGGCTTAATTTCTATGTTCCAAGGAGAGCAGACTATGTCAATTCTGGCGTGGATCGTATTGGG
>PLUW01000041.1 GCA_003162935.1 Acidobacteriaceae bacterium
TCGCGCATGGCTGTCCCAGTGCTGTATTACCTGAGCCAGCGCGGTCACAACTCGAAGCCATCGCCGGTCGGACCCATGGCAACAGCCTCAGAGTGAGGATTTCAAAAAGGAAGGTGAAACTATGACAATTGAACGCTACTTGAGACTGATCGCCGGGGCTTTCATCCTGGTTTCGCTGGCACTTGGACACTGGGCGAGCCCGTATTGGTATCTCTTCACCGCCTTTGTGGGTTTGAACCTGTTTCAGTCAGCATTTACCAACTGGTGCCCGATGATGACGTTCTTGCGTAAACTGGGAGTGAGCGAGTAGCCGAGAGGAAGAATGCCTGATTGGGTGTGGATAGGTGCGTTTCTTGCTGCTTACGTGGTTCTGACGCAGTGGCTTCTGCCTAAGCTGGGCGTTCCCACCTGAAGGACTCCTCGCGTCGGGTCTCGACGCAAGCATATTCAAGCTCAAGGGGCCGCGAACCCGGAAAACCATGACGACCATTGTGCAAGTTGAATATCGTCCAACCCTCCTGTCAGCTCGTGAGGATATTCTTCAACTACTAGGGCATCCAGTCGTTTCCGTTCTCGGCTCGCGGGCGGCGCGAAATCTTGACCTCTCGAATGCATTAGTTGGAGTCGTAGTGATCGGGCACAGGGCACCGCGGCTAGAGCGATGCGAGCTTATCACTTATTTTCGGGAAACTCTCCATGCGGTTCCCATTGTGGCTCTTCTGGGCCGCCGCGACAGCGCCTTCAGCGAGACTGATTTCAATTGCCCTGCAGACAACCCACCCCTGTGGGTAAAAATGGTGAGTCAGGCGCTGGCAGGCGTCGCGTAGATTACGCCTCCGTCCAATCTCAAAGGGCTTGGATAAATACCTGCGAGCCTTGCCGCCGCAAAGCAATTCACTTGGGTACCGGCTGACTCCCTTGGTTCCCCGTAATACGTGAGAATTCTCGTGCGCCGCAACTGCGGTCACGGAGGCTGAGAATGCAACACGGAAGTCTGGCATTGGTAAGTCGCAAGGAGGGGCCTGCTGTATGGCAGTTTCGCTGGTCCGAGAAGGATTTGCATGGAGCGCGTGTCCAGCGGAAGAGAGTGATTGGCACGGTTGAGCGCTACTTGGATGAAGCTGGCGCCCGTTCTGCTATCGCAGTCCTGTTGGCAGAAATCAATTCCGACAAAGTGCGGATGGGCAATCGCTCAATTACGGTCGCGCAGCTCTGCTATCATTTCGAGCAACGGGAACTCGCAAGGGACAACACATGGCGCAGTTACTCGACCAAGAAGACGTACCAGGCGTACCTAACCCGCTGGGTTCTTCCTCACTGGCGGCACTACGAACTGGCGGAAGTCAGAACAATACAAGTCGAATCTTGGCTGCGACGTTTGCCGTTGGCAAAAAGTAGTTGTGCCAAAATTCGAAATCTGATGTCCGTTCTCTTCAATCATGCTTGCCGATACGAGCTATTTGACCGCAATCCAATCCGTCTCGTTCGTCAGAGTGCGAAACGCCGCAGAGCACCAACTGTCCTGATGCCCGAGGAAATCCGGGCGCTGGTGGACAGTCTGGGCATCCGAGAACGAACCTTGGTTCTCCTCGCAGTATCCACCGGCTTGCGGCAGAGCGAGTTGTTCGGCTTGAAATGGGGTGACATCGATCTTGTTCAATACACGATGAACGTAACGCGATCCATCGTGTACGGTGTAGTCGGCCCATGCAAGACCGAGTCATCGCAAAAGCCCGTGCCCGTTCATCCACGCCTTGCCGATGCATTGTCAGGCTGGCGAAAACAGTGCGCTTACACGAAGCCGGATGATTGGGTTTTTGCCAGCAGGCACCATAGGGGTCGGAGACCGTACTGGGGACAAGCGATCTTGCGCAAATACGTGCGACCGGCTGCACAAAGAGTTGGAATCCAGAAATGCATCGGCTGGCACACGTTTCGTCATACGTATTCGACGCTGCTGAGAAGCGTGGGCACGGAATTCAAAGTCATGCAGGAACTGTTGCGGCATTCGACTCTGCGATCGACATTGGATATATATACCCAGGCAGTCACGCCCGCCAAACATGCAGCTCAGGCAGCAGTCTTGTCGTTGGTGTTTTCGTGCGAAGCGAACGCAACGTCACCACCGTCTGTATCGGGTGGCGTTGCAGCGTGAGGACCACCCAGGACGGGAATTGGGCGGGCGAAAAGGGACACAAAAAAGGGCACAAAAACGTGCCCTTTTGGGTCCTCGATGGTTTCGCCAAAATTAGCGCAAGTGCTTTAGAAAGAATGGCGGGGACGACGAGACTCGAACTCGCGACCTCTGCCGTGACAGGGCAGCGTTCTAACCAACTGAACTACGTCCCCAACTCTGAAACGACTCGCATCTCCGAACACCTTGATGGGCAAGGCTGGAGCGAGTTTCAAAAGCGCAACATTCTACTCCGGAGCGTGTCACCCGCTCCGAAACCACTCGGAAAACAACTGGCTCGCTGACGAAGGATTAATTTTAACATCGAAACGCATACGCGTGCTACCCCCAGCTCAAAGAATCGACTCTCGGATGCCTCCGTCTCCTATCCCCCCCTCATTCGTTGACGAGTGGACGCCACCATCCGTAAGATGAAGCGACTCAAAAGCCCGGCATCTTCCGTGCTCGGCCAAACAATGCTCGGTCCAACAATGCTCAGTCCAATATGATCGGCCAAACCATTTCGCACTACCGCATCGTCGAGATGCTGGGCGTTGGTGGCATGGGCGTTGTGTACAAGGCCGAAGACGCGCGCCTGCACCGGTTTGTCGCCCTCAAATTCCTGCCAGACAAAGTCGCTCGCGATGCGCAAGCGCTCGCTCGTTTTCAACGCGAGGCGCAAGCGGCGTCCGCGCTGAATCATCCCAACATCTGCACCATTCACGACATTGGCGAAGAAGATGGCAAGGCCTTCATCGCCATGGAGTTTCTTGACGGGATCACGCTGAAGCACCGCATCGCCGGCCGCCCGCTCGACCTGGAGACCATCCTCTCTCTAAGCATCGAAGTCGCCGATGCGCTCGACGCCGCGCACGCCCAAGGGATCGTGCACCGCGACATCAAGCCCGGCAATATTTTTGTCACCAAGCGCGGCCACGCCAAGATTCTCGATTTCGGGCTGGCCAAGGTCGCACCTTCGGGCGGGTCTTCGAGCGATGCGCTGGCCAACGAACTTACCGCGCCCGACGAGCCCCACCTGACCAGCCCCGGCAGTGCGGTCGGCACCATCTCCTATATGTCGCCCGAGCAGGCGCGCGCGAAAGAATTGGACGCGCGTAGCGATTTGTTCTCCTTTGGCGCCGTCATGTACGAGATGGCAACGGGCGCGCTGCCGTTCCGGGGCGAGAGCTCCGCGGTGATCTTCAAATCCATTCTCGACGGCACGCCTACTTCCGCGGTGCGGCTGAATCCCGACGTGCCGGCGGAACTGGAGCGGATCATCAACAAGGCTCTGGAGAAGAACCGCAATCTGCGCTATCAGCATGCGGCCGACATGCGAACCGATTTGCAGCGGCTCAAGCGGGATACGGAATCGCACGAGTCGTCGGCTGGAGCCAGGGCCGATTCCGGCGCTGCCTCCAGCAGCAGCGGTCGCATGAAAATCCCAGATTCCGCTGTTGCCGGGTCGCGAAGGCTCGGCCGATACGTCGTGGCCGGTGCCATCGTTCTGGCGATCCTCGCGGCTGGCGGACTCTATCTTCGTTCGCGCTCCACGCATCCCGCCACGACGCTGACCGAGAAAGACACGGTTGTGCTGGCGGATTTCACCAACTCCACCGGTGACCCAGTCTTCGACGGCACACTCAAGCAGGCGCTAGCCGTCGATCTGGAGCAGTCTCCTTTTCTGAATATTCTTTCCGACAGCAAGGCTGGCGAAACACTCAAGCTGATGGGTCGCGCCCCCTCCGAGCGCGTTACGGGAGCAGTCGCCGCGGAACTTTGCCTGCGCACGGGCAGCAAGGCCGTGGTTGCGGGTTCCATCACCACCCTGGGCAGCCAGTATGTAGTCGCGCTCGATGCCGTTGCTTGCAGCGACGGCGAGAACCTGGCCAACGAACACGCCGAAGCCGCCAGCAAAGAAGGAGTGCTCAAGGCATTGGATACTTCCGCCGCCGCGTTGCGCGCGCGCCTCGGCGAGTCGCTCGTGTCCGTGCAAGAATTCGACGTGCCCATGGAAGCGACGACGCCCTCCTTGGACGCTTTGAAGGCCTACAGCATGGGCGTGGCCGCCGGCCGCACCAAGGGCGATTCCGAATCCGTTCCCTACATGAAGCGCGCCATCGAACTCGACCCCAACTTTGCCATGGCCTATGTCAGCCTGGGCATCGACTACTCGAATCTGGGCCAGGCGAGTTTGGCCGCGGACTATGCCCGGAAGGCCTACGACTTGCGCGACCGCGTCAGCGACCGCGAACGCTTCCGCATCTCCGCTTTCTACTTTCAATACGTCACCGGCGAAATGGACAAGGCCATCGAGGCCTATGAGCTTTGGGCGAGGAGCTACCCGCGCGAGATGGTTCCTCACGCCAATCTGGGCAGCCTTTACGCTTCGGTGGGCCAGTACGACAAGTCCATCACCGAAACAGAAACGGCGCAGCGTCTCGGACCCACTATCACCAACTATTCCAACCTGGCCAGCGACTACGTCGCCGTCAACCGCATCAAGGATGCGCGGCTGACACTACAGGAAGCGCAGAAAAATCATTTCGATGGTTTGTTTCTCCGGAGCGAAGTGTATGCCCTGGCATTCCTTGCCGGCGATACCGCCGAGATGGAGCGTCAGGTCACATGGGCGCTAGGACGCCCCGGCGAGGAAGACCAGATGCTCAACACCCACGCCGACACCCAGGCCTATTACGGACGCATGGTGAAAGCACGCGACCTGGCCCGGCAGGCCGCCGATTCGGCGGTGCGCGCGGACGCCAAGGAAACGGCGGCGCAATGGCTTGCCTTTCAGGCCATCCGCGAAGTGGAAGTGGGCAACGCGGGCGCGGCGCGGCAGGCTGTCGCACGTGCGCTGGCGCTCGCCCCCGGACGCGACGTCAGAGTTCTCTCCGCGCTGGCGTTAGCCCGCGCCGGCGAATCGACCCAATCGAAAGCTATTCTGGAGGCGCTCAAGAAATCCGAACCCAGCAACACCTTCCTCAAGGTCTACTGGTTCCCCGTGATCGAAGCGTCGATGGCGATCGCGCAACGTGCGCCCGACCGCGCCGTCATCGCCCTCGAGCCTTCCCTGCCCTACGAACTCGGCAATCCTTCTCCGGAAATCGCCGGCACATTGCATCCCGCATACCTTCGGGGACTAGCTTATCTTGCCGAGAAAAACGGTCCGGCAGCAGCGGCCGAATTCCAGAAGCTTCTCGATCATCAAGGAATCGTGCAAAACTTCCTTCTCGGGTCGCTGGCCCATCTCCAGATCGGCCGCGCGTATGCCATGTCTGGAGACCGGCGCAAAGCCAAAACCGCTTATCAGGATTTCTTTGCGCTCTGGAAAGACGCCGATCCCGACATCCCCATCCTGAAGGAAGCCAAGGCGGAATACGCCAAGCTCGACTAACTGGAAGCAATCAGACAGTCCAAATAAAAACCCCGCCTCGCGGCGGGGCCATGAAGTCGAGCACTTGAGCAACAGCAATCGAACTTAAGAACCGATGATCTTGCGACGGAACATTCCCGCAATACCCACCAGCCCCAATCCCAACAGACCGAGAGTTCCAGGTTCCGGTACCGCAAGTTGCAGTTGCGTGCTGCCGGAAGTGATGTGCCCGGAATTGTGTCCGGTTAAGACCGTGATGTTTTGGCTCGTATGTCCCATCACCGTTCGACCGGTATAGAGTGTGCCGGAGATCTCGCCGCTCAAAGTATAGAAGCTCTTAGAACCGGACTTGCCATCGAGCGTCCAGTCGATGGGGCCGACAAAGCTTCCGACGAAGATATCCAGCGGGCCTTTTGACCCAGCCTTAAGGGATCTTGCCCAGGCGCCGACACCGGTAATATCAAAGGAGGAACCCGTGGATGAAAACACTCCGCCGCTTGTCAACGAACCGCTGAGCAAAGCGCCGGTCGTGTAGCTGACCGAACCAAGAGCGTGTCCACTGGCGGCCGCGACGCTTCCGCCGCCGAGAAAGTTCACATCCCGCAGTTCCGCCCCTCTCGAACTAATTCCGGCGTCGGAGATGGAAACCCCGCCGAACTGGTCTGTAAATGTGATTGATCCCGCCCAAGCGGCCATCGGCAATGCCAGGGCAAAAAATGCAAGAACTGCTATCACTCGCCTCATGTCAATCCCCCTAGACTTCTTCATTACTTCGCAAATATCTTGAGCTTCGCACTTCAAAGTATTTGGTCGCCTTGCAGTTACTGAATTTCGTTCGGTGCGGTTGGCCTGTCAGTCGATTGCGAATGACTCGGGTTCCGCTTTTGACTCCGAAGAGTGGCTGCAATTGTTCCGTCTACCAGCGTTTTTGTCAATATGAAAGAGTTTTCGATAGTAGTGCACTTGATTGCATATGGCTGGTTTCAAGCGGTTTGCCCGCTACGCCCAGTCGAAGACGTTGGCGCAGAGTTCGATCAGGGTGGCGTCCAGGCTCAGCAGTTGGTTCTTGAAGCGGAAGCCATGCGGACCGGAAGCTTCGCGGCAGCGGCCCAGCAGTTGATAAAACACGGCGCGGTACAACTGCCAGGGCCGATGCTCGTTGGCATAGGCCAGGGTGAAGCGCTTGGGCGCATCGGGCAACCCCAAGTGCCGCAACTTGCCTTCGCTGGCGGCCAGTCCGCCGCAAATCTCCCGCAAGGACTGCGCCCGCCCCAGGTGACAGAACAACATGGCCACGAACTGTCCCCAGCAACTGAACCCGCGAGCGTGGCGCTCGGCCCGGTGCTCCGCGACCGCCTGCTCGAACCCTTGGCGGGAAAACAACTGCAACATCTGGCTGAAAATGCTGGATACTCGTATCACGGCGGTGGTGGCCCTCCCTACGATTCACGTCTCGCAACGCAAACCGTAGCAGAGTTCTACCCCCGCTGCTCAAAACCTAATTTGGACAAGAGTAACTCAAAACGAATTCTCATA
>PLUW01000096.1:0-6613 GCA_003162935.1 Acidobacteriaceae bacterium
AAATTCGACTGCCCACTGCGGCCGCACCGTGAAGTCTCGCACGGCGGCCGGGATAACGACCGCGTCGCCTTTGGCCAGCGTCACCGGGTTGCAGCCCTGCGCCTCCACAACTCCGCAGCCTTCGACGGCAACCATAATTTGCACGGACAGCTTGCTCGAATCGTCTCGCTCAGACCCCGCGGTTGAGAACTCGTGCGGCTCTTTCAATTCGAACAGATCAACGTTGAAGTACGGCGCCGATATCATTGCGGATCGCCGGTTCTTGCCGCCGTTGCTACCGACCGGCGCGGGCCGGATCACCTTGCCGGAAGCGGTGCGCTCCTTAACCGAGGCGAGACCGCGCTCCAGATGCAGCGGACGCGGGCGTCCGTAGTCGTAAAGGCGGTAAGTGGTGTCGGACTGCTGCTGCGTCTCGACGATTACAGAGCCCGGCCCCAGCGTATGCACCGTGCCGCCAGCCACGTAAATCATCTCGCCTTGATAGACGTTGATCCAGTTGAGCAATTCTTCGGCGCGATTCTCCTCGATGGATTGCCCGAATTGCCCCACGGTGACGCCGGGCTTCAGACCGAGCGCGATTTGCGATCCGGGCTTAGCGTGGGCGACGTACCAGCACTCAGTTTTGCCCCAAGGATCGCCGAACCGCTGCGCCGTGGCGTCGTCGGGGTGAACCTGCACAGAGAGTTTTTCCTCGGGAAACAAGAACTTCATCAGCAACGGAAAGCGCTGCGGGTCGCGCGCGGCCGTACCCACCAAGTCGGTGCCGAATTCCTTGCTCAGGTCTGCCAGCGATCGTTTCGCCAGCGGCCCGTTCGCGACCACGCAGTTGTCGCCGGTCAGCCAGGCTTCTCCGATGCGCTCGTTGAACTTGTGATTGGGATAGATCGCCGAGAGATCGAGCGTGCCCCAGGGGCGCGGGTCGAAGGCGGGCTGCATCAGGAGTGGATAGAGTTGGGTCATGGGAACAACGACTGGATGCTTAAATAGACGCTTCAACCAAGCTCAGCGGTCTTTGGAATGTTTGTTGGGACGCACATAGCCCCCTTTGAGAAACCTACCCCTTTTGTTTGAGTTCATCAAGGCTCTGCGGGATGAAGGGCCGCCGTGCCGGCGGCGTTTGCTCAAAGGTTGTAGGGATTGCCATCAGTCGGCGGGCTGGGGGACATTCCACTCGTAGGGCAATCCGCGCTCTGCCCGCAGGCGCTGCAGTTCGGCTTCCGCTTCGGCGCGGACTCGGTCGGCGAAGGCATTTGCGCTCTGCCGGTGCTCGGCGCCCAGCGCGGACAAGCGCACACGCAAGTAGGGCTGGTCCTCCTCCATGCGCCGCAGCAAACGTTCGGTACGGGCGATTTTCTCTTCCAATGTGATCATCATGAACGCAGACTCAGCCATGGGATCGGGCATGGGTTCTCCGGAATCCCAGCTGTACCTGCCCAGTCTCTACAGTGCCATAGCCGTGGCCAGCCGCAAGTTGCAAGCTGGATGCCGGGTGTCGGTGAATTGAGTCTTACGGAAGGGCGGCGTAACCTTGCAGTTTGGCGGGTATTTCTTCTTGCAGCCGGTCGGTCAGCCATTTATCAAGCTGATACTGCGAACTCTGCGGAACTTCGATGAAACGAATTCCCGCGTGGCCGGTTCCGTCGGTCCAGGCAACTTCGCCTTTCAGTTCGAGCGCAATGCTGGAATTGGGAAGCGTGAAGCGAAACTGCGCTGGCCCTTCCTTGGGCAGCTTCCCGATGATTCGGATGGCCATGCCTCCCTCGCTCACGTTGGTCACCGTCGCAGTCAGTTCCTGAACCGGCGGAAAACTAATCCGTAACGGCATGTCGACGGGGTGCCGGTAATACCGGCGCCGTTCCCGCACCATGAAATTGAGGGCGGCATTGAAACAGCGCGCCGCGTGCAGCGGAGTCAGCGGCTTCTGTAAGACGAAGTTGGCTCCCGTCTGAAAAGCCTGCTGCGTGGTCGTTTTCCCATTCACCACCGCAAACGATACCGATTTGCCATTGCTATGGGACTGCCGGAGAGTCTTCAGAAGGTCAAACCCGTTGGGCAGGTCGTCGCAGTCGATGATGACCGCATCGAACTTACGCTTCGTCAGCAAATCCGTGGCGGGCAGGATCTCCGCGCAAACCTGGACGTCGACCGAGAGCTTCTCCAGTGCCGGACGCAGCACTCCGAGCAAAGCAGCGTCCCTGCTGACGAGAAGCGAGTCCAGATTCATAGCACCTTCGATACTAGCGGTTAAGGCCACGTTAACAAAGTGACCTTAGTGTTGGGTAAAGAGGTTCCCCGTCCCCGCAGAACCCGGCATCGTGGCGGGCAATCGCCGCTAATCATGTTCGCAAATCGCCTTCCGCCAAGCTGGAAAGTGAAAAATGACTCGTTTCGTTCATTTTTCGGTGGATTCTCAGGCCGTCGCCCGCGAAACTGTGTTCGTGGGCGAAATCGCATACCTGTCGCTGGGCTCGAATCTGGGAGATCGCGCCGCCAACCTGCTCGCGGCCGTCGAACAATTGCGAGCAGCAGGCCGCGTGCTCGCCGTCTCCGCGCTCTATGAAACTCAGCCGGTCGATGTCCCCGACCAGCCCTGGTTTCTGAACTGCGCGCTGGCCGTCGAGACGCAGAAGACGCCGCGCGAGCTGCTCCAGTTTGCGCTGCGCATCGAAGCCGACATGGGCCGTCTCCGCACGCGCGAAAAGGGTGCGCGCCAGATTGACATCGACGTCGTGCTGTTTGGCAATCAAGTCGTGGATGAGCCCGGCCTGAAGATTCCGCATCCCGCCATGCACCAGCGGCGTTTTGTCCTCGCACCGCTGGCCGAGATCGCTCCCGACGCAACGCATGGCGGTCTTGGCAAATCAGTGCGAGAACTTCTGGCGGAGTTGGCCGGCGGGCAAACGGTGCGGCGCTTCTGAATGCCTCCGCTGCTTACTTAGGGACCGACACATTCGTCCGTCCGGATCCACGGCATATTTTGGATGCATCTTACGGAATCACAATCCTGCTCCCCGCATCTTCCACTCCCGTGAGGGCGGATTGCTTTTCCGGAAACTGCGCCAGTAGAAAATCAATGAACGCGCGTGACTTCGGCCTGCCGGACGTGCGTCCCAGCCCCAAACGCAAGAGAAATACCAGCGCCTTCAAGATCTCGGAATCCCGCAGCCGAGTGTGCCCAATATGCTGTTCCTCCGCGGCGCGAAACTCCCGCACCATGGTCTCGATCTCGCGGGTAATCATGTGGTGTGCCACGTTGGCGGTCGGCGTTTCATAAATGAGGCTGGAGTTCACCAGCGTCTCATAGCTCTTTGCCAACGAACTGACCGCTGCGATCAAATCGCGGTCCATGAGCGCGCGGTCGGCGCGGGCGCTCTTGGCCAGCGCGAAGCTGAGTCCGAGGATCAACTCCTCGCGTTCATAGAGAAACTGCTCGGGAATTTCGACAGCGGGGATTTCAATGTCCGTGAACGGAATTCCGCGATCCTGCCGCTCACCGTGAGAGTGTCCAGTGCCGTGTTCGCGTGACTGCTGTCGTGACTGCAGAAGATAAGGACAGTCGCTCGGGCAATCCAGCGTCACCTCCCGTTGCTCACCACAGCACTGCGGGCAGATTCGCCCATGCACAGCCGGGCAAAACCGCTTTTCTTTTCGTTCGTTACAGATCGCGCAACCCAAGTGTCAGTTCCTCAGACCCGATTATTTCACGGAAAGCGCCAAATCCAGAGGCTTGCCGGAAGCTAGGGGCCAGCAGTTCGAAGCCGGTTTTTTGCACCGTTCTCGATGCAAATTGCAAAAGCGAATCGGTGCTATAACCGATTTCTATTTGTCTGGCGACCCCGGAAGCGTTAGCCTATCAAGTCATCCCCGTTTAAATTCTGATTCTGGGCAGCGCCCGAATAAGGAGAAGCATGTCAACTGAACTTCGGAATTTTCTAGCCATCCCCTACGACGAACTGGAAGAGATGAACCTGAAGGCGAAGAAGCAGCGCCTCGACCGCGTCGCTCCTCACAAGATCCAGGAAGAGCGTCTGCGGTACCTGACCGACGAGTCGCGCATCAAAGCCGTGACCGTGATGTTCAGCGACCTCGAAGGCCGTCTGCACATGCTCGATTACGACAAGAAGTTTCTGTTGAACAGCTACGACAACCTCACCTTCGACGGTTCCTCGATTCGCGGCTTCACCGCGCAACGCGAGAGCGATTTGCGTTTGGGCATCGACTGGTCCGCTTTCTATTGGGGCCCCGCGGACATATTTGGACCCGGCAAAGTCATGGTGTTTGGCGAAGTGATCGACAAGGGCGGCGAGCCCTACGCCGCCGACATGCGCGGAGTGCTCAAGACCTTCGCCGCCGGTCTTTACAAGAAGCACAACTACACCCTGAACGCAGCCAATGAAATCGAGGGCTTTCTCTTCAATGGTCCGGACGCCGAGCGCACCTACCACGAGACCGGGAAATTCGAATACGTGAACACCGGCGGTTATTACCACTCACTGCCCGGCGATCCGCTGCGCAACTTCATCGATACGACCGCCGAAGTGCAGCGCTCGATGGGATTCCAAAACGAAAAGGATCACCCCGAGGTTGCGCCCTCGCAGTTCGAAATCAACTACAACTACGCCGAGGTGGTGGCTGCCGCCGACCACATCCAGCTCTACAAACTGATCTGCCGCCAGGTGGCGCGCAATATGGGCTTGACCGCATGCTTCCTGCCGAAACCCGTTGTCGGTGTCAACGGCAGCGGCATGCATACCAATGTTTCCATCAGCAAGGGCGGCAAGAATCTGTTCTGGGACCCGAAGGGCGAAGAACAACTGAGCAAAGCGGGGTGGGAATTTGTCGATCGCATTCTGACCCACGGCAACGACATTTGCCTGCTGCTGAATCCCAGCGTCAACGCCTATCGCCGTCTCGATCCGCACTTTGAAGCTCCGAACCAGATCAAGGCGTCGGCGGTTGATCGCGGCTCGATGATCCGCATTCCCATCGGCAACGAGCGCAGTATGCGCGTGGAAGTCCGCTCGGTGGCTCCGGACGCGAATCCCTATCTGGTTATGCTCTCGATCTTCAAGACTGGCCTCGAAGGCAGCACCGCGAAGATCAAGAACCTGCGCCAGGCCGAGCGTTACCTGCCCGACAACATCTACAAAGCCCTCGCCGATTTCCGCAAAGCCGGCTGGACCTCAGAGTTGATGGGCGAGGACGTAAAGGGCCGCTACGCCGATCTCAAAGAAGCATCGGCCGACCGGTGCCCGCGTCTGCTGGGCACGTTCGTAAAAGCGCCCGAAGTGCAGTATCACCACGACGTCTACAACCAGTACCTCTGGAACAGGTTTTAGAAACTGCTCGCGTGGGGACGGGGCGCGGCCCCGTCCCACCTGAGCACTGCATACGTTCCCCCGCTCCAAAGACACATTCTCGCCGTTGCCCTTTCGGGGACTATGTCTCCCCACTTCTACTTGCGATAATTGAAGGTTCCCATGGAATTCACACTTTCTGAGCAGCGCTGGCTTCCCAAGTCCATCCTCTGCCTGCGCGATTACAACCCGAATAAATTCCTCCGCGACCTGATCGCCGGAATCACCGTAGGCTTGGTCGCCTTGCCGCTGGCCATGGCCTTTGCCATCGCTTCTGGCCTCACGCCGCAAGCTGGAATCTACTGCGCGATCGTCACCGGCTTTCTCATCTCCGCGCTCGGCGGATCGACCACCCAGATCGGTGGCCCCACCGGAGCCTTCGTCGTCGTCATCTCCGGCATTGTCGCTCTCCACGGTGTCGATGGCCTCTTCATGTGCACGATGATGGCGGGACTCATTCTGGTGATCATGGGGCTCACCGGCATGGGGACGGCGGTTAAGTACATTCCTCGACCCATCGTCATCGGCTTTACGAACGGAATTGCCATCCTCATTGCCAGCACCCAAATCAAGGACTTCTTCGGTCTCAAGCTGGAGAAAGTTCCCGGCGTGTTCTGGCTGCGCATGGAAGCGCTGGCGTTTAACTTTCACACCATTTCGCTCGAAGCCACCGCGCTGGCGGCTGGCACCATCGTCGTAATCCTCGCCTGCCGCCTGTTTTCCAGCCGCATTCCCGGCGCCATTGTGGCGCTCGTACTGGGCACGGTCGCGGTATGGGCATTCAAGTTGCCGGTCGCGACCATTGGCTCGCGGTTCAACGGAATCCCAAGCGGCATGCCGCACTTTCACCTGCCTGCGTTTCGAACCGATCTGATTCACGGACTTCTCGGCCCCTCATTAACGATCGCCATGCTGGGCGCCATCGAGTCCCTGATGTCGGCCGTCGTTTCGGATCGCATGAGCGGCAGTAGCAATATCAAGGACCGCCACAATCCCAATGTTGAACTGGTGGCACAGGGCATCGCCAACGTAGTTTCGCCCATGTTTGGCGGACTGCCCGCCACCGGCGCCATCGCCCGCACCGCGACCAACATCCGCGCGGGAGCAAAAACCCCCGTCGCGGGCATGATTCACGCCCTCACGCTGCTCGCGATTCTGCTCTTCGCCTCGAAGCTGGTAAGTTTCGTCCCCATGGCGGTGCTGGCGGGAATTCTCATCGTGGTGAGCTACAACATGGGCGAGTGGCGCGAGATCCC
>PLUW01000096.1:6638-52269 GCA_003162935.1 Acidobacteriaceae bacterium
GTCACCGACGACTACGTTGAAGATGGACGCGTGCACATTCTTCAGGACAAAGACATTCCCTACTACGCGACTATCTTCCGCATTCATGGGCCGTTTTTGTTCGGCGCAACCGACAAGATCGATGTGGTCACCCAACATCTTCACAAGCTCCCGCCGGTCGTAATTCTGCGCCTGCGCAACATGACCGCGCTCGACGCCACCGGACTATTTGCCTTGGAAGAGGTCGCCCGCACTTTGAAGAAAAGTGGCCGCGCCCTGATTCTGTGCGGCGCCAGAGAGCAGCCGCTGCAATTGATCAAGCAGACCGAGTTCGAGGAGTTGGTCGGTCCCGAGAATATCTGCGACAACGTGCAGGACGCCCTGCAACGAGCCGAAGAAGCCTTCGAAAGACTGCAACCCGCGGCGAAGGCGGCCGCAAAGTAGGGTGGGTTTGGGAAGGGCATGGTTTCAGCCATGCCGTTAAGGCCCGCTCTGTTCTGGATGATAAGCTTTCAAAGCTCTAAGGAAGCTCTGATTAAGTCCGGTTTACCCCGTGCACCCCTGTGTACCCTGTGGTTCATGCTTCTTGCCGACACTGAATCGGAGTTTCTCTAGTGCATCCCCGCCGCCTTCGCCAGAAGGTTCGCATTCAAATACCGGCTCATCGCCAGATCGACAATCGCCTCGATCGTTTCCGTGTACGAAAGCCCCGAGGCCCGCGCCGCCATGGCAAACTCCTGCCGGCTCGCCAGCCACGGATTCGGATTCGCTTCGATCACATACACATCGCCGTTCGGAGCCAGCCGCATGTCGATGCGTCCGTAATCTCGCAGTTTCAGCGCGCGATATGCGGCCAGCGCCGTGTCCTCCAGGCGTTTCGTCGTTTCGTCGTCCAGATTTTCAGCGATTCCCGATTTCGTCAGCTTGTAAGCTTCGGTATTTTTCTCGAATTTCACATCGTAGCTGGCGATCTTCGGAGTGCCTTCAGGCAAGCGTGACAGGTCAAGCTCGATCAGCGGCAGAACCTGCGCCCGTTCGTAGCTCCCCAGAATTCCCGCGTAAATCTCGCGCCCCTCGATGTATTCCTCAATCAGCGCCGGCGAATCGAATTCATCCTGGATGTACTGCACGCGCTCCATCATTTCCTTGACGTTCTTTACCACCGCGCCCGCATCGATGCCGATCGATCCATCCTCCCATGATGGTTTTACGATCAGCGGGAACGAAATATCGTGCGCATGTTCGATGCGTCCCCGATACGATGTTGCAAAAAACGGCGTCTTGATGCCGTGAAACGCGAAGATCTTCTTGGCCACCGCCTTGTCCTGCGACATGAAAATGGAATGCGGCCCCGCGCCCGTGTAGCGCAATCCCAGCAGATCGACGTAAGCGACCACGTTCATTTCCTGGGTGTCGTCGCCCCCAAAAGACTCGGTCAGGTTGAAAATGAGGTCGGCATCGCAGCGCGAGAGCGAGTGCAGCGACTGCGGGCGCCCATCGAGCTCGAAATAGGAGGGCTCGTGCCCCAGTTTCTGCAGCGCTTCAAAAATCTCCTCGCGGTCAGTCTTCGCTTTTTTTGCCTTCTTCACTTTCTTCTGCGGTTTGCGCCCCGGCTCCGCCTCTTCTTTCGCCGCCGCCGCGACCGGATCTTCATTCCAGACGTCATACAGCAGCGCGATCTTCAACTTTGCTCCAATCATTCCGTCTCCTCGACAATCATTGCCTATTGCTGCAAGGTCTCAGGTGTAAGGTGTCAGGTCTCAGGAAAATCCTTAACATAAATCGGTCGTCAGGTTTTTCCTGAGACCTAAACCTGATACCTGACACCTGCTCTCCTACGGCTGTATAAACTTTCCCTTCGCCACGTATGTCATCACCAGCGCGGTCGCATAGGCCGTCACTTCGGCGAGATGTTCCGCAGTATGCGTCTTGTCGGCGCGCAAGTCCAGTTCGCCAGTCCGTTTTTCGATCGTATCGATCAAAGTCTTGATCAGCGGACGCTGCGCACCGGTCCACTGCGCCACCTTGTCGATCACCGCCTTGCGGTGCTGATGCAGAAATTCGTGCGCCGCGATCGCCGTCTTTCTTCGCTTCGACACGGGAAAGATGTCCCGCAAATCCGTATCCGGCGTGAGTTCGGTGACCGCAACTTCTTCCCGCGCCGCCTTGTTGTAGAACTCCGCCACCGTCGTTTCCATTTCATCGACCGTCACATCGGTCTGTCCGCGCCGCCGCGGAGGGTCGCTCTTGCCCAGCTTCCGCGCCAGGCGGTTCAAGTATTGCAACTTGGCCATCGCGCCCCAACCGCGATACCGCTTGCGCCAGTTCGAGCGCGGCGTCAGCCACACCGCGAACGTCTCGGCAAAATCTTCATCCGGATGCTTCTGCGCATACCATCCCGGCAAATGCCGCACATAGTCGCGCGAAAACGGAGCCGGCCGGTAGTTGTCGCGATACGGCCGCCGAAACGGCCCAAACATCTGCTTCCATTCGGGCTTGGCATGCAGCTTGTACGCATAGGTGAACGCGTGCCCCGCTTCGTGGCGCAGGTACATCATGATTTCTCTCGCGTCTTCGAGGTCATGCGTTTCTTTTTCCAGTTGCGCCAGCGCCGCGTGCGCCAGATAAAACGGAATCCCGATAATCGGCTCGCCCGACGGGCATCCCCACTCATCGGTCAAGTAACAAGCCGGACGAAATTTCGCCAGACCCTTGGCGTCCAGCTCGCGATAAAGCTGTTCGACAAACCGCTCCACCGGAGACCCGGCAAGCGTAAGCCCCAGCTCTCGAATCGGTCGGCTCAGCAGTTCGTCGTACGTCAGATCGTCGCAAGTCAGATCGCGGTGCGCGGATTCAGTTTTTGCGTTCTCGTGCACAAGCGCTCGCTAACAATAAGTCTGCAACCGCGCAGGCACGCACGGGGGAGGCAGTATCACTACCGTTAACAGTAATGGAAAGTGGCGGGATTGGGGAGTGACTGCGGTAATGCGGGCGGGCGTCTAGCCGCTTACCCATCCTCAATACAGCCGCAGCGGCAGTACCGAGGCGTAGTTTTGGAAATCGCGATCGGTCGTGAGAATCGTCCAGCCGCGGCGGTGAGCGGCGGCGCAGATCAGGAAGTCAATGGCCGATCCCGCAATCCCTCGGGCGCGGCAGCGATTGTTCATCTGCGCGGCTTCTTCGTAGTCCTCGGCTTCGAGTGGATGCTCCGGGAAGGCCCGTAAATAGTCGCGCAGTTTGCGAAACTGCGCTTCCTCTTTCGTCGACGTTCGAGCTTGTAATCGTAGGTGGGGTCAACCGAGTTCGAATCGGACGCGAGAGTACCGAAAGCTTCGAGAATCCGTTTGCTAGCGGTTGCGAACGTTTTCCTCCAGCGCGGCCGTAACCGCTCTACCTCTGCAATCCGACCTCGACCCTCTGACCTCAGCGTTACTGTATCAAAGTCCCGTTCCCATTCGGCTCTTCCGGCGGAATCACCACCGCCGCCGCCACCCGGTCTCCCGGCTCGACATGTATCAGCCGCACACCTTGCGCCGAGCGCCCCGATTCGCGGATGAACTTCGACTCGATGCGGATGATCTTTCCGTATTGCGAGATCAGCATCACCTCGGATTTCTCCGAAACCTGCGAGATGCCGACCACTTTGCCATTACGCTCCGTGGTCTTGACGTTGATCACGCCCTTCCCCCCGCGATTGGTCAGCCGATACTCGTCGGCGGGAGTGCGCTTGCCATATCCGTTCTCGGTTACCGACAGAATCAGCGAGCCTTTCTCCGGTACCAGATCGGCAACATCGGCAGCGACCTCGCCTTCTTTCACCGCCGCCTTCGCTTCGGGCTTCAGCGTGGTCGCCATGCCGACGATGTAATCTTTCTCGCCCAGATTCATGCCGCGCACGCCGGTGGCGTTACGTCCCATCGGGCGCACGTCGTTTTCGTCGAAGCGGATCGCCTGCCCGTCATGCGAAGCGAGAAAGACAATCTGGTTGCCATCGGTCAGCGAAGCCGCGACCAGTTCGTCGCCCTGCTCGATGTTGATGGCGATGATCCCGCGCTGCATCACGTGCGAGAAGTCTTTCACCGCGCTCTTCTTCACCGTGCCATTATGCGTGGCAAAAAAGACGTAGCGATTTTCTTCTTCCAGATCGCGTACGGCAAGCATCGTGCGTACAGTCTCGCCCGGTTGCAGGCCAACCAGATTGCCAACATGCTTGCCTTTGCCGGCAGCCGCGATGTCGGGAATCTCATACACCTTGAGCCAATACACGCGTCCCGTGTTGGTGAAAATCAGAATGTAAGCGTGCGTCGACGCAATAAATAGATGCTCGACGAAATCCTCGTCGCGCGTCTTCATGCCGGTGCGTCCGGTGCCGCCGCGGCGCTGCATGCGGTAGGTCGAGATCGGAGTGCGCTTCATGTAGCCGGAATGGCTGACCGTGACCGCAACCTGCTCGTCGGCGATCAGGTCTTCCAGCATGATCTCCGCCGCTTCGTCTTCGATCACCGTGCGTCGCGCATCGCCGTACAGCTTCTTGACCTCTTCCAGTTCTTTAATGATGACCTTGCGCAGCTTCGCCTCGGATGCCAGAATCGATTCGTACTCCGCAATCGCCTCGCGCACCGACTTCAACTCGTTCGAAATTTCGTCGATCGAAAGCTTGGTCAGCCGATGCAGCTGCAGTTCGAGGATCGCGTCAGCCTGCTTCGCCGTAAACGGCTTTTCGGGAGCCAGCTTCGGAGCCCGTCCGGTAGTGTTGATGTCAATCTTCTTGCCGCCAAAATAAGCGACCAAGTTTTCCCGGGCATCGCCGCGATTCGCGCTGCCGCGAATAATCACGATTACGTTATCCAGATGGTCGAGCGCGGTCAGGTACCCTTCCAGAATGTGCTCGCGATCGCGCGCCTTCGCCAGCAAATACGATGTCCGCCGCCGCACTACATCGACGCGATGGTCGATGAAGTGCTTGATCGCCTGGATCAGCCCCATTTCCTTCGGCTGGCTGTTGACCACGGCCAGCAGAATCATGCTGAAGCCTTCCTGCATCGACGTGTGCTTGAAGAGCTGATTGAGCACGATCTGCGGTTCGGCTCCGCGCTTGAGTTCGATCACGATGCGCATGCCATCGCGATCGCTTTCATCGCGAATATCCGAAATGTCGTCAATCGTCTTGTCGTTCACCAGATCGGCGATGCGCTCAATCAGCCGCGCCTTATTCACCTGATACGGAATCTCGGTGACGATGATCGCTTGCTTGTCTTTGGTGACGTTTTCGATCGCCGCCCGCGCGCGCATCATAAAACGTCCGCGCCCCGTCCGGTACGCCTCAAAAATTCCGGCGCGCCCGTGAATAATTCCAGCCGTCGGAAAATCCGGCCCCTGCACAAATTTCAGAATTTCCGGTAACTGCGCGCCAGGATTATTCACCAGCGTGATCGTGGCATCGACAATCTCCGTCAAATTGTGCGGCGGAATTTTCGTCGCCATGCCAACCGCAATTCCATCCGACCCGTTCACCAGCAAGTTCGGGTACCGGGCCGGCAGCACCGCCGGCTGTGTCTCCGTGCCGTCGTAGTTCGGATAAAAATCGACCGCTTCTTTATCCAAATCTTCCAGCAGCGCCGTCGAAACCCGCGTCAGCCGCGCTTCCGTGTAACGATCCGCCGCCGGCGGATCGCCATCCACCGACCCAAAATTCCCCTGCCCATCCACCAGCGGAGCCCGCATCGCAAACGGCTGCGCCAGTCGCACCAACGCGTCATACACCGCCAGGTTTCCATGCGGATGGTATTTGCCCATCACTTCGCCGACGATACGAGCGCACTTGCGCGTCGCCCGCCCCGGAGCCAGCCCCATCTGCTGCATCGTGTACAGAATCCGCCGATGCACCGGCTTCAGCCCGTCGCGCACGTCCGGCAGCGCGCGGCCGATAATCACCGACAGCGAATAGTCGAGATACGACCGCTTCATCTCCTCTTCAATGTTGACGGGCTGCATGTTGAGCGCGCCCGGCCCCGTAGGCCCGTCGCCGCCAGGAGGAGGAGTTAAAGGAAGTTCAGGATTCTGCGGATCGTCAGCCATGAATTCAGTTCTCAGCTTTCAGTTGTCAGCTCTCGGTAAAAGCTAGCGTAAAAAGGTTGTGTGGGGACGGGCGTCTCGCCCGTCCCAGCGGAGCGAAGCTCCGCCCGCTCTGCCTCGTCACAAATCTAGCTAAGTGCTTGCATCTACAGGCATTACATGACCGGATTTACACAAGAATTATATCACGTTCAGGCCCGCGCTAGGAGCGCTGCCCATTGCCTTTTCAGGCTCTTCTTCACGCTCGGCGCAGCGTCAGCAGAGTAATCTCCGGAGGCACGCCGATCCGCACCGGAAAGCCAAACGTCCCCAGCCCTCGATTCACGTAAAGCGCAGCCTTCGGCAGACTCTTGCTCGAGAATGCGCCCCCGTTCATCGGCAGCCGATAAAGCCCCGCCACAAACGGAGAAATCAGCCGCGCCGGACTGACGCTGCGATCCACAATCTCAACTCTGATCTGCCCGCCATGCGTATGTCCCGCCAGACTCAGCTCGATCCCCAACTCCGCCGCCCGCCGAAACGAATTCGGATTATGCGAAAGCAAAAGATTCGGCATGTCGCGCCGAATCAAATGTTCAATCTCCGTCAGCATCGGTCCGGGATGCTCGCCCTCGTTGCGAGTCATGCGGTCCCGCTGATAGTCGACGCCCAGCAAATTAAATCGCCCGCCGTTATGCTCCACCACCACCGCCGCCGCGCGCAGCAACCGCATCCCATGCGCGCGAAACAGCCGTTCCGCTTCATCTTCCACGCCCGCATAAATTTCGTGGTTCCCATTGCATCCCCAAACCCCCAGCGGAGCCCGCAGCCGGCTCAACTCGCCAATGCAAACCTCCAGCGGATCGCCCTCGCTCGAAACAAAGTCTCCCGTAACAAACGAAATGTCCGGCGACAAAGCATTCGCCATATCCACCGCCCGCGCAATCTCCCGCGGCGGCATGTAGTCGCCAATATGTATGTCGCTCAGCTGAGCAATCCTCAGTCCGTCCAGTTCCGGAGGAAGATTCGCCACCGCCACATCGATGCGCTCAATCTTGTAATTCAAACGCCCGGCGGCAAACCCATAGGTAGCGGCAAGAAAGGGAAAGCCTCCGGCAACAACGGCCGCATATTGAAAAAATGTGCGGCGCGACGCGCTGACCCCACCCGCAACCGCTCCAGGATGACGCAGCAGCCGCGCCGCAACATTCGTGACCCACTCAATCGCTTCCACCGATTCGACCGCGAGGAATCCAAAGAACGAAGCCACCAGCCACAGACGGGCAAAAGTAGTGAACGACTTACCAACACTGACGCCGCCCAAGCTCAGTCTGTCGAGGATCCGCGAAACCCCATGCCCCAGCATCGGATCAAGCAGCATAGCCAGCAGCGCCGCCGCCAGCGCAATCAGCCCCGCATGAAGTCCGAAGCGCCAGTTGGCATTCGAGAGCGCTGTAATCCAGTTCCACGCCCGCAAAAACCAAAACCGCTGGACGGCGTACATCGCCAAAAGAAACAACGCAAAGAAAAGAACTCGGCTAAGAATCAGGGCAATTCTCCCTAAAAAGGTCTTCGGGTTAGATGCTTGGCGGGGCGCGGAAGGCTCGTCCGATGCGGGGTACGAGTCGCGAAAGCGAAAAGTCCGAGAATCCAGTCCAGGAGGGGCGAACCACCTTAGCCCAGCGCTTCAGCGCTGGGAAACTAGCTTTCAGCGCAGCAGCTTAACCCGCTCCCGCACATTCTGCAAAGCGCGTTTCACGTGCCGAGGAGCAGTCCCTCCCGGAACATCGTGCAGCGCCAGCACCTCGGTGAGCCCAAGGCAGGAGTGGAAACCCGCATCAAAGCCCGCATGAATCGCCTGCAAATCGGCCAGCGGAAGTTTTTGCAAATCGCATCCGCGCTCGACGGCCAAAGCAACCGCCTTGCCGACCGCTTCATGCGCCAGCCGCGAAGCCACTCCCCGTTCGACCAGATATGCGGCAGCAGCCCAGGCGTTCATGAAGCCCAATTGCGCCGCCTGATTCATCTTCGCGTCGTCGAATTCGACGGTGTTCATGAATCCGGTCACCAGCGGCAACATGCCGATGATCGCATCGGTGGCGTCAAACAACGGCTCCTGCGTCTCCTGCAAGTCTTTGTTGTAGGCGAGCGGCAAGCCCTTCACCAACGCTCGCAGCGTAGTGGAGCATCCCAACACGCGCGCCGCCTTGCCGCGCACCAGTTCCAGCAAGTCGGGATTTTTTTTCTGCGGCATGGCGCTGCTGCCAGTGGAATATGCTTCGGGCAACTCGACAAATCCATAAGCGGACGTGGAGAACAAGATCATCTCCTCCGCCCAGCGGCTAAGGTGAAGCGCGAGCATCGACAGCGCGTCGACGAACTCGATGGCGAAGTCACGGTCGCTGGTCGCGTCCATACTGTTTGCAGTCGGAGCATCGAAGCCCAACTCCGCCGCGATCGCCTGGCGATTGATGGTGAGCGTCGCTCCCGACACCGCGCCCGATCCCAGCGGACAAAGGTTTGCACGCTTGCGGCAGTCAGCAAACCGCGCGGCATCGCGGAGGAACATTTCGACGTAGGCAAGCAGCCAGTGCGCAACCAGCACAGGCTCCGCCGGTTGCAAATGCGTGTATGCGGGCATGGCGTTGCTGCCCGCCGCTTCGGCGCGAATGAGGATCGCCTCAACCCAATCGGCGATCAGGTTTTGCAGGGTGTCGATGCTGTGGCGCACAAAGAGCCGAAGGTCGGTCGCGATCTGTTCGTTGCGGCTGCGTCCGGCATGGAGCTTGTAGCCCGTCTCGCCAATCAGCGAGGCGAGTTGCTTCTCCACGAAGTGGTGAACGTCTTCCGCATCCGGATCGTTGAGAAATTCGGGCGAAGACTCGCCGCGGCGGCCAATTTCCNNAGCGCGTTCGCATGCGCCCGGCTGGCGGCAAGTTCAAACGGCAGCAGCCTTTGGTCGTAGGAAAACGACCGCTGCCATTTTTCAAATTCGGGGTCAAGCGGCTGCCGGAAGCGGCCAGACCACATCTTCATCGCGGAGCCTCTACCTTGTTTTGAGCATGAAGGCCTTGCGTTTGGGCGCGGCAACGAGAAGGCAATCCCAGAATGCGAATGAAGCCTTCCGCATCCTTCTGATCATAGCTTGCGCCCATGGTGAACGAGGAAAGATCGGTGCGATACAGCGAGTAATCCGATTTGCGGCTAACGATGCTGACATTGCCTTTATAGAGCGACAGCGCAACCGACCCGGTCAGATTCCGCTGCGTGGTGTCGACGAAGGCATCGATCGCTTCGCGCAGCGGCGTAAACCATAGGCCGAAGTAAACGAGCTCCGCGTACTTAAGCGCGACGTGTTGCTTGAAGTGCAGCAGATCGCGATCGAGGCAGAGCGCCTCGAGTTCGCCATGAGCCGCCACCAACAGCGTGCCCCCAGGAGTCTCATAGCACCCGCGCGACTTGATGCCGACAAAACGGTTTTCGACCAGGTCGATGCGACCCACCGCGTTGCGTCCGCCGATTTCGTTCAGCAGGTCAACCAGCGATACAGGATCGAGAGTCTGGCCTCCGACCGAAACAGGCACGCCTTTTTCGAATCCGATTTCAACGCGCTCTTCTTTGTCGGGAGCTTCTTGCGGCGACTTCGTCATCTGCCACGTGCTGGCAAACGGGGCGGTGCCCGCGTCTTCGAGTTCTCCACCCTCGTGGCTGAGGTGCCAGAGATTGCGATCGCGGCTGTGGATCTTCTCTCGGCTCGCGCTCACCGAGATCCCACGCTTCTCCGCATAATCAAGACAGTCTTCGCGCGACTTCAAATCCCATTCGCGCCACGGAGCCACTACCTTCAGCTCCGGAGCCAGCGCCTGATACGCCATCTCGAAGCGCACCTGGTCGTTCCCCTTGCCGGTACAGCCATGGCTGACGGCCGTAGCGCCTTCGCGCAGCGCAACTTCCACTTGATGTTTCGCGATCACGGGCCGCGCCAGCGCAGTGCCGAGCAGATACTTGTTCTCATACACCGCGCCCGCCTTCAGCGCGGGCCAAACGTAGCCGGTCAGGAACTCTTCCCGCAGAGCTTCGACCACTACTTTGCTGGCTCCGGTCTTGTACGCCTTGCTGACGACGGCTTCGACGTCGTCTCCCTGCCCCACGTCGGCGACCATGGCGATCACTTCGTAGGCATAGTTTTCCTTCAGCCACGGAATGATGATCGAAGTGTCAAGCCCGCCAGAGTAGGCGAGAACGATCTTCTCTTTTCTCGCCGCGTCTTGTTTAGGCATGCGTACTCCTTGCCCGGAAGCGGCCCACGCCGCCGCCCAATATCCATACGAGTATAGCTTTCTGAATGTGCAAACGGTTTTCCGCCTGGTCGAAAACAACCGAGTTCACTGAGTCGATGACCTGGTCGGTCACCTCGCAGCCTCGGTGCGCGGGCAGACAATGCATGAATCGCGCATGCGGTTTGGCGAGTTGCATGAGCGCGGCGTTCACCTGAAAAGGGGCGAAGACTGCGGCTCGCTCCTCAGCTTCATGCTCTTGCCCCATGCTAGCCCAGGCGTCGGTGTAGACGGCGTCCGCTCCGGCAACGGCTTTGTGCGGGTCGGTCAGGATGCGGAGCTGGGCCTTGGTCTGTTCTGCGATGGCTTTGGCCATGGTGACGATGACGGGATTGAGTCCATAACGCTCGGGCGTGGCAATCGAAACCTTCGCGCCCACGGAAGCACCGGCCAGAAGAAGCGAATGCGCCATGTTGTTGCCATCGCCGACATAAGCGAAATGCAGCTTCTGGAGATCGCCGAACTGCTCTTGCAGAGTGAAGAAGTCGGCCAGCGCCTGGCAGGGATGTTCGAGCTCGCTTAAAGCGTTAATGACCGGAACGCTGGCATACGTTGCCATCTCTTCGACGGTGGCGTGGCTGAATGTGCGCAGCACGATGATGTCGATCCAGCGCTCGAGATTGTGGGCGATATCGTAGAGAGACTCGCGGGCATTGAGACGGCTGCCCGTCTGGTCGACGAAGAAGGCGCTGCCGCCCAGGCTATCCATACCGGCTTCGAAAGTGAGGCGGGTACGCAGCGAGGGCTTCTCGAAGAACATCACCATCTGTTTGCCAGCGAGAACACCGCGGAAATCCGCGGGCCGCTGCTTGAGCATAGAGGTGAGATTAAAGAGCTGGAGGATCTCGGCGGGGGCCAGATCGTGAATCGAAACCAGATCGCGCGGCGCGGCCGTTTCCGGCAGCAGGCTCGGCGGTGTCGTCTTTTTTGGTTCCCTCACAGTCATGGGCTCGGCTCTCATATGCATTTCATCACTCCATTCTTGGGAAATAGGAACGCGACTGCCTCGGTTGGTGCGGGCACGCCGCTACGACAGCTCGCGGATGCGTCGTGCGAGCGCCTGCGCTCTCTTTTTGGCGGTGGTAATCACCAGCACGGTATCGTCGCCGGCGAGTGTGCCGACCACCTCGGGCCAGCGCGAGGCGTCGATCGCGGCGGCCACCGGCTGCGCGCTGCCGACGGTGGTCTTCACCACGAGCAGGTTCTGCGCCGGCCGGACTTCGACCACAAACTGGCGGACAAGATGGATCACCGACGGCAAAACGCTTTCCGCGCCCAGGCTCTCGCCGCCCCCCCGATAGCCCTCGGGCCCTTTGACCAGCTTCAGTTCGCGCAAGTCGCGGGAAAGAGTCGCCTGGCCCACGTCGAAGCCCTTGCGCTTCAGCTTCTGCTGCAGAGAGTCCTGGCTTCCCACACGCCCTTCCTCAAGGAGGTTGAGAATCGCTTTGTGGCGCGCTGTTTTCGACATGAATAAACATGCACTTCTATGCATAAGTATCCATTCATGGAAACCACCGTGTCAAGGGCAAAATCCAGGGCGATTCCCCGCGGGCAGGGATCTACTGACGGACGGCGCCGGCCGGGATCTGGAAGTCCACGCCGCGGTCGTCGTTGACTTTGAGCGTGGCGGGAAGGTCGAGGTCGGTGAGCGGGATTCTGCGGGTACGCCCCTCGTCGAAGTCAAAAAGGGTGTCGCCCAAGATGGCATAGTTGAGCACGCCGGATTGATGAGTGTCTTTAAAGACCAGCACGGTCAAGGGCTGAGTAGACGCCGAGTCTTCTTCATTCTCTTCGGTGTCCGCCATCGGAAACGAATCGCGGTACCGCGCGGGTCGGATGGGAGAATCCGCGTTCTCCGGGCTCGCCGTGTCAGCGTCGACATCGGGCGAGTCCTCGTCTTCTTCTGTCGCGTATGGCACAGCGATGGGAACGAAAACTGGCTCCATGACCCCGGCGAGAGAAGCCCCATCCTTGTGGCGATGGTGGTGTTCGGAAAATAGCGGTGGATCCGGGTTCGCCGGTAACAAGAAATTGGCACAGCAGTTTCCCAAAATCGACCAGCGATTGTTGTAACCGTCGGGTCCGAACGACGTCACGCTGGGGGGAACGCCGTTTATAACTCTCCCGCCGAAGCCCATCGATGTAACCGACGGCGGCACGCCGTTGACTTGTGCTTGAACGGGCAAAACCACGGCCACGGAAAACGCCAGCAGGAAGAGAAGCAGAAAACAGCACCGCACACCGGCCAGCATGGGAAGCCTCCCCCGCACAGGGTACACCATCGGGGCCTACCTATTAGAACTCGCCACCGCCGCAGAAGTTGCTCGAATAACCTGCCGGCCTAAGCGATCCAAAAGGGTTAGGCTGCGGTGAGGGGGGCGCGGGAAGTTAACCGGCGCAGTTCCAGCATCCGGTGACGGACGTAGCCGTCCTCGGTCAAATGGGCGGAAGCAATGGCTTTACGACTGCCAGACACCATCTGGTCGAGCGCGCGGCGTGCGGGGAATTGCGGGTCGAACTCCCGGCAAAACTCACAAGGCCGGCTGGAGCGAGTGTCGAAGCGACTGACGACGTTACGGTCGATATGTTCCACGGGAAGTGGCTCCTGAAGGTTTGGCGAGAACCGTCTCGCCATATCTGTGAGGCGAAGTCGCAGCCTCGGTTGAATCATCGATTGTTGGTCGACGCCTTTGTACTACAGGGGATGGGTTCTCGACAAGCCCCTCGCGGCAGGGGCAAATTTCGCGGCTTCGGCAGGTTTCAATGTGAGGAAAGCGCAATTCCCGCTCCAAAACGCAGCGACGCAGAGCGCCGATTTCTGGCATGATTAGGCCACTCTAAAATACTGGAGATTTTGTGAACCGCGCCCACGCCAATCCGAGCACCATGTTCCTTTTCGATGTGGACAATACGCTGCTCGACAACGATCGTGTCGCGGAAGATCTGAAGCGACACCTGATCGACAAAGTTGGCCCGAGCGCCCAGCGCTATTGGGAAATCTTCGAGCAGTTGCGCACCGAACTCGGATATGCGGACTACCTGGGCGCGCTACAGCGCTATCGCACGGAACGGCCTCGCGATCCGAAGCTGCTGACCGTCTCGCACTTCATGATCGATTATCCCTTCGCCAACCGCCTGTATCCGGAATCGCTCGATGCCATCGAGTACGCGCAGCGCTTGGGGCAAGCTGCCATCTTAAGCGACGGCGATGTCGTGTTTCAGCCGCGCAAGGTGGAGCGCGCGGGCCTCTATGAATGCTTCAAAGGGCACGTCTTGATCTATATCCATAAGGAACAGGAATTGGAAGATGTGGAGGCGAAGTATCCAGCGGAGCACTATGTGATGGTGGACGACAAAGTGCGCATTCTGGCGGCGATCAAGAAACATTGGGGTTCGCGGGTGACGACGGTGTTCCCGCGTCAGGGACATTACGCGCTCGATTTGGCGGAAGTGGCGCGGTATCCGAAGCCGGATATTACGATCGAAAGAATTGGAGAGTTGCAGAAATACTCGCTGGAACGGATTTTGGCCGCAGCAGCGGTGCCCGCGGCGAAGTGAGGGTTTACTCGGCTTCTTCCTCCGCCTGAGACGCGCCGGCTCGGACCATTGCTTCCAATTCACGAGTTAGGCCAGCGCGGCTTTCCTCGGGCAATTCCAGAAAACGGAATGGCTGCAGGCATCCCTGGGTCGCCCACATGGGAAACATCAGTTGGGCGCGGCAACGGACGCTGGTACCGCCGACGTGAAATAGCACTGTCACCCGGATGCCTTCATCGAGCGGTTGCTCGAACGCGGCCAGTCCGCCGTTGACCGAGAGCTGATTCATGCGGCCGCGGATCTGGCGTCCACTTTCGAGCACTACCAGGGCGAGAATGGATCCGGCAAGCTTGACGCGTGAGCCTCGTTTTTCTCTCGGTGTAATGGCTGTGGGTGGCATTCTCGGTCAATCTTGCATCAGGCAGAAGCATTAGGGCAGATTACGAAAGTCCGCTCGGCGCCTTGGTTTTAGTGGTAGCCCTTCCAGAAGAAATACACCGTCATTGCCATTCCCACTGCGATGACAAAAGCGCGGATCCACGCGCCAGGAAGCTTTTGAGCGTAGTGGGCGCCTAAGTATCCGCCGCAGAGTGCTCCTGCGATCATGACGCAGCCCGGTTTCCACACGACCGCACCGGCGATGACGAAGGTGATGACTGCGACGCCGTTGATGATGCCGCCGAGCACGACCTTCAGCGCGTTCATGGCGTGAATGTCGGTCATGCCGAGAGCGGCCAGCATGGCGAGATTCAGGATGCCAACGCCTCCGCCGAAATAACCTCCATAGACTGCAACGATCAGTTCGAACACCGTTGCGATGGCCAGCGCCGAGGTGGAAGCGTCGGCGGCAATCGAGCCTCCGGTGCTCGTCGACAGTCGTTTGCCGAACATGAACAGAAGCGTCGCGCCGAGCATGAGCCAGGGCATTACGCGCAGAAAGGTTTGCGCGGGCGTGTGCAGCAGGAGGTAGGCGCCAGCGATGCCTCCGATCAGACTGATGACGGCAAGGGGAACCATGACGCGGCGCGAAATGTCGAGATGCTTGCGATACGCGCCGGTGCTGGCTGTGACTCCGACCCAGAGTGCGACCGTGTTGGTGGCGTTGGCTGCAATGGGAGCGACTCCGGTGAACATCAGCGCGGGGAAGGCGATGAAGCTTCCGCCGCCGGCGACGGCGTTGAGCGCGCCACCGAGCGCGCCGGCGAAGAACAGGAAGACGATGGTATGCAGGGCCAAATATAAGATGTATCACGGGTTGGGGCAATTGCAGAAGTAAGAGGTCAGATTGCAGAAGTGAAACCCTTCGTGAATCTTAGCCTTTACTTCTGCAATCTGACCTCACACCTCTGACCTAATTTGNNCTGGTTCCCAATGCCGACCAGGCGGCGCATCCTATGCCGGGAGAGAACTGAGGCGAGTACCACCGCTTTCGCTACTTACCAGTGGAGGATTCAAAAAAACGACGTTGAAAATAGAGGGCTACATTCACGAGCGCAACCATCACGGGCACTTCTACCAGGGGCCCGATGACAGCCGCGAATGCGGCTCCGGAGTTGATGCCAAACACCGACACAGCCACTGCGATCGCCAGTTCAAAATTGTTGGAGGCGGCGGTAAATGCCAGTGTCGTGGTCTTGGAATAGTCCGCGCCCAACTTCTTGCCCATGTAAAAGGACACCAGAAACATCAGCACAAAGTAAATCAAAAGCGGCACGGCGATGCGCAGAACGTCCAAGGGAAGGCGAACAATGTACCCGCCCTTAAGAGAGAACATCACCACAATCGTGAACAGCAGGGCAATCAGCGTCAGCGGGCTGACACGGGGAACGAAGTTCCGGTTATACCAGTCGTTCCCTTTGGCACGAACCAATGCAGTACGAGTTAGAAATCCGGCGAGAAGCGGGATTCCAAGATAAATAAAAACGCTCTTTGCAATCTCAGCTATCGAGACATTCACGATGGTGCTCCGAAGGCCGAGCTTGGCGGGGAGGACCGTAATGAAAACCCAGGCGTAGAGCGAGTAGAAAAAGACCTGGAAGAGCGAATTGAAGGCTACCAGGCCAGCGGCATATTCCGTATCGCCTCGCGCTAGTTCGTTCCACACGATGACCATGGCGATGCAGCGCGCGAGGCCGATCATGATTAGTCCAGCCATGTATTCCGGATATCCGCGAAGAAATACGACGGCCAGAACAAACATCAAAACCGGCCCCACAACCCAGTTCTGCACGAGTGAAAGGCCTAGCACTTTTTTATTGCGAAAGACCTCGTGCAGGTTCTCATATCGCACCTTCGTGAAAGGTGGATACATCATCAAAATCAATCCCGCCGCAATCGGAATGGAAGTCGTCCCGATGTTGAAGCGATTTAGAAACGGTACGACTCCGGGCACAAGCCAACCCAACACAACGCCACCAAACATGGCGGCGAAGATCCACGCGGTCAAATAGCGGTCGAGAAAACTGAGGCGACTGGTTGTCTTCATTGGCGGCCCTGAGGGTGCTGCAACCCGACCGACGCGCCGCCTGCTGCGATAAAGACGCTGTTATTCATGCGGAACGAGTGTCATCGTCTGGCCAATTTTGTCGAGCTCTCTCTTGATGGCAAGGCCGTCGAGACTCTTCAGCGGAAGGCAGAGCAATAGGCTGATTCTGCGATCCAGAATAAAAAATGCCTCGCGAAACGCCCGTTCGACTTCTTCTTCGGTTCCGTGAACCGCTGCTGGGTCGGGAATGCCCCAATGGGCGGTCATCGGCTGTCCGGGCCAGATTGGGCAGACCTCTTTCGCGGCGTTGTCGCACACCGTAAAAACGAAGTCGAGCCTTGGAGAACCGGGCAGAGAGAATTCCTCCCATGCCTTGCTGCGCAGACCCTCGGTTGGTAAGTGCGCCATTTCGAGTTGTCGCAATGCTTCTGGCCGAACCGTTCCCGACGGATGACTGCCGGCGCTGTAGGCCGTAAAATTTGGCCGCCCTTTGGAGTTAAGTATGGCCTCCGCCATGATCGAGCGCGCGGAATTGCCCGTGCACAGGAATAAGGCGTTGTAATGTCCTTGCATACTCGCCCTCTCCTAGTGGCAACAGGTCGGTCCGCAACACGTCTTTGCTCCAGCATCGACTGGTTTCACGGCCCGCACGAAAGCGCTCATGAACTTGCCGTCCACCTGCGGCGCAATGGCATCCACGTCGATGTTCTGGCCCGAAAGGAACTCGCGGGCGTCCTCGACGCGATAGATTCTGGTCGGCTCAATCTCGATATTCTCGAATCCAGCGGACGCCAGTTTACCGCGGTATTCGTTCTCTTCAAGAGCACCCGCAACGCAGCCGACCCACAGCAGGACGCTCTTGCGAATCTCGGCAAGCATCTCGCCACGAGTCACGACATCGGACACAGCCAAGCGCCCGCCTGGCTTTAGGACTCGGAAGGCTTCCCGCAGCACCCGGTCCTTATCCGCGGAAAGGTTGATCACGCAATTGGAGATGACGACATTCACGGACTCATCGGGCAAAGGTATGTTTTCGATTTCCCCTTTCAAGAACTCGACATTTTGGACTCCGGCTCTGCGCTTGTTCTCGTTCGCGAGCGCGAGCATCTCATCGGTCATGTCGAGGCCGTAGGCTTTGCCGGTGGCGCCGACACGCTTCGCCGAAAGCAAAACGTCGATGCCTCCGCCAGAGCCGAGGTCTAGGACGACTTCGCCCGGATTCAGACTGGCCAGAGCGGTTGGATTCCCGCACCCTAACGAGGCCAGCAGAGCTTCTTCGGGAATTTGCTGTGTCTGGGATGCGTCATACAAATTCGATGTGATCGGATCGCTGCATCCCGTACCGGGCGTCGCGCCGCAGCAGGAACTGCCGCCGCTCGTCACACGCAAGGCCGCTTGGCCGTATTTTTCTTTGACGATTTCCTTGATGTCCGGGCTGCTCATGGTGTTCCTCCTAGCGGCAGATTGGAACGATCTGTTCGGGTTTGACGGCTTGGTTGCGAGTGCAGCACTCGGCATACAGAAACTGAAGCAGTTCCTGGAGTGCGTTCGTATTTGCGGTGTATCGGAGAAAGGTGCTCTCTCTTTGCACGTGGACGAGGTCTTCCGCCTTGAGCTTGTCGAGATGATGCGACAGCGTGGAATTGGGAATTTCCAGCTCTTCCTGAATCTCCCCGGCGACGAGGCCTTCCGGGTGAGCGGAGAGCAATAGCTGCATGATCCGCAGCCGGGGCTCGGTTCCCATGGCGGAAAACATGTCGGCGTATTTGACAACCTGCTCGGCGGACTTTTTGGATTGGGCTGTCTTCATATTTCGATAATTGCAGAAATACGGATGATTGTCAAGCGGGGCTGCACAAAAGAGATCGGGTCTGCCGGTGCGACGCTCGTCAGGATTTGTGTGGAATATGAACCTCGGCATAGCTGCCGGGCGTGGCTGCGTTGACCGCTGCCATAATTTTCTCGGTGTGCAATCGAACCAACGGCCATTGTGGAGTGCTCAGCACCACAACGGCGATTTTGCGCCCGGCGAGATTCTGCTGGTATTGGATGTTCTTGTCGGCGGTGAGAAAAACCTCGAACCCTGCACGCTCGGCTTCGGCTAGCAGGTCGCCGTTGGAAAGCGTGTCCCAACCGCGGGCTCTTGCCTCCGTAACCCTGTGGCCGCCAAGATAGGGAACCAGCGGCGCCGGTACGCTGTGGTCAAAGAGTACGAGCATCGGAGGCGGACACGGGCTCTAGCGGAACCGGGGCAGCAAGGCTGCGGGCGGCAAACGCGAGCACCTCTATTATCTGTTCCTTGGAAATACCGAACCAATTCGCAATTTCTTCGATGGTGGCTCCCGCTTCGAGGTTTTCGAACACGGCGGAAACCGGCATCCGGGTATCGCGAAACACCCATGCACCGCTTAGTCTCCCCGGTACGCTTTCCACGGCGGGACACTGCGACCAATCGAGAGCTGCCATGTTCCGACCTCGACCCATTCTAGCCTTTTGCCACCTCCGCGCTCAAGCTTCGCCGGCGCGCCGCGACGGAGCAGACCCCAGTCTCAACACAGCCAGCTCCGCGCTCTCCCATGCTAGAATCGTTACTGTGATGCTTGGGGCCGATGCTTCCTGATATCGATAAACTACTGGAGCTGCAGACTGCGGACAAAGAAATCCGCAAACTGCAGGAAGAGGTTGCCGCGCTGCCCAAACGCGTGGCGGTGATCGAGCAAAAACTGGCTGGGACGAAGGCGCAACTGGAAAAGGCGCGCAACGCCGCCAAGGGCGACGAGGCCAACCGCAAGAAGTTCGAAGCCAGTATCAAGGATCTGCAAGGCAAGATTTCCAAGTATCGCGACCAATCCCTCGACGTAAAAACCAACGAACAATACAAAGCCATCATGAATGAGATTCAGTTTGCCGAGGCGGAAATCCGGCTGAACGAGGACCGCATTCTGGAGGTGATGGTCAACGTCGACGCGCGCGAAAAAGAAGTCAAGGCGGCGGAGGCCGAGCTGAAAGCCGAAACGGCTGAGATCGAAAAAGAAAAAGAAGACGCGCGAAAAGTCACCGCCGAAGATCAGAAGAAGCTCGCCGAGTGGAACGCCAAGCGCGACGCGCTGCGGCATGAGATCGCCGAGGATATTCTGCGGCAGTATGAGCGGGTGGCGAAGTTCCGCGGCACCGGACTGGCGGAGGTCCGCGAACAGAAATGCATGGGCTGCCAGGTGATGCTGCGGCCGCAGACCTATAACGAAGTGCGCAATGGCGAGAAGGTGATGGTCTGCGAGTCGTGCTCCCGAATTTATTACTTCAATCCCGCCAACGAAGTGAAACCGGAGCAGGAAGTCGTGACCGTCACCGGCAGAAAACGCGCGCGACCCAAGGCCGACGCGCCGCAGGCCTGGTTCTATCGTCCCGATTTCGCCGAGGAAGGCGAAGTGCTGCTGGCGTTTATCAATAATGGAGGCAACTCCACGCGGCGGATTTATGAGCTGCACACTGGACGCCAGTTCGGTGAAGTGTTACAGCGCGAAGGCAATTACCGGCAGGCGTTTCCCGAGGATCTGACCGAGACCGCGCTGCGGCTCAACGGGCATTGGGCCGAGGCGGAGATTGACGAGTGGGGATCGGAGATTCCGTCGAATGTTCTCGACTTGCTGCAGAAAGATCTGCTAGCCATACGGCGCGAGCACAGGGCGAGTCCCAAGCATTCCGCCGCTGCGGCGGAACAGTCTGCGGCGCAGTAGATCTTGAATGTCGCGAGCCCCGCGTTCGCTTCGCGAACCTTCTTTTCGCCAATCCTTCTTGACTGAAATCTTAACTGAAATTCCTCTTCGCCAAGTTGCTACTTCGTGCCGTATGGGTTGGCAAAGCGCAGCACCTTGGACAGATCTTTTCCGCGGATGATCCCAGCCGAGTGATAGAACAATCCCCAGGAGTCGATGGTGGACATGTCGGGGAAGATGCAGGCCTCGAGTACCGGATCGTCAGGATCGGACTTTTTCACCCAGCCGCCGCCGGCGGCGTTGATTCCGCCAAATAGATCGCTGCCGCCAAGCTGGGAGCAGTAGCAGGATGCGGGATTGCCGTTGCAGTTGCCGTTGTAGGTAACCTCAGCGTAATAGGCGAGCGCCGCCAGCGATGGCTCTTCGGTGTAGAGCGTCGAAAGCTCAGCGTAGATCCGCGATCCATCCTTCTTCGACAAAAACTTGCAAAATTGTGTGCTGCCCGATAAACGGAGCCAGTTCTGCTCGACGTCATTGGTGTTGTAGAAGGGCTGGCGGTCGTTGACCTCGCCGCCTTTCTTGACGCAATAGTCCGCGGCATTGGAACCATCGGTGACTTCTTGCGCCTCGGCCTTCTGGCCGCCACCGGCTTGCACGGGCCTGACGGCGGGCAAGAAAACTGCGATGGCGAGCGCGATACTGATCAGCGACAGCAGTGCGACGAATGGACGCTTCACGAGAGACCTCCTGGAAGAGCGCAACCGGCGACCGTTTCTCCCCGATTGGCCGTGGGCGGAAGATTAGCACAAAACGTGCCGTTGTTGCGCTTTCATTTGGCGGCCATTTTGCCTGGCGAGATCATATTTCATGCCGTATTGGGCGGCGGTCTGCGGTAAGATTGCCGACACGAGGTGAGCCATGGCTCCCGAATACCAGGGCAAAAACAAAGACAAACACGACGACAACGAGTCGACCCTTCCTTCCACATCCCGCCGGTCGTTTCTCAGCCTGTCGGCTGCCGCCTCGGCGGCGCTGGCCCTGCGCATCGTGACCGAGCCCATGCTGGCTCACGCTCGCGTGCATAATTTTCCAAAGGATGCGATCCGCATTGACTCCAACGAAAACCCGCTCGGGCCGGGCGCTTCGGCGCGCGAGGCCATTGCCGCCATCATCCCGCAGGGCGGACGGTATTCCGACTATCTCACCGACGATCTGGTGAAGGCGCTGGCCGAGATGGAAGGGCTGAAGCTGGAACAGGTCCGCGTTTATGCCGGGTCGAGCGAGCCGCTGCATCACACGGTGGCGGCATTCGCTTCCCCGCAGCGCAGTTATGTCACCGCCGATCCCGGATACGAAGCCGGCATGTCCGCCGCCCACGCCGTCGGCGCGAAAGTCGTGAAAGTTCCGCTGACGAAGACTTACGCTCACGATGCGAAGGCAATGCTGGCTGCGGCTCCCGATGCGGGCGTGTTCTATGTGTGCAGCCCGAACAATCCGACCGGCACGCTGACCAGTCATTCCGATCTCGAATATCTGGTCGAGAACAAGCCCAAGGGTTCGGTCGTGCTGGTGGATGAAGCCTACATTCATTTTTCCGACGCAGAGTCGGCAATGGACCTGGTGAGAGCCGGCAAGGACGTGATTCTGCTGCGCACCTTCTCGAAAATATACGGCATGGCCGGGTTGCGCTGCGGAGCTGTATTCGCTCGCCCCGACTTGATCGAGAAAATCGACGATTACGGCGGCTGGAATTTCATGCCGATCACCGCGATGGTTGCGGCCTCCGCCAGCCTGAAAGACGCGCAGTTGGTGCCCGAGCGCAAGCGCATCAACGCGCGCATCCGAGGCGATGTGTTCGCCTGGCTGGATCGCAACGGGTATTCGTATATTCCCTCGCAATCGAATTGCTTCATGCTGGATACGAAGGGCCCGGCGAAGACGGCGATCGACGCCATGGCGAAGCAGAACGTGTACATCGGCCGCATCTGGCCGGTGTGGCCCACCTATGCGCGCATCACAATTGGAACCGCGGCGGAGATGGAGCAGTTCCAGACGGCGTGGCAAAAGGTGATGACGGGCGCCGTGACGGCCAGCGTGGGAGCCATGCCGCGGCGAGGAGAATTGGCCGTGCGCGGCGGAAGCTCGATGGCATCGTAATGGGCTAGCGTGGTCACGAGACCTTTTCCCACCAGGAACGACAGAGCCCCGTCTTCACACATCTCCGCGCGCTACGCGATACCATCTACTCATGCCCAAAAAACCTGCCGCCTCCGCCAAGCATGCGGAGCCTTTCGTGAAACTTTCCACCCGCGGAGCCACTCGTCTGCAGACGCGGCATCCCTGGGTCTATCGGTCGGATATCGTCGAATCCGCCGTCGGATCGAAGAGCCCGGCTCCCGGCTCCGTCGTCCGCGTCCTCGATCCGCGCGGCAAATTCCTGGGCAGCGCGCTTTACAGTTCTTCGTCGCAGATCGCCATCCGCATGATCTCGCACGGCTCGGTCGACGATCTGCCCGCGCTCGTCGCCGAACGCATTCGCGCCGCCATCGCCTATCGCAAGGAACTTGTCTCCGATACCGACGCCTACCGCATCGTTTTCAGCGAAGCCGATTTTCTGCCCGGCCTCATCGTCGACCGCTATAACGACGTGATCTCGCTGCAAATCCTCACGCAGGCCATGGATGCCAAGCCCGTGCGCCAGGCCATTGTCGACACGCTGCGCCAGGAAGCCGAGTTGCGGCCAGCTGGAATCGTCGAGCGCGTCGAAGCCCGTATCCGCGAACTGGAACAACTGCCGCCGCTTGCCTCGGGATTGCTGTGGGGAGAGAAGAGTTCGACCGAGGTCAGAATGAATGGTGTCCGCTTTCACTACGACGGCCTCGAAGGCCAGAAGACCGGCGCGTTTCTCGATCAGCGCGAAAACTACGCCGCCGCGGCGCAATACGCGCATGGCGAGGCGCTTGATGCCTTTTGCTATCAGGGAGGGTTCGCGCTGCACCTTGCTTTGGGCGCGGCTGGGCAGACGGCCGCGAAGTGTACGAGCGTGACGGGAGTGGACAGCTCGCGTCCAGCGCTCGAAATGGCCGAGAAGAACGCCGCCCTCAACGGCCGCGAACTGGAGTGGATCGAGGCCAACGCCTTCGACCTGCTGCGCGAATACTCCGCCGCCAACCGCCGCTATGACACGATCGTTCTCGACCCGCCAGCCTTCGCTAAAACCAAGCGCGACCTCGACAAGGCCCTGCGCGGCTACAAGGAACTCAACCTGCGCGCTATGAAGATGCTGCGCCCCGGAGGGATCCTCGTCACCTGCTCCTGCTCCTTCCACGTCGGCGCCGCGGACTTCCTGGGAGTGGTCGCCGACGCCGCCCGCGACGCCCACAAAGACCTGCGCCTGATCGAGAGCCGGGGAGCGTCGAAAGACCATCCAATCCTGCTGAATGTGCCGGAAACGAGCTATCTGCAGTGCTTGATATTGAGTGTAAGTAATTGAACGCTCACGTAGGGGCGGGCGCTTTCGCCCCTGTTGCTTTCTGTTGCCTGCCAAGCCCTTGGCTTGGCCGTTGGATTCGTTGACAATGCAAAGAGGCGACGAAAGCCATGAAGGCCACACTCGAAGCAATCAACCAGATGCAAACCGATGGCGTAATCGGCAAGTACGCCATTGGCGGAGCAGTGGGCGCGACATTTTACCTGCAACCCGCGGCGACGCTCGACGTGGACATCTTCGTGACGCTCCCAACTTCTCCTGGCGGCTTGCTGCTTAGTCTCGCTCCGATATACGACTACCTTAAGAGTCGCGGCGGTGTGGTGGAGGATGAGTACATCGTCATCGGCGGCTGGCCGGTGCAGTTCCTTCCGCCCAGCGGCGAATTGGAGCGCGAAGCCGTGGCGGAATCCGTATCGACGGAAGTCGAGGGCGTAAACACGTGGGTGATGACCGCCGAACACCTGATCGCCATCGCGCTGCGAACCGGGCGGCCCAAGGATCACAACCGCATATTGCAGTTTATCGAACAGGACGCAGTGGATCGGGGTAAGTTGCAAGGTATCATCGAGCGTTATGGCTTAGCTTCGCGGTGGCAGCAGTTCGGGCATAAGTATTTGGGAGACGAATTTGGAGGAAACGATGAGTAAGCCAAGAATGCGGGCGCGACAAGCTGCGCTCAGCTTCTCCGAGAAAATCAAGGTTCTGGAAAAACTCCGCGACCGCGACCGAGCGATTGCCGCGAGTGGGCTGAGAGCAAAGGCCGAAAAAGGCGACCTTACTTTGCCGCACCTTAAGCGAATAAAATAGTTTTGCCAGAGGAGTTCTAAGCATGCCCATCCGTTGGGACAAATTCACCGTCAAAGCGCAAGAGGCCATCCAGCGCGCGAACGAGCTCGCCTCCGAGCACGGCAATCCGGAGCTAGCCCCGCTCCATCTGCTCGCAGCGTTAGTCGAAGATAAAGAAGGCATCGTCGCGCCCGTGCTGGAGAAGATCGGCATCGGACCGCAGGCGGTACTCAGCGACCTCTACAAAGAAATTGAGAAGCTGCCGAAAGTCTCGGGCAGCGGCGGCGCGGCTCCGCCTGCGATGTCGTCCCAGATCAACCAGGTCCTCGAGAAGTCGTTCAAGGAAGCCGACACCTTCAAGGACGAATACGTTTCGACCGAGCACCTGCTGCTGGCGTTGACCGATATCAAGCGCGATTCAGCGCAGGAACTGCTGGCGCGTCACGGCGCCACGCACGACGCGATCCTGAAAGCCCTCACCGCTGTCCGAGGGTCGCAGCGCATCACCGATCAGAATCCCGAGGCTAAATACCAGGCGCTCGAACGTTATGCCCGCGATCTGAACGAGCAGGCGCGTCGCGGCAAACTCGACCCGGTCATCGGACGCGATGAGGAAATTCGCCGCGTCGTGCAAGTACTTTCGCGACGCACAAAGAATAATCCGGTGCTGATCGGCGAGCCCGGAGTCGGCAAGACCGCAATCGTTGAAGGCCTCGCGCAGCGTATCGTCTCCGGCGACGTACCCGAAGTTTTGAAGAACAAGCGTGTCATATCGCTCGATCTGGGAGCGATGCTGGCCGGCGCAAAGTATCGCGGCGAATTCGAAGACCGTCTGAAGGCCGTGCTCAAGGAAATCGAAGACTCGCAGGGCAAAATCATCCTGTTTATCGACGAATTGCACACGCTCGTCGGAGCAGGCGCTTCCGAAGGCGCGATCGACGCCTCAAACATGCTGAAGCCCGCGCTTGCCCGCGGAGAGCTGCGCGCCATCGGAGCGACCACGCTCAACGAATATCGCAAGTACATCGAAAAAGACGCCGCCCTCGAACGCCGCTTTCAGATCGTTTTTGTGGGCGAGCCGAATGTCGAAGACACGATTGCGATTCTGCGCGGCCTCAAGGAAAAGTACGAAGTCCATCACGGCGTCCGCATCAAAGACTCGGCCATCGTCGCCGCGGCCACTCTGTCGCATCGTTACATTTCCGACCGCTTTCTGCCCGACAAGGCCATCGACCTGATCGACGAAGCTGCATCGTCGCTGCGTATTCAGATCGATTCCATGCCCACCGAAATCGACCAGCTCGAGCGCCGCGCCACGCAACTGGAAATCGAAAAGCAGGCCCTCAAAAAAGAAGAAGACGCGAATTCGAAGGAACGCCTCGCTCATGTCGAAAAAGAGCTCGCCGGAATCCGCGAGCAATCGAACGCTCTCAAAGCCAAGTGGAAGCAGGAAAAAGACGTAATCGCAAAAGCCCGCGCGCTGAAAGAGAAACTTGAGCAGCTCAAAGTCGAAGAAGCCGCCGAGGAGCGCAAGGGAAATCTGGAGCGCGTGGCGCAGATCCGCTATGGGTTAATCCGGCAGACCGAAGACGAATTGAACAAAATTACCGCGCAGATCGACGGCAAGACCGGGCATCGCATGTTGAAAGAAGAAGTGGACGAAGAAGACGTCGCCAGCATCGTCTCCAAGTGGACCGGCATTCCGGTGTCGAAGATGCTCGAGGGCGAGGTCAAGAAGCTGATCAATATGGAAGACCGGCTGCGGCTGCGCGTCATCGGACAGGACGCCGCGCTCGAACGCGTCGCCAACGCCATCCGCCGTTCGCGCGCCGGACTGAGCGATCCNNACGAGCGCGCCATGATTCGCATCGACATGTCCGAATACATGGAGAAGCACGCGGTCTCGCGTCTGATCGGCGCGCCCCCGGGATACGTGGGCTACGAAGAAGGTGGACAGCTCACCGAGCAAGTGCGGCGTCATCCCTACGCGGTTGTGCTCTTCGACGAAATCGAAAAAGCGCACCCCGACGTCTTCAACATCCTGCTTCAAATCATGGATGACGGCCGCCTCACCGACGGCAAAGGCCGCAAAGTCGATTTCAAGAACACGGTCATCATCATGACCTCAAACCTGGGCTCGTCGTATTTGCAGTCGGAAAATATTCGCGACGCCGAGGGTTTCGAGCGCGCCTCGAAGCAGGTGATGGAAGCGCTGCACGGGCATTTCAAGCCCGAGTTCCTGAATCGCGTGGACGACATCGTCATTTTCCATCCGCTGGGCAAAGAACAACTGGTGAAGATTGTCGATCTGCGCCTCGAAGACTTGCGCCGCCTGCTGGCCGACCGCAAGATTTCTTTGGAGCTGACCGACGCCGCAAAAGAGCTGCTCTTCACCGAAGGCTACGATCCAAATTTCGGAGCGCGTCCGCTGAAGCGCGCCATTCAGAAGCTGGTGCAGGACCCGCTGGCCATGAAGATTCTCGACGGCGCGGTGCTGCATGGCGATCACGTCATCGTGGACGCCGACAAAAAAGCCGGCAAGATGACGTTCAAGGTGAGCGAGCGCGTGGGTGAGAAAGAGACGGCGCGGGCGAAGAAGTAAAACCCTAACATGCACACGCCGTCCTTGGATCCACAAAGCATAATTGTTTTGAATTCACAGGGTTTAGTTTTCGACCCGTCCGCGCTACCATCGGGTTGGCAGTCAGAAGGGAGCTCCGATGCGCTGGTACCACTATGTGGCCTATTTTTTTGGGGGCGCATTCCTCGCAAACGCCCTGCCCCATCTCGGCAACGGGATCTCGGGGCACGCCTTCCAGAGCCCTTTTGCATCACCGCCTGGGGTAGGCTTGTCCTCCGCGACCGTCAATGTCGCATGGGGCCTCTTCAACCTTGCCGTCGGCTACCTGCTTGTCTGTCGCGTGGGCAGCTTTAATCTGCGCAAGACCCAGCACGCGCTCGTCCTCGGGGCAGGCATCCTCATCATGTCGCTCGTGGCTGCCCGCACGTTCGCACGGTTCCACGGCGGCCTGTGATCCTGCCATAGGTTGTGTCAAGCTGAGCATCGCGGGCCGTAGAATGATTGCGTGGCTGCGGCTTCTCAGACAAAACTAATTGTCCTGAACCTCAAGGCCGGCATGCCGACCGTCGATCAGGCGAAACGTCGATTGCTGGAGTCGTTGTACGCACCTCGCGGCGCCAGCGGGCCGGTGGTGAAGGTCATCCACGGCTACGGATCGTCGGGCAAGGGCGGCGCGATTCGCTCGGCCATCCGCGAACAGCTCGCCCAATGGCAGCGCGAAGGCAAGGTGCTCAAGGTAGTCCCCGGCGAAAACTGGAGCATCTTCGACCCCGCCTCGCAAGACCTGCGCCAGCGCTACGCTTTTCTTGGCAAGGATGAAGACCTGGACCGTGGCAACGCGGGCATGACGCTGGTCGAATTTCCCGCCGATACTTCGCGCATCTTCCGTTCGTAGTCTCGGGAGGGAATCAACTGCCAATCCCTCCCCTTCGGCTCCGCTCAGGGTCGGGATGACAATCAAGAAAACGGCCGGGATGGCAATCAAGAATGCGACGACGGTCCGCGGCCTTTCGCGGCTTTCTTCGTCGCCTTCGGTCGCCGCGCTCCCGGCACCTTCCCGATTCGAGGATCTTCCGCAAGAACGAATTCGCAGGCACGCAGGGCCGCTTCCTCAAAATCCGGAGCGTCGGCGGGAAGCACCTGCCAGCCCGTTGCTTTCTTCCCCAGCGCATTCTTCCCCAGAACCTTAATGGATCGCATGGTGGGGAAGTCCCGCCGCAAGCTCCGGTGGTGATCCTCGGTGGTCGCGAGCCACACTCCGTTGTCCGTCTCACCGGCTTTGTCTTTGTCTCTGAGGATGAGGACAATTTTGTCCTCCACGTAAACGGCTAGACAACCGAACATAGGCCGCGTTCTTGGCGACAGCGCCGCGAGCGCGTCCAGCACAAACTCATGCGGAACTCGCTTGCGCGGCCTCGCAGCAAACGGAGTCACTTCGCCGGGTGTGGCTTCACGCCTGACCATGTCCAGTTCCGTATCTTCCAGCCGCCCGCTTCCGCGTGCAGCACGAAAGTCATCTGCCCTTCCTCAGCCGTCGGCTGGCCCCTTTCCTTATAAAGGTAGGTGGTAGGGACGATTACGTAAGCGGCATCGCCTTCGATCTCGGTTCGCGTCGGTGCGCCGTATTTCACGATCCCGTCCGACACGCCTGTGGCCTGGGCATGTTTGTCGTAGTCCGCCGCCCACTCCTGCGGCGCATGCGGCCCGACCCAGCGGTGCGGAGCGAACTCGTCCACAATGGCGATGTCGCCAGCCGCATAAGCGGCATAGGCGGACTTCGTGTCGCCCTTGTTAAACCCGTCGATAAACTGATGGATGGGTACAGTCACATCCTGAGCAGCCCCCATCCCGGATGGAGCGAGCAGTACGCCCACGAGCATCGCAAAGATAACTCTTCTCAACCGAGTCTCCCTTCGACTTCGGAAACGAAATGATTGTAACCCGATTGCGCCAGATCGCGGGATTACGACACGACCTTGATCCGGCGTTTCCGGCAGGTCGCAGCTACGTGATAGCCTTTCTCTGTTTCAGCTCAGGCTAGAACGCACGCAGCCAAGGCATAAGTTTCAAAGGGGGATGGAATGAAGCTCAGCCGCTGTCTGTTTTCCGTTGTTTTATTGTTGGGATTAGCCGGAACACTCTGGGCGCAAGCCGCACCCGCGCCCGCGCCAACGGCAATGACGAAGACGGTCGTCGTTCACGCCGGCCATCTGCTCGACGTGAAAATCGGCAAGACGCTGGCCAACCAGACCATTCTGATTCAGGGCGACAAGATCGCGAGCGTCGGCTCCGACGCGCAGGTTCCCGCAGGGGCGCAGGTCATCGATCTGCCGAACGCAACCGTGCTGCCGGGATTGATCGATGCGCACACGCACCTGACGATGAATCCGAATTTCGGTTATTCGATGCTCGGGATTTCCGTGCCGCGGCAGGCGCTGATTGGAGCGCACAACGCGCGGGTCACGCTCGAAGCGGGATTTACCACGGTTCGCAACGTGGGTGCCTTCAGCTATGCCGACGTGGCGTTGCGCGACGCCGTCAACGCGGGCGACGTGCCCGGGCCGCGCATGCTGGTGAGCGGTCCTCCGTTGAGCATTACGGGGGGACATTGCGATAACGATCTGCTGCCGTACGAGTACCACGAGACCTATCCGGGCGTGGCCGATGGCGTCGAGGCGGTGCAGCACAAGACGCGCGAGGTCATCAAGTATGGAGCGGATTTGATTAAGATTTGCGCGACCGGCGGGGTGCTGTCCAAGGGCGACGATCCGAATGCGGCTCAATTTACGTTGGAAGAGATGAAGGCGATTGTGGCCGACGCTCACCGCCTGGGGCGCAAGGTTGCGGCGCACGCTCATGGCGCGCAAGGCGTCATCTGGGCATCGGATGCCGGCGTGGATTCCGTCGAGCACGGGCACCTGATGAACGATGAAGCTATTGCCACGCTGAAGAAAAACGGCACGTATCTTGTGCCCACTCTGTATCTAATCGATTGGCAGAGAGAAAACGCAGCGCAGGCCAATCTCCCGGACTTCACAAGGCGCAAAATGGAGATGGTGTCGGAAATGGGCAAGAGGAACGCGAAAAAGGCGTTTGAGGCGGGGGTAAAGATCGGCTTCGGCACCGACGCCGCCGTCTATCCACACGGACTGAACGCCCATGAATTTGCCGTCTACGTGAAGTTAGGAATGACGCCGCTACAGGCGATCCAGACCGCGACGATCAACGACGCCGACCTGCTCGGCTGGTCCGACAAGGTCGGGACGATTGAGCCGGGGAAGTGGGCCGACATGGTTGCGGTGGATGGCGATCCGCTGGCAGACGTTACCACGCTGGAACGAGTGAAATTTGTGATGAAGGGCGGCGAGGTGGTCAAGAATCTGTATACGAAATGAAAACAGAGAAGGTCAGAGGTTAGAGGTCAGATCGCAGAAGTAACGACCAAGTCCACCTTGGTTTTCACTTCTGCAATCTAACCTCTGACCTCTGCAATCCTTTAGAATTCTCCGCAGTGTCCATCCAGCTAAAGATCGAAGCCACCCGCGGCCCCGCCCGCGCCGGCAAGCTCATCACTCCTCACGGAGAGGTCGAGACGCCCGTGTTCATGCCGGTGGGAACGCTCGGTTCCGTCAAAGGCGTTTCGCAGGATCTACTCGAGGAACTTGGCGTCCAGATTCTGCTCGGCAATACCTACCATCTTTATCTGCGGCCTGGAGTTGAAACGGTTCGCAAAATGGGCGGCCTGCACCGCTTCATGTCCTGGGATCGTGCGATCCTCACTGACTCGGGCGGCTTCCAGGTTTTCAGCCTGACCCAACTGCGCAAGGTTACGGAAGAAGGCGTGGCCTTCCGTTCTCATCTCGATGGGTCCTCTCATTTTCTTAGCCCTGAAAAAGCAACGGAGATTCAAATCGGCCTCGGCGCCGACATCATCATGGCCTTCGATGAATGCACCGAGTATCCGGCGGACGCACAACGCGCGCGCGCATCCATGGAATTGACTCTGCGCTGGGCCGAGCGTTGCAAGAGTTACTTCGAAGCGCACAACCACGAAGTTCCGTGGGGCGGCAGTGGCCGCATAGCCCCGGACGCATTCGTCCGGGGAGGCGAGCGAAGCTCGCCGGAAGCAGGGGCGACGCAATCTCTCTTTGGCATTGTCCAGGGCGGCATGGACCGCGACCTTCGGCGCGAATCCGCCGAGCGCACCATCGACATCGGCTTTCCCGGATACGCCATCGGTGGCCTCAGCGTTGGCGAACCACGCGAACTTACTCGCGATATCGTCTTGTCCACGCTCGAGCATCTTCCCGCCGATCAGCCGCGATATCTGATGGGCGTCGGCACCCCCGAAGAAATCGCGCAGTATGCGCAATCGGGCGTCGACATGATGGACTGTGTTCTTCCGACGCGCGCCGCCCGCCACGGCTTGCTGTTCACCTCCGAGGGCAAGGTGTCGATCAAGCAAGCGCGCTACGCGCAGGATGAAAGCGCTCTCGACCCCGCCTGCGATTGCCGCGTCTGCCAGCGTTATTCCCGCGCCTACCTCCGCCATCTCTACGCCTCGAACGAGCTGCTGGCACAGGTCTTGAATACAGTCCACAACCTCCACTATTACCTGGCCACCATGCGGACCGTCCGGGCGTGGATTCGGTCGAGCCGCGCCCCTGCCGCCGATGTTTCGCGGGCGTGAATTCCCGTGCCGCTATCGCTTTCCGCCAGTTGACGCCCGCCTCGCTCGCGCTTAGGATAACTGTTCCACTTCACCAGCGATGGGTTCCGGTGAGGCGGGCGCTTGCTCCGGCTGGCAAGGATCGCAGGCGGCAATCTTGGCGACATTTAGGAAGTCAGATCTAGGCATCATCATGGATAAGAAGAAAATAGAAGCGTTTAGAAAAAGGCTGGAAACCCGGCGCAACGAGTTGCGTGAGATGGTTGTCCGCAATCAGCAGGACGGTCGCACCGCCGACGATGAGGCTACGCAGGACGTCGCTGACCGCGCCGCAAGTTCCTACAACAAGGAATTTCTCTTCAGCCAGAGCAACAACGACCGCCAGTTGCTCAACATGGTCGATGGCGCCCTCGCCCGCATGCGCGAAGGCAGCTTTGGAGAATGCGTCTCCTGCGGCAAAGAGATCAATGCCAAGCGCTTGGAAGCCGTGCCCTGGACCCGCCACTGCATCGAATGCCAGGAAAAAGCCGAGAAGGGCCTGCTCGAAACCACGCCGTAATGCTTGGGATGTTGTGGGAACGTCGAATGGAGATCTCCGTAAGTCACTGATTTCATAAGGATCAAGGGCCGCCTCCTACAGCCAGGCATGGCCTCTTCGGGCCATGCCGCGCTTCAACTTTTCTCCACGTATCCCGCCGCTGGGATGCTATGATTCTCCAATCCTCGCGCCGCTCTCGTGGGCTCGGCGGGCGAAAAAATCTGGAACCGGAAGGTGAATCTCATGGCTTGGACCAGTCCCGTTTTCGAAGAAGTCGTTCTCTGCTGCGAAATCAACTCCTACGTGAGCGCAAAACTCTAACCCTCTAGAAATCGACGATGCGCATTCGGATCCTCGGTTCTGCGGCCGGGGGGAGGTTCCCGCAGTGGAATTGCGGCTGCGGAAATTGCGTTGCTGTGCGTGAGAATGTCCGCTTCAAGAAACTCTCCCGCAAAGCTCGCACCCAAGCTCAGTTGGCGCTGAGCGCCGATGGTTCCTCGTGGTTTCTCGCGGGAGCTTCTCCCGACCTGGCTTCGCAAATCGAAAGCTCGCCCGAGCTTCATCCGCGCGCTCTGCGCGATTCTCCGATTGCCGGCGTGGTCTTGGCCAGCGCCGATCTCGATCACGTTTTAGGGTTGCTTGTGCTGCGCGAGCTTCAGCCTCTGCGTGTCTACGCCGCTCCCTCTATCTTGCGGATTCTGCGGGAAGAGAACAGCATGTTCGGTATGCTGAACCGCGTCGAGCCGCAGGTGATTTGGACGCCGATGAATTCCGGCGCGCCGTTTCCCTTGCTCACCCCCGAAGGCAACCAGTCGGGACTGCGCTGCGAGGTCCAGTACCTTTCCGGCCGCTATCCCAAGTATGTTAAGAGCCAGAACCTCGCGGGCCCTGAGGCAATGGCCGCGTTGTTTTTCGAAGCTTCGGGCAAGCGGGTCGCTTACGTTCCCGCGGTTGGCAGTCTCAGTGCTGCGCTGCTTGAAAAAATCCGCGATGCCGACCTGCTTCTTTTCGACGGTACTTTTTGGAGCGACGACGAATTGATCCGCGTGCAGGGCAGCGGCGAAACGGCGCACCAGATGGGACATATTCCGGTCGAAGAAAGCCTGCGATTGCTGAGCAATATTAAGATTGAAGTCGGGTGCAAGATGTTCGTTCATCTCAATAATACAAATCCGATCTTGAACGAAGCCAGCCCCGAATATCAAGCCGTGCGTCAGGCTGGCTGGGAAGTGGCGGAGGACAATTGGCAACTGGAACTGTAGAGGCAAGCAATGCTCCCAAGCTTACGTTTGAAGAGTTGCGCGCCGCGCTGCGCCAGGTTGGCGAGGAGCGCTATCACCACAAGCATCCTTTCCATCTGTTGATGCACGAAGGCAAACTCACCCGCGGACAGCTGCAGGCCTGGGCGCTGAATCGCTATTACTATCAGTCGATCATTCCAATCAAAGACGCGATCATTCTTTCGCGCGCCACCGATCCGTCGTTTCGCCGCGTATGGCGAAAACGAATTGTGGATCACGACGGCCAGGACGGAGATGACCAGCGCAACGGCGGCATCCTGCGCTGGATCAAGCTGGCGGAAGCCACCGGGCTCGATCGCGACCGCGTCATTCGTGCCGAGGGAATCCTGCCCGCTTCCCGCTTTATCGGCAACGAATATCTCCACCTCGTGCGCACGCGGCCCTTCCTCGAATGCGTGGCTTCGTCGCTCACCGAGCTTTTTTCGCGCGACCTGATCGCCCTGCGCATGAAGAAAATGCGCCAGCACTATCCCTGGCTCAGCTCTGCGCTCGATTACTTCGAGGCGCGCCTCACGGAAGCGCCCGAAGACGCCGCCTTCGCGATCCAGTATGTGTTCAACCACGCTGCCACACGCGCCGATCAAGAACGCGTGATCCAGGCGCTGCGCGATAAGTGCGACATTCTCTGGGCGCAACTCGACGCGCTCTATTTCGCCTACATCGAGCCCGGCTGGCCGCCGCCGGGAGCTTTTCGCATCGACGCGGGGCCGGAGAAGAACCGTGGCTGATCTTACCGACGCTAGCATTCCCAAGTTTGCCGCCGGATGCCGCTGGGGTGGAACCACCGAAGCTCCCGTCGTGCTCTTTCCCGAAGGCGCGATCCGCGTCGAGGGAACGGGCCGCATCATTCTCGAACTCTGCGACGGCCATTTTTCGCTGGCCGAAATCGTGCAGAAGCTGGAAGCCCAGTTCATGCTGGCGCCCAAAGGCAAGATCCGCGCCGACGTCGAAACTTTTCTCCAGCAACTGCACGCCAAACGCATCGTGGATTATTAAAACGACCATTGAAACTCGATCGAAAATAGAATTGTCATCCTGAGCGAAGCGAAGGACCTGCTTTTTTGCGGCGAACAGCAACCCATCGCTGGACAGAATGACAAAATGAAGTGAATGGATCTCCCATGCCCAATCCCCTCGCCCTGATTGCCGAGATCACGCACCGCTGCCCGCTGCACTGCGTCTATTGCTCGAATCCGCTGGAGCTGACCTCGCGCAACGAAGAGCTCGCAACCGCCGACTGGCTGCGCATTTTCGCCGAAGCCGCCGCGCTTGGCGTCCTGCACCTTCACCTCACCGGAGGTGAGCCGCTAGCTCGTCCGGATCTGGCCGAGATGATCGAAGGCGCCCGGCAGTCGCGTCTCTACACCAACCTGATCACCTCAGGAGTCGGCCTTTCGCGCGAGCGTCTGGCGCAGTTCGTCGAGGCCGGCCTCGACCACATCCAACTCAGCTTTCAGGATTCGAGTGGAGGCCCAGCGAACTGGATTGCCGGAGCGCGCGCCCATGCGCACAAGCTCGAACTGGCCGCATGGATTCGCGAGCATCAGATTCGCGAGCAGCAGACTGGCGAACGCCGCATCGCGTTCACTGTGAACCTGGTCGTTCACCGGCAGAATATCGACCACCTCGAAGAGATGATTGCCGCGCTCGAAGCCCTCCATCCCGATCGCATGGAAATCGCTCACGCGCAATACTACGGCTGGGCGCTCCAGAACCGTTCGGCCTTGCTGCCGACGCGCGCGCAGTTAGACCGTGCTGTAGCCGTGGTTGCCGCAGCCGAGGAGCGTCTGCGCGGCAAGGTGCGCATCGACATGGTCGTCCCCGATTACCACGCGCGCTTTCCCAAAGCTTGCATGGGCGGCTGGGGACGTCAATTGTTGCTGATCGATCCCGCCGGCCGCGCGCTGCCGTGTCATGCGGCGGGCGTGATTCCAGGCATGTTTTTCGACAACGTGCGCGACCACCCGCTCGCCTGGATCTGGCAGAACTCCGCGGCGTTTCAGAAATTTCGCGGCGAAGCTTGGATGCCCGAACCCTGCCGCTCCTGCGAGCGCCGCCAGGAAGATTTCGGCGGATGCCGCTGCCAGGCTTTTCTTTTGACCGGCGACGCCAGCGCAACCGACCCGGTCTGCGAGCTCGCACCGTTGCACCATCTCATCGAAGATGCGGTGCGCGAACATGCCACCGCAGGTCCGGTTCCCGCGGCTCGCGAGGCATCCTTCCACGCCCTGCAAGAAAATACGGCTGGCTTCTGGAGCTACCGCACCGATCCGAAATAGCGACTCACGCCGCGAGCTTTCCATCAGATGGTTTCGTCCTTGCCCGTGTGCATCCGCACATAAACCAGCGCGAAGCGCGATCCCTTGCCGATCGGCTTCACGGAAACGAGGTGCTGGTTCCCCTCGGTTCCAACCTTCAACTCCACTGAGTCCGAACTGCCGTCGCTCTTGCACGATACCGGCTTCGACAGGTCGTCCTTGCTATCGCTGTTCACGTTCACGTGCCCCCCGTTCCACCCGCTGTGGCACTGGATGGGCTTGCCGTATTTCTGCAACTCTTTGTTGTAGTAGCCGATGATTTTGTCGGGTGCGTCGTCGGAGAGAAATTCCGCCGCCACCACCTTCAGCGAAAATCCCGGCAGCGACAGATTTACGTTGGCGCTCTTTTTGTCGTCGCTGTCGTCTTTCGGAGCGGGTTTGGCGCCGGGATACAGCGTCAACCCTGCGTCGCGAATATCGGCTTGCTCGCTCACGTGCAAATCGCCCAGGGGAGACTTGATGTCAACGTGCTTTTCGCCATCCGCGCTCTTGTCATTCGCGTCGATGCTGCAAGCGGGAAGCACGCACAGAGCGGCAAGCAGCGCACCCAGGGACAGCTTCGCAACCAAGTTACGGCTGAACATTTCGCACATCGGAAGAACCTCCAGAACCAGATCGATCTGAACTCGTCCGCGCCGGGCGCATCAGCCCCTCGCCGCGGCCTGCTATACCCGGAATCGTAACCGGCAAATGACCGCCAACCGGGATCTCGCCAAAGATCGCCTTCACGGCCGCCGTTTCAGCAACCGTGGCATTCGAAAACGCGCACACATAGTTTTCGATCGCTGGAAAATCCTGCGCCAAATACGGATTGCCCATGGCCAGCACCACCGTCCGGCTGGCAGCGCGATCCAGAATCGCCGTGAGTAAAGAGCCCGTGGCGTCGTCCATGGCAACCGAATTTGTCAAAGCTCCTCCAGCGCCGCGCAAAGCCCTTCCCGCGGTCGGGACCACATACACGGCGGCGATCACATACTCCGCCGCGTCCACCGCTTCGATCACGGACGCTTTCATCCCGCCGGCCGAGCGCACATCCGCGTAGATGATTCGCGCGTCCGGCACGCGCGCCAGAATCTGGTGTTCGAGCATACGCCCCGAGTCGGTGCGCAAGTCTTCCGAAAGAATCACCGCCACCAGACGGTTGCCAACCTCTGTCAATGATTGATACGGAAGCGCGGCCTCCGCAGTTCCCAAAGAAGTTCCCGAAGAAGTTGCGCGAGCTTGCAACGGCATCACCTTCCCGTTATCGCGAACCAGCGTAATGGCTTCGTCCGCGATGCCCTGGCCGGCGGCCACATTCTCCGGTCGGGCAACCACGCTCGAAAGTTGGCTAAGGTCGACGAGCCTTGCCTTGTTCAACCCGAGAGAAGCCTTTGCTTCCAGAATCTTACGCACGGACTGATCCAAGCGCTGCCGATCGATTTCGCCGCTGCGCACGGCTTGCAGCATCGAACGATAGCTGGCGTCGAGATTCGCCGGAATAATCAGCACGTCGTTGCCCGCCTTGAACGACTCGACCGCCGCCCGCCCGATATCCTTTGCGTACAGCCGTGTCAGCCCCGCCATGTCGAGAGCGTCGGTCACCACAATTCCCTTGAATCCCATTTCTTCTTTCAGCAGTCCGTCCACAATCGCCTTGGAGGTTGTCGCCACCCGGTTCGGCTCCGCATCAAGCGCCGGCACGGTGACGTGCGCCACCATCACCGCATCTACGCCCGCCTCGATCGCGCGCTTAAACGGAGGCAGTTCAACCGCCTCCAGTCGCGCCCGGTCGCCCGTGACCTCCGCAACCCCAAGATGAGAGTCGGTCGCGGTTTCGCCGTGTCCCGGGAAATGCTTGGCCGTGGCCAGCATTCCTCCTTCGTGAGCGCCGCGAATGTACGCCGCCACGAAATCGCCCACCTGCTTCGGGTCTTCTCCAAACGAACGTATGTTGATGACGGGATTTGCAGGGTTGGAATTCACATCCGCCACCGGGAAAAAATTCCAGTGCACCCCGATCGCTCTGGATTCAAGCGCCGAAATGCGCCCGAAGACTTCGGCATGTTCGGTTTTTCCGGTAGCCGTAAAGGCCATGGCATGAGGAAACACCGTCGTTCCATTTATACGCATGGACAAACCGCGCTCAAAGTCCGCCGCGACCAGCAGCGGCAGCTTCGACGTTTTCTGCAACCGGTTGAACAATTCAGCGGCAACATACGGCTGGCTCTTGAGCAGAACCGCGCCCTCCACCGGAACCGTCATCACCAGCGATCCGACGTGATACTTGAGAACGTTGTCCCGCAGCTGAATCCATTTCGGGTCGGCGTCGTTCAGGAATTGCGCCAGCACCTTGATCCCAAAAAGCTGCCCAACTTTTTCTTCCGGCGACATCTTGCGCAGCGTCTTCTCGGTCCACTTCTTGCCGCCTTTGTCGAGATGAATGGGTCCCGGCGTTTGAACACGATCCTTGCTCTTGTCTTTACCCCACGCAAAGCAGGGCGCGGCCAGCAGAAGTGCAATCAGAAGGAAATGTCGAAGCATGCCATAGAACAATAGCAAAAACAGACGCCAACGTCTTGCTCGTTTTAAGGGACCGGCGCGTGGCGACGGGCGTCTCGCCCGTCCAAGCCGAGCCGAGCTCGGCAACGATTAGCGACCACTCGGACTCACTTCTGCCGTTCAACAGCGGCAAGCGCTTGCGTTTGGATCGCCACTTCATCGCCGAATCCCGCCAGCCAGTGCACCTCCGGCTCCCGCCGGAACCAGGTCATCTGCCGCTTGGCATAATTCCGGTGTGCCTGCTGTGCTGCCGCCAGCGCCGTCTCCCGATCCGCTTCGCCGCGCAAATACTGGAGCGCTTGCTTGTATCCCAGCGCCCCGAGCGGACGCGCTTCCGGCCCGTACTTTGCCAAGAGCCTCTCCGTCTCCGCAATCAGTCCGTCGTCAAGCATCTTTGCGGCGCGCCGGTTGATGCGTTCATACAGAACTTCGCGCCCCGGATTGATTCCCAGCCGCAGAACGCGAAAGCCGCGCAGCCGCTCGCGCCCCTGTTGCCAAAGTTCGGTTATAGTCTGGGGAGAAGTTCGGGGGGAGATTTGCGAAGAAGCCTGGCGCGAGCTCAGGCACACCTCGATCGCCCGAATCACCTTGGGAATGTCATTGGCGTGAATGCGTTTCGCTGCCGCCGCGTCCAGTCGCCGCAGGATGCGGTGCAAATGCTCCGCCCCGCGCTTCTCCACACGGGCCCGCAATCGGTCGCGCAGTTCCTCGTTGCGCAGAGTCCCCGAGCGCTGCGGCCCGGCAAAGAGTCCCTCCAGCAGAGCGCGGAGATAAAGCCCGGTGCCTCCGCTGATGATGGGCAAGTGGCTTCGTTGCACGATCTCGCGCAGAACCTGTCGCGCCTGGCGGGCGTATTCTCCCGCCGTCACGTCCGCAAGCGGATCCACGCAATCCAGCAGATGATGCGGAACCTCCGCTCGCTCCGCCGCCGTGGGCTTGGCCGTGCCGATTTCAAATTCGCGGTACATCGCCACCGAGTCGCAGTTGACGACTTCTCCATGAAAGCGCCGCGCGATTGCCAGCGCCAATGCTGTCTTTCCGCTCGCCGTAGGGCCAAGGACGACTACGACCAGCGGCTCGCGCTCCATCTTCGGCAAATCCAACTTGGGCGATTCCCGCAAATCCGCCACGTTCAGCGCGCGCTCCACGGAATGTACTGCCAATAGCCGATGATGATAAGTATGAGCAGCAGAGCCGCCATCAGAAGCAACCCTGTGGCTTCGGCGGCATAGGCGGCATGGTGATGTCGATGCTTGTCGTCGGAGTCCGGCTTCGGCGGAACGGGGGAGTTCACGCCGCTATTGTAGACGTTTTCGGTCGTTCGTCGATGATCGCCGGTCGTTAGCAAGCGCCGGGGCCGAAACTCGTCGCGAACGACTGACGACTCGCGACCAACGACTTCTCGCGATCTACCTCGGGCATGCCGTGATGCCTCTGTGCACGACTGAGAGATTCGCCAAAGCGGGGCGGAAAGCATTCTGTGCTTTCCGCCCCATTCCAACATAGCCGTCTCTACGGCGTGACCGTGAGAATCAGATCGGGCGCCTTGCAATCGCTGCCCGGCGCGTGAAATAGAAGCATGGCCTCGTAGCGCCTCATACTGGCGGCGGGCGCGGCCAGAAATTCCGAAAAGGCAGCCGCAAGATCAAAACCAGCCAGACTCACCGACGCCTGCTCGACGGGACGCATCGAGTCCACCTCCGCCTTTGCGGGATGAACATTCTGCAGGTCGCTCTTGTGACAGGCGTCGTTGTAGTCGGGGAAATCCACGAACAACTTCAAATTGAGTAACGTCGTGAGCTCGTGGAAGGACTCACGCGAGTGGGTATCGCATTTGTCCATGGGATTGTCGGCTCCCGCCGGTTCGATGGCAAAGCGAATGTTGGGCTGCTCCACTTGGAGCAACAAAGGGTTGAACGAGCCGTTGTCTGGTGTGCCTCCCAACAAAAATCCGTTCAGGCTGGCAACGTTGTAGCGCAGCGCAACCGCGATCGCGTAGTCCTTCTCCGAGGAAGCAAGGGGCGGATACGGGGTGCCAACCCGGCTCTTGGATCGGCCGGCAATCATGTACTCCTCAGGCTTGGGTAGGCGGATCACGTACCTCGCGGACTTGCTGTCGATCGCGTGTTGCAGGCTCGCAGTGTCGATCGTGGCCTGGGCAATGTCGGGGTTGGCGGTTGCGGCAGCGAGTCCGGTGTGCCCTGGAAGCGTTAGATCATAGACCCCCGTCGTCAACATCGATTGGTTGGAAGCCTGCACATAGAGATCGAGATGGCCTTTCACTTTCGGCGCGATCGCCAGCACGCTGTTGGCGTCCTTTGGATCGGGCGCAAAAGCCCAGGGGCCCCGAAATTCAACGAATACCTTCTCGGTGCCGACCGCTTTCGATTCCGCCGTTGCCGGAGCGGGGGTTGGCGTTTGCGACTGTTGACAAGCGACGAGGCTAAATGTGGCGACAACAACACTGGCAAGCGCAGCCAGCAAGCGGACGCAGTGGCGTGAGTGCTTCATCGGTTCTCCTTAGGTTGGAAGTTTTAGGGACGCCCGTAGGCTGCAAGTGCAGCCCAATAGAACGGGTGCGCCGTACCCGGGGTCGACAACATCCTCTGTGAGGCCTCGCGGGTTGCCGCCGCGACGGGCTGGCCCAAAAGCAAGGAGTGATAGAAATCGTCCGTGAATGCGCTGGTTTGAACCGAATCGACAGCCCAGCGGCTGGCGACAACGTGTGGCACGCCGGCACTCTGGAAAGCGTCGGCAACGCTGTCGAGTCCGCGCGACCCTCCGTCTCCCGAGTCGGTGCTGCACGCCGCAAGCACGGCCAATTCCAGTTTTCGCAAATCCAATCGGCGCACGCCGCTCGCGTCCAGAAGAACCGTACCGCCATTGGACTCGTCGTTGCCGTCGAGCATCAAGCCGCTGTGGTTGGAGTTCGTGGCAGCGTGTCCCGCAAAATGAAAAACCGCCGCCGCCGGCAGCGCGCTCGCAACCGCGCTGAACGTCGCTTCCGGGCTGTTCAGAACCCGCGCCGAATGAAAACGGCGGGCCGTTTCCTCCACTCCGGCGGCAACATTCGGAATGACAAACAGACCTGCATCCGCCGAAGAAGCCGCGCTGCCCACCAGCAAAGCGGGCACGTCGGCCGAAATCGCGCGGTCCGAATGCATCCGCTCTTCCGCGTAGGGACCGGGAGTGTGAACGATCGCCGTCCGTGTGATCAGATATCGGCCATTTGCGTCCATCAGCGCTTCGAATGGCAGTCTGGCCAGGAATCCTTCCGTCTCGATCGCCAGCATTCGCTTCGGGTCCAGTCGCTGCTCCACCGGGCCGATGAGCCGCGAATACAGAGCCTGGCTGTCCCGCCGGAGCGCGCTCATCTCGGAACTGGGATTGGAACATTCCGCATAAAACTCGGCGGACAAGTCCTGCAGTTCCTGATGCGAACCCGGAATCCACTTTGCGCTCACCCCCCGGTTGTCATAAACCCAGATGGCGAGCCCGTCGGGCAGCGCTCCGTAGGCGAGCACAGTCTGGTCGGAAAGCAGCGGAAGTCGCGCGGCCAGCGTTTGCGCCGCCCCGGGTATACTCGACCCACCCCGCCTGGGAACGCCGGCGCGCTGCGCCGCTCCCAGATACCACTCGAACACTTCAAGCGCTTCCTGTTCCCGCCCCTGCGCCAGTTCGGCTTCCGCCAGCCCCAGGTAGATCGGAGCCGCGTCCTTGCTCCAACTCATGCGGTCGCCCTCGGAGATCAGGGACGCCAGGTTCCTCTCAGCCAGGGGCAGCGCCACCCGGAACGCCTGCTCCGCCTCCGTTGCATGGTGACTGCGAAGCTGCACCTCGCCCAGCGCGGAATAAAAAACCTCGGCGAGATAGCGATTGGAAAGGGACAGTTGCTGGACCTGATCCTGTACCCGAGTCAAACGCGCCAGCGCTGCATCGACCGCATTTTGATGCGCCTCCATCTGCGCCGTCAGGATCTCGTCTTCGACACGGTCCGACCGGGTCGCTTCGGTCTGCGGAGCGAGGGCAATCAGCCGGACGGCTTCCGCGTACTCCTTCTCGGCCTCCGCGGACTGATGCGCCGCATTGGCAGCGTCGGCCATGCCCCGATGGGCCATGGCGCGCTGTGCCAGATCTGGGTCCGTATCGATCAGCGCCACCGCTTCCCGCCACATCGCCAACCGTAAATTGGGATGACCTGCACCCTCGGTAGTGTTCAGCACTTCGGTCAGTAAGTTGTACCCTTGCAGGGCAGGAAATTGCCCCCCCCCATAGCGTTCCAGCCCTCTATGGATGAGTTTCCAGCCGCCCGTCGCATCGCCGGCCGCAAATCTGTCCCCAGCGACAAATTGCAATGCCCGCAGATAGACCGTTCCGTACCCGCTCGCCTCGGCCAGGTTCATCGCATCTTGTGCCGCCTCTTGGTCCGCGCCAATATCCCCCAGCAGCGTGGAACAGACGCCATCTTCCAGCCCAAACTGAATCTGCAACCAGGAGTAGGAATATTTTCGCGACTCTTTCAGTCCCAGGGACGCTTCATGCAGGCATTCTCCGCTGCGCCGCTCCATCTGTTCCGCGGATGTCTGTGCATACTGCGCCCGCAGAGCGCCCGCCACGTTGCCGGACGCGAGAAATAACCGATGCGCCCGTCCCGCCTGTTCGCGGGAAACTTCATAGTCGCCCTTGTCATAGGCTTGTGCAGAGCGCGCGAGCGCGGCTACCGCTTGCGGAAAATGTGGGGCGGAGGAATCGTAGAGAACATTCGACAGCCAGCTATCGCCGTGCCGCTGGCGCGTCAGGTCCGCCAAAAAAAAAAGCGCCTGCGCGGCGCTCGCATCGGGCTTTGTTTCTGTCGCCATCCCGGCTTCGGGAAAAGCCTCCGGCAACCATAATCGGACCGCTCTGCCCAAGTAGTCTTCGACTCGCTGGTCGACTTCCGAAGGGGGGCTTGCTCCGCTCGCCAGGGCAACCAATTCCGCCGGCGTCAGCAGCGGCATCGCCTCGCTCTTGTGCTCATCCAACTTTTGCCGCAGCGCATTGGCATGGTCGCGCGCTTCCGGAGTCCATTGCGACGAGGGGTCGACCCGCAGGTAGTGGTCCCAGTCGTCCAGCGCCTGCTGATACAGAAACAAATGCTCCGCCACAATGGCGCGATTGAAAAGCGCCACCGGATTCTCGGGTTGCAACCCTAAAGCTTCGCTCAGGCGCTCGTATGCGGCGCCCACATCGTCCTGCTTGTCTTGCGACAGCGCCCGCTGGAAGTAAGCGGTGGCCAGATCGGTCAGGATGGCCGGCGATTGCGGCTCCAACTCCGTGGCATGCAGCAATGTGCGAACCGCCGCATCGTACCTGCCTTCCAGCATGTCCGCTTCCGCCTGCGCCTGCAACCACGAAGGGCTGGCGGACTGGGACTCCAGTTGGCTGGCAATCAGCGCTTCCGCGTTGAGCAGTTCTTTCGGACTATCCGTAAACGACCCCCCCGCTCCGCGCGATACGCGAATCGGGGCATAATCGGCGACCGCCCCCGCCATCCTCAGTTCCAACGTCCGTTTCTGGGTATAGGCCTGCGCCAGCAGTTTCTCGGCGGCCGCGGGTTGATGTCGGCGCACCTGCGCCTGATGAACGGCGAACCACGATCCCGCGCAAACCACGGCAAAAAGTGGCGCCCCAACCATCGCCATCCGCGGGACGCTCAGCCACTTCCGCCACCACGGCCCAGACTCCCGATTCGCCGCCGCATGCGCTGTCCCCGCGATGCGCCTGGCCAGTCTTTCCTGCCACTCCGTGCCTGCGCTTTTAAGGGATGCGATCTCTTTTCTTTCTTCCGCGGTCGACTCGCGGTTCAGATCGCCAAGTTCGCTAACCGCTTCTCGCAGCAACCGGCCACAGTCATCGCAGCGGCTGGCGTGTTCGAGGCACTGCCGGGTCTCGTCGGGCGCGGTCAGTCCAACCGCAATCTCACGCCAGACCGTCGCCCCAGGACAATCGCTGCCAGGCGGCGCCGATGCCGCCGCCCACTGGTTGCTCAGTTCCCGGTCCATCACTGCTAACCGCTCGAATTGCTCGCGGCAGGCTGGACAGACGGCGAGATGAGGGTGCTGCTCGGCTGCGGCAAACGCCACTTCCGCGCGTTCCTCCGCACGACCGCGACATTCTTCTAACAGTCTTGCCAGTTCCCCGGGTCGGAGATGCGAATTGGGATCTTCTTTCAAACTTACATCCCTTATCTAGTAAAACGATTTTTCCGCCTCCGAACCTTCACTTCCCGATGAGGAGTTGAACTTATAATATGATTGCGAATCACCTGCGAGAGCCTCATAAGCATGCTTTCCACCCCTTCCGTGGTCAACCCGATCGAAGGGATGGACGCGATCTCGCGGGCAGTAAGTCCCTGCCGGTGGCGCAGCCAAAAAATTATCCGCTTTCTATCTTGATCCTTGCCTAGCGTAACCTGCCTCAAGACGGTTTCGATGTGATCCAACTGCATCCGCTGGTTGGCAATATCAAAGGCCTGGGTGGAGGCCGTTCTCTGGTCGAGTTGGATCGGTTCCAGAGTCGCTTCCGTTTGACTCGCGCCCCGCTTCGCGGCCAGTGCTGACTTGAAATGATCGCGAACGACATTGGCCGCGACCACCTTCAAGAATCCGTAAATGGAATCCTCGTGCCGCGGCCGAAATGATGCCAGCAAACGGTTGTTGTCCTCGCAGAGTTTCAGGTAGATTTCCTGGATCAGATCTTCCGGTTGCGTCTGCGGCGCATCTCCCCATTGCTGGGCGGTTCTGAGCACCGTCGCAGCAATCACTCCATGGAACCGGCCGATGAATTCCGCCCACGCCGTCTCGTCGTCCGAGTTGGCGCACGCCCTGATCAATTCCGTCGACGAGAACTCCGCGTATCGCGCCAAAGATTCACCCCAAGTCGCACATCTTACACCGGTTTTGCACTCTCGTCTTGTGAATGATTTGCAACTGTCCCGTGATCCAGAAACCCAAGTCACATCATCGCGCCTTGGCCGACTCCGGTCACAACCTGCCAGATCCTCGTGCCTTCCCGGTGTCAAGCCCCCATTTCTCCGATATCCAAGGTAAGTCATTGAAAAGACGACGAATAAAAAGTCTGGAACAATGTCCAAACTGCCCACTCGAAGTTGATATAATAGAACTAGAGGCAAAAAATCCAAAAAATTGCCGCCGTGTGATAACGAAGTGGCAGCATCTCTAAAAGAATTGACAACAGGCTAGCTGAGAGCTGCAGTTAAGTCCTTATTCCAGAATATTTTACGAATAAGCCCTTTAAAAT
>PLUW01000075.1 GCA_003162935.1 Acidobacteriaceae bacterium
TAAAATAGAGTTTTAAGCGATCAGTGAGTGGCCTTGTCGCAACCGTTCCTCGCACCGGCTGGTGGAACGTACCAAATGGGGAGATAGTGGCTCCAAGTCTTTGATTTATAAATACTTTACCAGTAAGTCCTTATTCCTCAAAGACCTGGAGTCCGACAGCCTCTCAGTCTTTGAGTTTATTAGACCGGGGGAGGGGGGTAGGGATGACCAAGTAGTAATACCTTCCTATTTTGGAAAAATTCTCCTTCTTCAACTCTCCATTTCGAGGACTCATTCTTTGTGACCGCCAAACCGCCCGACTCGAACAAGCAAGGTTTTGCCACCCGCGCCATCCACACCGGTCAAGAGCCCGACCCGCTCACCGGCGCCGTCAGCGCGCCGATTTATCCGACTTCCACCTACGCTCAAGAGGAGATCGGCAAGAATAAAGGCTACGAATATGCGCGGGTGACGAACCCGACGCGCGACCGCCTGGAGACAAACCTGGCGGCGCTCGAAGGCGGAACGGCATCGCGCGTCTTCGGCAGTGGCATGGCGGCGATCAACGCCGTCGCGTCCATGCTCAAAGCGGGCGACCACATAGTCGCCGGACACAATCTCTATGGTGGCACCCCACGCTTGTTCAATCAGGTCCTGGTCAACTTCGGCCTGACATTTACCTACGTCGATACTTCGGATCTCAAAAAAGTTGAAAGCGCGTTTCAGAAAAACACGCGGCTCGTCTTTCTGGAAACTCCGACCAACCCGCTGATGGAACTGTGCGATCTCCGCGCCCTCACCGAACTCAGCCACCGGCACGGCGTTGAGGTGGTGGTCGACAACACCTTCATGTCGCCATACTTTCAGCGTCCGATCGAGTTCGGCGCCGACATGGTGGTCCACTCGACCACGAAATTTCTCAACGGGCATAGCGATGGCCTCGGCGGAGTTGTCGTTTGCACAAAGCCTGAACAGGCGGAAAAACTTGCCTTCCTTCAGAAATGCGCGGGAGCGATTCTCTCGCCCTTCGAGTGCTGGCTGATTCTGCGCGGCGTCAAGACGCTGGCGGTTCGCATGGAGCAGCACGACCGCAGCGGCCGCAAAGTCGCCGACTATCTTTCAAAACACAAAAAAGTGCAGAAGGTCTTCTACCCCGGATTGCCCGATCATCCGCAACACGAACTGGCCAAACGGCAGATGTCGGGCTTCGGATCGATGATCGCTTTCGAAACCGGATCGCTCGCGAACGCCAACAAGATGCTGCGCAAGGTGCGCGTCTGCTGCCTGGCCGAGTCGCTGGGCGGAGTCGAGACTCTGATCTCGCATCCCGCCACGATGACGCATGCCGGCATCGGCGAAGAAGGCCGCCGCAAAATCGGCATCACCGACGGCATGGTCCGCATCTCGGTTGGGATTGAAGACGTGGACGATATCCTCGCCGATCTCGATCAGGCGTTGGCGGCAATCTAGTTGTGAGTCGTCAGTTATCAGCAAACAACTGATTTAATCAAAAACTGAGAACTGATGACTGACAACGGTCTCACCGCACTGACTCTCCAATCCAGTCCAGGTACGCCGCGGTGCCATCTTCAATCGCAATCTCGATGCACTCCGGAAGTTCATAGGAGTGCAACTTGCTCAAAGCCTCGCGCAGTCGTTCAAAAGCGTCTTGCGTCGTCTTGATCACGAGCAGCCATTCGGCTGCCGTCTCGACCTCGCCTTGCCAGCGATAGACCGATTCAATCTGGGGAACGATGTTGACGCAGGCGGCCAGTTGCCGCTCCACGAGCGTATGAGCGATGCTCCGAGCCTCTTCGAGCGAAGCGCAAGTTGTGAGAACGAGCCTTTTGTCGGTCATGTTTTCGGCCATCGAACACCTGTGCCAGCAGGGCAGTCGTAATAGAATCGAGAGTTCTAATTTTCACTGGAAGCATACGAGGCAGTCCCATGACAACGCAAACGCAAACGCAAATCAAGTTTGGCACGTCGGGATGGCGGGCCGTGATGGCGGAAGAATTCACCTTCGCCAACGTGCACCGCGCCGTGCACGGGATCTCCCGCTACGTGGCGTCGCAGAAAGCAAGCGGAGCGAAAGTCATTGTGGGGCGCGATCCGCGCTTTCTGGGGGAGTCGTTTTGTGCCGTGGCCGCTGAAATCCTCTCGAGCTATGGGATTACGCCGCTGGTCATTGCGGAGCCTGCGCCTACACCAACGATTTCCTACGCGGTCATTCAGTCGAAGGCCGATGGCGCCATCAACTTCACCGCTTCGCACAATCCCCCGGAATACAGCGGCATCAAGTTCTCCACGCCCGACGGAGCGCCCGCTCTGCCGGAAGCGACCAAGACCATCGAGGCCGCGATTGCGGCGTTCGATGCGAATCCGCAAACGCCGCCCGCGGCAAAAGCCCAGGCGCAGGCCATCGATCCGAAGCAAATGTACCTGTCGCGTTTGCGCGAGATCGTCGATCTGGACGCGATCAAGAAAGCTGGGATCAAGATTGCCTTCGATCCCATGTGGGGCTCCGCCCGCGGCTATTCCGACACGCTTCTGCGCGATGCGGGCGTGACGGTGGCCACGATCCACGACACCCGCGATGTGCTTTTCGGAGGCCACGCTCCCGAGCCCGACGATCACCTGCTCCAGGACTTGCACCACAAGATGCGCGAAATCGGCGCGGCCATTGGCATCGCGACCGATGGCGATGCCGATCGCTTTGGCATCGTCGACCAGGATGGCACGTTCCTCCAGCCCAACTACATCATCGCGCTGCTCTTCGACTACCTGGTCGAAACCCGCGGCTGGAAGAACGGAGTTGGCAAATCCGTCGCCACCACCAACCTGATCAACGCTCTCGCCGAGAGGCACAAGATCGAACTTTACGAGACCCCGGTGGGATTCAAGTACATTGGCGAACTGATCAAGCAGGACAAGATTCTCATCGGCGGCGAGGAAAGCGCAGGCCTCTCCATCCGCCAACACGTGCCGGAGAAAGATGGTGTGCTTGCCGGGCTGCTCTGCTGCGAGATGGTGGCCCGCCGGGGGGCGTCGCTGGGAGCCCTATTGGAACAAGTATTTGGCAAAGTTGGTTCCTATTATCCTTTAAGGGAGAACTTTCGCTTGACGGCGGATGTAAAAGCGAAGTTTACTGAGAAGTTACGCAGCGATCCGGGCGAGTTCCATGGCATCAAAGTTGCCCACGTGGTGAGGATCGACGGACTGAAGCTCGTCCTCGCCGACGGATCGTGGGTATGCTACCGGCTCTCGGGCACGGAACCGGTGGTGCGCGCCTACAGCGAGGCGCGCAGCAGGGAAGGCCTCGCCAAGTTGAGCGCGGCCGCAAAAGCATGGATCTTCAGTTAGCCAAAGCGCGAATCGCCAAACTGCGGCTAGGGCCAGCGTCGAGAATGCGCCTCCTTCCACGGGGAGAGGAAGGTCTGCGCGCGGCCTTCGATCAAGCGATGAGCCAGGCTGTGGGGCAGGCTAAGGATCAAGCTCCGAGGGCTGAGGCTGCGGCGGCGCGGTGGGTCGAGCGTACGCGGCCGGCGTGGTCGTGGCTGGCATTGGAGTGGCGTCGTCTCGGGACTGCAGCCGCGGTTGTTCTGATCGTGGGCGTATTGCTGCACGCCATGTTCGGAGCCAATGGCATGGTCGTATACCGGCAGAAGCGCACCGAGATGCAAGCGCTGCAGAATGACGTCGAGCGCCTGCAAAAAGAAAATGGTCTGCACGTCGACCAGATCAAGGCGCTCAAGACCGACCCTGCGGCGATCGAGAAGGAAGCGCGCGAGCAGCTGCACTACACTCGTCCGGGAGAAGTAATCCTGGTTTCCCCCGCCCCTCCGCAAAAGCCGTCCACCGGCCGCGCCCGGAACAGCAAGTAGCTGGTTTAAGCGCCGGTCGCGGGCCAGACGGCTCCCCCTATGATAAAGTTCCAATCACGTGGAATGTGTGGAAGTCCTGAGGAGGATGACATGCGAAAAGTTATTTTGTTGTCACTTGCCGCTGCCTTGATTGCACTGATGGCCTCGGTATCGTTTGCCAGCGACGCCAAAACCGTGAACGGCTGGGTCAGCGACTCGAAGTGTGGCGTTAAGGGAGCCAACGCCGGTGCGGAAGAGTGCACGAAGAAGTGCATCAAAGCCGGCGCCAGCCCTGTGATTGTCACCGACAAAGACCAGAAAGTGCTGATGGTCGACAATCCCGATGCCGTCAAAGAACACCTTGGACATCACGTTGCCGTCACCGGCCACATCGACGGCGACAAGATTCACATTGATGACGTCAAGATGCTCTAGGGCACAGCGAATCTGATCGACACCATAGGGCGGCCTTCGTGGCCGCCCTTATTTTGCCGGCGATGGGCCGCTGCGAGTCCGTCGAGCCGAGCGCAAGTGCAAAGCCTTTAGAAAGTGGTGTCAAGCCCCTCTTGTCGTGATTTTCCCGCTAAGTCCTTGAGAACGCGATGGAAATAAAGTAGAAAACGATGTCCAAATCACCCACTCGAACTTGATATACTAGAAGTAGAGAGTAAGAAATCTAAGAATCGACCAGTGGAATCGCCGGGCGTCCCCGCCCGGCCGAGCAGAGACGGTGGTAGAAGATCGAAAGCCGAAGATCTCGCGGTTAATGAAGAGAAGCTAAGTCCTTATTCCGGAATATTTTACGAATAAGTCCTTTCAATTCAAAGATCTGCCAGGAATTTTTCCGTAAACCAATGATTCTAATGGTTCGAACTTTTATTTTTTCTCAGCCCAGACCCGCTAGCAGCAAGCGGCAGCGGCAGCGTCACCGCACTACTCCTTCAAGCGGCGAACTGGCGGTAGCATAGAGCTTCCGCGGCATGCGCCCTGCCAAGTAAGCCTGCCGTCCTGCGAGCACTGCGTGCTTCATTGCTTCCGCCATCAGCACCGGCTCTTGCGCGCCCGCGATACCCGTGTTCATGAGCACCGCGTCGTAACCGAGTTCCATGGCAATCGCTGCGTCGGATGCCGTGCCCACACCCGCGTCCACAATCAGCGGAACTCCCGTGATCATCTCGCGCAGGATGCGCAGGTTGGCTGTGTTCTGAATTCCGAGCCCGCTGCCGATGGGCGCGCCCAGGGGCATCACGGCTGCGGCTCCGGCATCGACGAGACGCTTGGCGTACACGATGTCGTCGGAGGTGTAGGCCAGCACCGTGAATCCTTCTTTTGCCAGGACGCCTGTCGCTTCGAGCGTCGCCTGCACATCGGGATAGAGCGTGGCCTGATCGCCAATCACCTCGAGCTTGATCCAGTCGGAGAGCCCGACCTCGCGCGCGAGTCGTGCGGTGCGGATCGTATCGTCGGCGGTATAACATCCGGCGGTGTTCGGCAGCAGGAAGTATTTATGAGTATCGATATAATCCAGCAGCGATTCCTTGCTGCGGTCGAGATTCACCCGGCGCACGGCCACGGTCACCATATCGGCGCCGCTCGCTTCGAGCGCGCGGGCGGTTTCCTGAAACGATTTGTATTTGCCCGTCCCAACGATCAAGCGGGAACGGAATTGCCTGCCAGCGATAAGGAATGAGTCCGTCATGGGTTTCATTGTACGACTCCAGCGGGCCACCAGATAGTGGAGCGACGTTGGTCGTGCCCTCAGGGCAGTCGGGCCGGGGATGATGCCCGGAGATCTAGTGGCTCAGCTTCCGGCTAGTTCCGCCTTGGCGTACATGTCTTCGATCTGGGTCCGGTAGCGCTCCTCGATTCCGCGTCGACGGACCTTGAAGGTATGAGTCATGGTTCCATCGGCGGCCGAGAACTCTTCGGGCACCAGCAGTACACGTTTCAAACGCTCGAAGCGCGCCAGGTTCTGGTTCATTTCTTCCACAATGCCTTCATAAAGCGCTTGTACTTTAGGGTTGGCGACGAGTTCTTCGCGCGTAGCGAAGGGAACCTGATTGGCCCGCGCCCAATCTTCCAGAACAGGGAAGTGCGGCGCGATCAGCAAGGCAGGAAATTTCCGGCGGTCGCCCAGCACCACGGCGGTGCCGATGAGCGAGTTCAGCTTCAGCGAGTTCTCGATCGGTTGCGGCGCGATGAACTTCCCGCCGGAAGTCTTGATCAGATCCTTCTTGCGATCGGTGATGGAAAGAAATCCATCGGCGTCGAGTTGCCCGATGTCGCCGGTCTTGAACCAGCCATCGACGAACGCCGCTCGCGTTTCGTCGGGACGGTTCCAATAGCCCTTGAATATGGAGGGCCCGCGCACCAGGACCTCGCCGTCGCTGGCAATCCGCACTTCCACGTTGGGCAGCGGCTTGCCGACGGTGCCGAGTTTGTGGAAGCGGGGCGTGTTCACGGCGATGACCGGCGAAGTCTCCGTGAGGCCGTATCCCTCGTGAATCGGTATGCCGATATCGGCATACCACTCGGCTAGTTCGCGGCCCAGAGGCGCGCCTCCGGAGATGAACTCTTCCGCCTCGCCGCCCATGCCGGAGCGCACTTTGGAGAAGACGAGCCGGTCGGCGATTCGCATCTTCCAAGAGATTGCCGCCGGGCTAATCCCGGCCAGAGTCTCGGCGCGGTGATCGCGCCCGACTGCCAACGCCCAGCGATAGATAGCGCTCTTGGGAAAACCCGAGGTCTTGAGGATGACCTGTTGGCGAATCTTCTCGTACACACGCGGCACGGCGATAAAGATGTTGGGCCGCACTTCCGTCAGAACCTGCGGCAGTCGCGCAATGTCGGGACAATACGCCAGCGCCACCCCGCGGTAGAGCAGCGCAAAATCCACATGCCGTGCCGTCACATGGGAAAGTGGCAGAAACGATACGCTGACTTCATCTTTGGTGCCGAAGCCGAATCCCTCCATTGAAGATGCGATGTTCGACGCCATGTTGCCGTGGGTCAACATCACCCCCTTCGGAGTGCCGGTCGTGCCTGAGGTGTAAATGATGGTAGCAAGGTCGTCGGGCAGAATCGCGCGCGAGCGGGCATCGAATGGCGCATCGCCAATCTCCGGATCAAGCCCGGGCGGCCCTGGCAGCATCAGTTGCGACATGGGGACGGCGTGCGCGGTTTCGACCGCGTCCATGACGATGATCCGCTCCAGGGCCGTGTGGCGCTGGATAGCGAGGATCTTTTCCAGTTGGCTCTTCGTAGACACGGCGATGACGCGCGCTCCGGAGTCGTTGAGGATGTAGGAAGTCTGGTCGGCCGTCTGCGTGGAATAAATCGGGACCGTGACCGCACCCAGCGCGAGCGCGGCGAAATCGGTAATCGTCCACTCCGGGCGGTTTTCGCTGAGGATGGCGACGCGATCGCCGTGGTCGATGCCCCACGATTCTAGGGCTCGCGCGACGCCCACAACGTTACGGTAAATCTCCGCGGAGGAGATTGGCACCCAGCCAGAGGCGCGCTTTTGCAGCATGACGCGCTCACGCCGGTTCTTGCAGACCACCAGCAAAATGTCGTTTAGAGTCTGAAGGCTCATGCGATCCGATGCAAAGAGGCTCGTAGTACAAGGCCATTGTACGCAGCCGGGAGCGTCCACAGAAGCGCTTTCACTCCGCTCGTGGCGCCAGAGTACCCTGGAGAGACTTCTCCGGAATACGCTTCATAAAGGGTAAAAATGTATCGCTTGGTTCGGACTGGGGCTGCAGATTCTGGAGGGGCAAACTGGTCGAGAAGCGATCGATCCAAAAAATCGAGGATGCTTGTGAGCGCAAGAAGCTGAATCGCTGGCACGGGCCGGGCCATCGTGTCGGAGAGTTTGGTAGTGTTCTGAAATCCGCGAAGCGCAAGAGCGAGAGTTCGGCTTCTCCACACCGCAGTGTGGTATTCTTTGACTGCGGGGTGGAGCAGTCTGGTAGCTCGTTGGGCTCATAACCCAAAGGTC
>PLUW01000031.1:0-21313 GCA_003162935.1 Acidobacteriaceae bacterium
GAGGGGCACCCACATTCAGGCTGGAGGTGCGGGAGATGCGGTCATCATGGATTTCGCCGCTCACACTTCGACCATCCTGTGGCCAAAACAAACGGGTTACGCTCAGGACTCCCTCGGAAAACTGATGCCAGCTGAACTGTATGGCCTATACGCCTCCATCCAGCCGAAGGACGTTGACAACGCTTGCATTGAATGGATGCGGAAGCCGAGTGCAGAGGGCGAGACCTGCCGGAACATCGGACGCGAAACGGTGAATGGGCGTAGCACGGTCAAGTACGAACTCTCCTGCTATGGGGGAATCTGCCGCCTCTGGATTGATCGCAACCTGCGAGTTCTGGTCAAACGGGAGACTGACTGGAATAGCACCGAACTGCGGAACGTTAAAGAAGGACCGCAGCCAGCCAGCTTATTCGACATTCCGGCCGGCTATAGTAGCAGGAATATCGCAGGCACCATCCGGCCAACCTATCCGCAGTAATTCGCGGCGCGGCTAATTCCACCGCGCTTTCGCCGCCCGCCGCAGGCCGGGCAGAATGGCTTCCAGATAGTCGACGACCGCTTGCAGCCGTTTGGCTTCCGACAAAGTGGAGAGCAGGCTTTGCTTGAAATCGAGATCGAGTGGGAGCGAACCTGCCAGCAGAAACGAGAGGGTGGCGGCGTGCTCATCGAGTCCAACCGGCTCGGTGCCGGCGAGTTTCGCGATTTCGGCTTGCAAGCGCACGGCTTGGGTTATAGTCTCGGCCGTCGGGTGTGCGGGTTCGTCTTCGTCTTCGTTTTCGTCCTGCAGCAGCGCAATTTCGGCCTGCCAGAACGAGCGGTCCTGGTTCACTTCAAGCACCTCAAAGCGTTCTACGCCGCGGGTCAGGATGTCCATGCGTCCATCGTCGTATTTCTTGGTGACGGAGACGATCTCGGCGGTGCAGCCGATGTCGGCGACTCCCTCGTCGGAGGCACGCACCACGCCAAACGGCTTTTTCTGCGCGAGGCATTCCGTGATCATTTCTTTGTAGCGGGGCTCGAAGATGTGCAGGGGCAGAGCGGCTCCGGGCAGCAGCACGAGTTCGAGCGGGAAGATGGGCAGCAAGGAACTCACGGAGCCTCCGAGTGAGGATAATTCTACGATATTGGGGAAGAAGCTCTCATCTGAGCGCCTGATGCGGTTTGACTTGCCGTCGTGCGCGCGATACAAAGTCGCTTATGCAGATGGACGGAAAAGTTGTGGTCGTGACCGGGGCTTCCATGGGAATTGGGGAGGCCATTGCCAGGGTTTTTGCCGACGCTGGCGCCAGCGTGGTGTTGCTTTCTCGCGATGCCGGACGGGCTGAGGCTGCGCGGCAGCGGGTCGGGCACTCCGAGCATACGCTCGCGCTCGCTTGCGATGTTTGCAATCGCGAAGACATCGATCGCGCTCTGGCGGCTACGCTTGGTCGCTTCCAGCGCGTGGATGTGTGGGTGAATAACGCGGGAGTGGGAATCCGCGACTCGGTCGCCGACATGCAATCGTCGGCGGTGCGCGGATTATTTGAGACCAATTTTTTCGGCTTGATCGCCTGCCTGCAAGCGGTGGTGCCAGCCATGCGCAAAGCGGGCGGCGGCGACATCATTAACATTTCGAGCGTTGCTGGACACCTCCCGGTGCCGTTCATGGCTTTGTACTCGGCCAGCAAGTTTGCCGTGAATGCTCTGGGCAAAAGCGCCCGGCTTGAGTTGAGGCGCGATAACATCAACGTTCTTACGGTCTGCCCAGGCTACGTGGCCACGGAATTTGGCGCACACCTGGTGGCCAACCGCAAAGGCAACGTCCGTCCGAGGTCTGTGCGCGGGATTACCGCCGAACGGGTGGCGCGGGCGGCCTTTCGCGGGTATCGCGCCAGGAAGCGCGAGGTGGTCGTGCCGTGGACCATGATTCCTGTGATCAAGCTGTATCAGCTGTTTCCGGGAGTGGTGGAGTGGGGGATGGGCTTGGCGATGAAGAATTCGCGACGCTGAGGCAATTGAGGCGTCCGTCTTTTGCAAGGCGTGTGTAAAGAAAAGTAAATCCCGCAAACCTCGCGCCGACTCTTGCATCGAATTAGACAGGCAGAACCGCAGTCTTCCACCCCGTTTTAAAGAGCCGTGTGCACGGCGGCTCTGGGGGTGGAAGCTGCTGCTAGCTCTTACTCCCTCCCTTTTCGTTAGAATAGGATCTATGAAATTCCTGCCCCGATCTGCGCGGCCGATTGTCTGCCTGCCTGTTTTGTTTTCATTGCTCGGCGCACTGCTGACCATCGTTGCGATGCATCCGGTGGCTCGCGCGCAGGAAGGCGCGCTGGACAAGAGCCTGCCCAAGGGGACCACGGTCGAAGAGATCATCAAGCGCTTCGCGGCCAAGGAGAAAGAGTTCAAGGAGGCGCGCGACCAATACACCTTCCGGCAGGACGTCAAGGTGATGACACTGGACGGCGACACGCCGGACGGCTCGTACCAGCAGGTGTTCGATGTGACCTTCGACGATAAGGGACACAAGGTCAAGAACGTAGTCTTCGCTCCGCAAAACACGCTCCAGCGCATCCTCATGACCGAGGAAGATCTTGACGACATCGAAAACCGCCTGCCGTTCGTGCTGACCTCGGATGAAGTCGGCGAGTACGACGTGCTGTACGTCGGCCAACAGAAACAGGATGAGTTGGACACCTATGTTTTCGACATTGCTCCCAAACAAATCGTCGGCAAGAAGCGTTATTTCCAGGGGCGGATCTGGGTGGACAATCACGATTTTCAGGTGGTGGAAACCTACGGCAAGACCGTGCCCGACATCCGGAAGAAAAAAGGCCAGGAGAATCTGTTTCCGAAGTTCACCACCTGGCGCGAGCAAATTGACGGTCAGTATTGGTTCCCGACCTATACGCGAGCCGAGGACACGCTGAAGTTTTCCATGGGAGATATCAAGATCCGCGAGATCGTCAAGTACACAAACTACCGGCGTTTCGGATCGAAATCCAAGATCCTCTACGAAGGCAAGGAAGTGCAGAAGGCGGAGCCGAAGCCGGGAGAGCAGGCGGCGCCGGAGCCACCCAAGCCGCAGTAGGAACCAGGTTTCAAGGTTTCAGAGTTTCAAGGTTTCAAAGTGCAGAGCCTTCGGGTCAAGCAGTCTTCTTGCTCAACGAGTTGAGCAGCCGATCTAACAAACCTAGCACTTGGTATGACTCCCGCTCCAGCGCTTCATACGCGGGTCGATCGATGAAACCTAGATCCAGCGCGATCGCCAGTTGTGTTTCCGCTTCCAGCAAGGAACCGCGTGCCTGGCCTAAGAAATGTCTGAATTCGCCGGAAGTTAGCCTGCCTTGCCCCTCCGCGATGTTGGATGCCACTGAAACTGAGGCTCTTCGGATCTGAGAGGTCAGACCGTATGTTTCGGCCCTGGGAAAGTTCGCTGTTGCCGAATAAGTATGAACCGCAAGTGTTTTAGCCTTCTGCCAAACCAGTAACTCGCGATAAGAGCGCGCCATGGTCGCTTTCCAAACCCGGATGCTCTGTTCCTTGAAACCTTGAAACCTGCTTTAGTAGAACAAATACTTTCTCCACTTATCGTCCGAGCGCCCCATCAGGCGCATAATGTGGCGGCTGGTGTGGAGATTGAAGGATCGGGGCTCGCGGGCGGGCTTCATGTTGGCTTCGTGGGGAAGTTGATTGCCTTTGCGGCGATTGCAGAGGTGACAGCAGGCGACGAGGTTCTCCCAGGTGGAGAGGCCTCCGCGGGAGCGGGGGATCACGTGGTCGAGCGTGAGTTCGCCGGAGGGAAGCGTGACGCTGCAATACTGGCAGGTGTTGCGGTCGCGCAGCAGAATGTTTTTCCGCGAGAGAGCGCGCGACTGGTGCGGGATGCGGCGATACTCCAGCAAACGGATGACTGAGGGTACGCGCAGTGCGAGGCGGGCGGCGTGCAGGAAATGTCCGTTTTCTTCTTCGGTCATAGCGACGCCTTTTAGCACGAGCACGATGGCGCGGCGGGCAGCGCAGACGTTGATCGGCTCATAAGAAGCGTTGAGCACGAGGACGGGCTGATGCAGGGCATGGCCGTCGCCTTCGGAGTGCATGCCGGAGGCGAGCATGGACGCGGGAAGGTGCGAACGCATGCTGCCAGCGAAATTGTGTAGTCGCAACGACATCACTTTAGCCGCTCGCCGTCACGCCCAGGCGGGCTTCGCTCCCTTCCCCACTACCGTCATCTTCCCAATTTTCGGGCAGGACGTCAGGCATGGCAGCGACACTTGAAATCTTCAACGTCCGCGCCACGGTTGCTACCCATACTCTTGCCGCTCCGGCGCGCAGAAGAACCCGTGCGCACTCGGACGCGGTCGTTCCCGTGGTCAAGACGTCATCGATCAGTAAGATGTCGCGTTTCAGGATTCGCGTTGGATCGCTCACCTTAAAAGTGCCGCGCAGGTTCTCGCGCCGCTGATGATTGGTCAGGCCGATCTGGCTTCCGGTTTCCCGGCAACGCCGCAGAACTGCCGGGCACAGCTCAAATCTTTTCGGACGCGCGAGCGCCTTCAGAGCGGCGCGTGCGATCATTTCCGCTTGGTTGAATCCGCGCTGGGCCTGCTTGCGCCGATGCAGCGGCACGGGAACCACCGCGATCATGCCGACGGGCATCGCGGGCTCGAGGCTGACAATGGTCTCCGCCAGCATGCGCCCTAGGATGGCGGCCGCGGGACGCACCTGCTGAAACTTGAGCAAGTGAATCATGTCGCGCAGTCCGCGATCGTAGCTTCCATAAGCGACGGCGCGTTCGAAGGGAGGATCGACGCGCTGACAGAGCAGGCACCGCGATTCGCGGAAATTCGCCTCGCCGCGATTTTGATCTGGTTCTTGTTGAAGGTAGGCGGGAAGATGCAGGTCTTCTCCGCAAACGGCGCAGTACGCCCCCTGGAGCGGACGCAGCGCGGTGAGGCAAGATTCGCAAACGGGGAGCCGGGAAACTCTTACAAGTGGGGAACCACAGATACGGCAGTCGGCGGGAAAAAAGGTGAAGAATAAAGTCGCAGCCGCGCGCTCGGCAAAGCCGACGAGCCCATGCTTAGCCAACTCATGCTTTGGCAGTCCATGGTCCGCCGCTTGGCCCTGGGCAGCCCGCATTCGAAACCCAGTACTGCTGAAGACGGCCTCCGTACCCGGCCAGCGAAAGGCGCATCGCCAGCCTCCACTTCCGTCAGTATAGTCGCGGGGGACACGCTATGCAACGCGATGGCCGGACTCCGGGCTGCTCTGCGACTGGCTCTGCGCCGGCTTGCGCACCATCGGCGCCTGTTCGAGCGCAGGAATTGTTCGCCAGGCGTAGGTTCGGTGATAACAACGCTCACAACGCACCGGTTGCAGCAACATTTCAGTAAAACGAGAGAGTTCCATTCTGTCGTGCGCGCCGCAGACTCAGCGAAAGGCCAGCTAGGGCAAGCGGCAGCAGAATCGCGGCAAAGCAGCCCAGGACGGCGAGAGTCGGAGCCATGGTCATCATCGACTGACCCTCCAGCAACGCCTTGCGCATTCCATCGACGGCATATGTAAGCGGGATAGCACGCGCGATCAGTTCCAGCGGGCGCGGCAAGGTCTGGATCGGGAACATGGTTCCGCTCAGAAACCAGAGCCCGGAGCCGAGCAACCACAACAAGGCCGAGCCTTTCTGGAACGCAACCTGAAGAGTGGCCGCGACGATCCCCAAGGCCAGGGCGATGGCCAGAGAGAGAACCAATACGGCCACGCACGAGAAGAAGTTGGCGTGGATTGACGCCCGGAAAACCGCCACTCCCGCGAGAAGGTAGACCAGCAGATTCACCAGATTTCCAGCAAAGGCGGAAATAGAACTGAGGATGACGAGCTCGGCCGGGGCAGTGGACGTGGTCATAAGCACTTCCAGCGTTCCGGTCTGTTGCGCCTCCTGCACTGAGCTGAGGAAGGCTTGCGCGCTCATGACAAAGAACGTGTAGATGCCGGTACCCACCATCAGGAAAGGGAAATATTCGATGCCGCCGGGGCGAAAACCGGGGCCGATGGCGCGGGAGAGAAAATAAAAAGCCGCCAGTTCGGTGAAGACTCCGACCAGGGTAACGACGAAACCGCTGCGGTGGCGAATCGCCGTCAGCAGATCTCGCCAGAGGATGGCCCGGAGCTTGTCGAGAGTCGAAGTCATACGCAATTTGTAATTGGTAATTTCAAATTTGCAATTTTAGGTCTAGAAACGGCAGCGATTCATTTCCAAAAATACAATTGCAAATTACAAATCACAAATTACAAATCTTCTCGTCGATTTCGCCAGTCATGCGGAAATAGAAAGTCCGCAGCGCGTCAGCGTTTTCGCCCGCTCCCACTGGTCGATTGGCGAGCAATTCGCCACGATGCAGCAGGAGGAGCCGATCCGCGACGGCGGCTGCTTCCGCGAAGTTATGGGTGGCCAGCAGAATGGTGGTCTGCTGCAGCGCCAAGGCGCGGATCGTCGTCCAGAAATGCGCGGTCGTGGCGGCGTCCAGGCTGCGTGTCGGTTCGTCGAGCAAAAGCACGCTGGGGCGCTTGACCAGCGCGCGCGCGATGCCCAATCGCTGGTACATACCGCTGGAAAACTTCATGACCAGCGTGTCGGCTTTTTCTTCAAGACCGGTATCGCGGAGAACCTCTTCGATTCTCTGCGTGCGCTCGGCCCGCGGAACTTCGTCGAGGGCGGCGAAGAATTCCAGGTTCTCGCGGGCCGAGAGACGAGGGAAGAACGAACGCTCGGCAGCGACCGCGATTCCGACTTGCCGTCGCACTTCGCCGGCGTCGCGCCGCGGGTCGAAGCCGCCCACGCGCACCGATCCGGCATCGGGCAGCAGCATGGTCGAGATCAGCTTGAGGGCCGTTGTTTTGCCGCTGCCGTTTGGACCGAGCAGCACCAACACCTCGGCGCTGGCTGCGGAGAAGGAAACATCTTGCAGCGCGACCGTTTCGCCGCGCTGCTCCCGTCCCAGCCAATTAAACAGAGCCGGGCGGTGGCGAAAAATCTTACCGACGGATTCGAAGACGATGCGATCCATGAAAAGCAGTAGCCAGTACCCCGTACCCAGTGAGCGAACGCACCAGGAAGCAAGGTAATACGGCGGAATTCTTTGGCCTGCTTATTCTGAGGCTGGGTACTGGGTACTGGCAACTGGGTACTTCGTTAGACGCCCAGCTTTTTGACTTCCTCGTTGTAGTACTTGCGGTAGAGGATGGACCACTCCTCGGAGCCTTCGATGATGGTCCGGCGCTGGCTTTCGATTTTCTGGCGGGCGGCTTGATCGATGCGGGCTTCCTGCATGAGGAGCGCTTCGAGAATTTTGCGGACTTCGAGGCGAATAGTGTTGCGGTCCTCTATGAACTCGACTTCATCGAGTTCCGCCACGGCGTCGGTGACGGTGTGGGCGAGTTGATTGACCTTGTCTCGGCTCAAGCGCACGGCGAAAAATTCCTCAGAGAACAGCTTTGTATTTTTTCGTCAGCTCGGTCTTTACTTTACGGAACATTTCCTGATAATTGGCGCCGCTCTTCTGCATTTCTTCGGAATACGCCTCGAGGATGACGCGCACCTCGTCGTTGATGCGGTCTTCGAGCGCCAGTTCATCGAGCAGGGCGGCGTGGACCTTCTCGTTGAGAGCAGGCATCGCCTTGGTCTCGATGAGACCGCTGGCCACCAGTTTTTTGGAAACTTCGCGGGCCAGATAGCCCACATATTCTTTGGAAAACAGCATGATCGGGACGCTTTTTCGTGAACAGAAAGTCTACCACAAGCGAGCCGGTCGTTGGTCGTTGGTCGCTAGTCCTTGGTCGATGGTCGTTAGTCGTTCGGCAGTCGTCCCGGCCCCATCGCAAGACCTACCCCACATTTAAAGGGCCTTGTTAACGACCAGCGACCGACGACCAACAACTGTTCTTCGCCACGCAGTGACGGCTGACTGCTCCAAGCCTTACAATGATGAAACTCCATGTCTCCACATCCAGACGATCTGACGACCATGAAAGACGATATGACGGCCTTTATCGAAGGTCTGGGCATGCGCCGTTTTTTTGGTTATGTTGCGTGCGATGAGATTCCCAGCGTGATCTGGGACTCGGGACAGAATCCGGATGGCTGGAAGGATTTTGTGGAACTCGCCAAGTCGACAGGTGCGGCTTTCCTGACCATGCACTCCTGGGCGCTCGACCACGATGAGTTGGAACGCATGTCGCAACAACTGGCCGAGGGCGACTTCCGAAGCGAAGACGATTTGGAAGAAAGCCGCTGGCTCAAAGCCTACATCGGCAAAACCGGCTTCGTGCAGCTGGGATGGGCGTACCAGGGATGTGTTTTTGTATACGAGGCCGGCACGGAATGGTACGAGCGCTATCAGCAACTGCGCGAGTTGGCCGATGACAGCGGCGGATTCATGATCGACGAGCCGGATCAGGACGAGTAGCTCAGGACGACGAGCGGTAGGCCGCTCGCTACGCCGATTCAATCACTCGAATCGCATTGACGATTTCGGAGGCGAACTCCGCGCCTTCGGCGGGGAACCGCGTCCGCGACGGGTCTGGAAACTCTGCGAGAATCTCGGCATAACTCCTCGGCGACCGATAGGGGATTATGGCGAACCCAAGCGCATCCGCCAAGGCGCAGCTGGGTGGAACCACAGCGGCGGTGCCTACTGCCTGCGCTTGCGGGTCGTGATGGCATGCCGTGATTGCGAGAAACGCCTCGGGCAGATTCCACGCAGTTACCAGCGAACGCCCCGCCTCGCAGTGATCGATCCCGCATAGTTCACGCTCGCTGGCGAGAACGTCCTGGGGCTGATCCGCGCCGCGCTCGACGACACTCGCATAGGCCCCGGGCATGACCATCGCCAGGGCTACTCTGCCGATGTCATGCAGAACTCCGGCGGTGTAAGCGAACTCGCTGTCCAGCAATCGCAACTTGGCGCTTCGTTCGGCGATGAGGGCGCAGGCGACGCTGTGACGCCAGCACGAGCTCATCAGCGGCGTGAATGAGCTGCCGAAATAGGTTTTCAGGCCGACCGTGATGGCCACGCTCCGCAATCGCCCGAAGCCGAGCAGAATGGATGCCTGCACGACGCTGGTGACGTCTTTGGGAAAGCCGACCAGCGGCGAATTGGCGATCTTGAGAACCGCGGTCGAAAAAGCGTGATCGGAGCGAATCAGATTGCAAAGATCAATCAAGGATGTTTCGGTGCCCGCCATCATCTTCAGCGCCTTCAGCGCAACCCCGGGAAACGGAGGAATGCTGTCCGGAACCCAGCCGGGCGCGGTCGGCCCCGTCGCTTTGGATGTACCCGTTGCCGCAGCCATGGAAATTTTCACGACCTGGATGTCTCGCTCTCAACCCTGCTGGCGTTTTGCGGCACCGTTATTGCGGCAGGTGTGAGTGAAGAGACCCAGCTCCTCCTGATTACCGCTATCGTCAATCTGGGTGAATCTCTTGAGCGGCTCCAGCGCACCTGCTTCTGTCAACCCAGCACGTGCTGCTAATCTGGTTCCTCTGCGCAAGCTGGAGCACGCATCGATCGTTCATAAGATGGATCGTTCATGAGATGGATCTCCAATCCGCGAAATTCTCCGAAAGCCAAGACACTGGCAGCCGCGCTCGCCGATTCCAAACTCGGCATCTCTCCTGCTGCGCTGCCCGTGCTTGCCGATCTGCTGGTCAGCCGCGGAATCGACGAACCGGAAGCGGCTGCGCGCTTTCTTTCGCCCGCTCTGAGCGATCTTCACGACCCGCTGCGGATGAGCGGCATGAAAACCGCGCTCGATCGGCTGGAAGCGGCATTGGAACGCAAAGAGAAGATTCTCATTTACGGCGACTACGACGTGGACGGCACAACAGCGATCGTCATACTGAAGACGGCCATCGAGCTGTGCGGCGGGGCGGCTGATTTTCATGTGCCGCACCGCATCCGCGAGGGCTACGGCATGCGCGACGAAGTAATCGAGCGTGCCGCCGCCGACGGGGTGCGGCTGATCATTAGCGTGGATACGGGCATCCGCGCGTTTGCCGCGGCCGAAACCGCGCGCCGCACGGGAGTCGACTTGATTGTCACCGACCATCACCTGCCGGGCACCGACGGCGTTCCCCATGCGTTGGCAGTGGTGAATCCAAATCAAAACGGTTGCGACTATCCCTGCAAGCATTTGTGCGGCGCGGGCGTGGCCTTCAAGTTGGCGCAGGGATTGATGCAGCGCCGGCTGGATACAAAAGATCAGTCGCGCCTGCTGATGTCGTTCATGAAAGTTGTGGCCATCGCCACCATCGCCGATGCAGTCCCCTTGCTGGGCGAGAATCGCGTGTTCGCGAAGCTGGGATTGCAGGGGCTGCGGCGTCCGGTCAACGTCGGCCTGAAAGCGCTGCTGGAAGTTGCGAAGCTCGGCGACGGCCGCGCGCTGACGGCGACCGAGGTTGCCTTCCGCATCGCTCCTCGCCTGAACGCCGCCGGACGCATGGATGTGGCTCGCGACGTGGTGGATCTGTTTAACGAGAAAGATATGGAGAGCGCCCGCAAGATCGCCGGGCGGCTTGACCAGTTGAACGCCGAGCGGCAGGAAGAAGAACGTCGCATCATGGCGAGCATCGAACGTCGTCTGGAAGAAGAACCCGCGCTGCGCGAAGCCTACTGCGTGGTGCTCGACGACGAGGGCTGGCATCGCGGCGTGATTGGCATTACGGCGTCGCGGGTGGTGGAACGCCACGGGCGGCCAACGCTGGTCATCTCGCGTGACGGGGACGAAGCCCACGGCTCGGGACGGTCGATCCCATCATTTCATTTGCTGCATGCCATCGAATCGTGCCCCGAACTGTTTTCGCGCTACGGCGGCCACGCGCACGCGGTGGGTTTTGCGCTGCCCAGCGCCAATATCGAAAAGCTGCGCGAGCATCTGGATGGCTACGCGCGCGCCCGGCTCACTCCCGCCGATTTCGAACCGCAACTGGAGTTCGATCGCGAGCTGCCGCTTGGCGAAGTCACGCCAGACCTTTACCAGGCGCTTCTTTTGCTCGAACCCTTTGGCATGGAGAATCGCGAACCAGTTTTCGCCGCTCGAGGAGTGCGGCTGATGGCGCCTCCCGCAGCCGTGAAGGACAAGCATGTCCGCTTGCGCGTGGCGCCAGCGTTGAACAGCGCCGCGCCGGATTTCACACCCCGCTGCCATCCCGACGCAGCGGCCATTCCGAAACGAGATGGTGAGGCTGAGCAAAACACATCCTCATGGCGCAACAACATTGTGTTCAAGGCCATGGGCTGGAGAATGAAGGAATCCTGCGACCGGTTGCAGTTGCTGGCCGGAGATCGGCTGGATATCGCCTACTCGCCCGGCATGAACGACCATCCTGAATTCGGAGGGTTGGAGCTGACTCTGCGCGATGTGATGCGCGCCCGCTGAGCGACGATTGTTCTCTGACCTGACCACTGTTCTTGTCCCTTCTTTGACAAGCGGCCAATCCAGCTTTATAGTGCCGGGCATGAACGGATCTTTCTTTTGCAACAAGTGCGGCGCACAAAACGCCGCGGTCGCTCAGTTTTGTAGTCGCTGTGGCTCGCCTACGAACCCGGCGGCAAGCGCGGTCCCGCCAACTGCGGCACCGCCCTACTCGGCTACAGCGCCTGCATATCAGGCGGTGGCGCCGGTGGTGGGAACTGGCTACGGGGGCTTCTGGATTCGGGTGCTGGCCGCCATTATCGATGCCGTCCTCTTGCGGGTTGTGGTGGCTCCCATTCACCTGTTCTTTGGCGGTCTCGGACTGGCCGGAATGATGAGCGGCGTTCCCCATGCTCGTATGGGACTTGGCCTTTTGGGCGGTGGCGTCACACTCATCGCGCTATTCTTTGGCGGCTGGTTGTACGAGGCTCTCATGGAAAGTTCCTCCTACCAGGCGACGCTCGGCAAAATGGTCTGTGGGATGAAGGTCACCGATCTCTACGGCAACCGAATCTCATTCGGGCGCGCAACCGGCAGGCATTTTGCGAAAATTCTTTCCGCCATGCTTCTGGGCGTCGGCTACATCATGGTCGCATTCACGGAGCGCAAACAGGGCCTGCACGATTTGCTGGCAGGTACGCTAGTGCGGCGGGGATAAAAAGGTCAGAGGTCAGAGGTTAGATTGCAGAAGTGAGAACCCTCCACGCTATGAGTCCATGGAGATTTTACTTCTGCAATCTAACCTCTGACTTCTGCAATAGCTTTCCCCGCTTTCCTTTAGACTGAAGCCATGCCCTTCCGCGTCTCACGGCTGCGCCGCTGGTTTGCCTTGGGCGCGATTCTGATGGTGGCCACTGTCGCCGGAATGTATTTTTATGCGCGCTGGAGTGTGCGGAAAGCCATCCACGACGTTCCGGCGAAAATGGGCCTGGAAATTCAGCAGACGGCGGAAGGCTTTTCCATCTCCAAGTCGGAGCAAGGCCGCACCCAGTTCAAGGTCAGCGCTTCCAAGGCGGTTCAATTCAAAGAGGGCGGACGCGCCGAGCTGCACGACGTCAAGATCGTCGTCTATGGCAAGGATGGCAGCCGCTTCGATCAGATTGCCGGGGATGATTTCGAGTACGATCCCGGTTCCGGCAACGTGACCGCGAAGGGTCGAGTGCTGATCGACCTGGAGTCGAATCCAGAGGGCGCGCGGCATTCGGACCAGTCGGCCCCCGAAAAAACCAGAACTCCACTTCACCTTGAAACCGACGGCCTCGTCTTCAACAAGAATACGGGGGACGCTTCGTCCACGGGCAAGGTCGAATTTCAAACGCCGCAGGCATTTGGTTCTGCCATGGGCATTCAATACGAGGCCAAAACCGGCACGATGAACTTGCTGTCGGCGGTCGATATGACCGTCAACCGGCCCCAGCCGGTCCATCTGAATGCGGATCATGGCGTAATCACGAAGCAGCCTCATCAGGTCGTGCTCACTACGGTACACATGACCCGGGCGCAGCAGGAATCGAGATCCGACCAGGCGACGTTCTTTCTGCGCGACGACAACACGGTAGACCGCGTTCTTGCCGAGGGCAACGTGGAGACCGACATTCATGGCAAGTCGGAAATGCACGCGCGTTCCGACCGCGCCGAGATGTGGCTGACCGGGACGCGGAATCTGCTCACCACGGCCGTTCTCACAGGCAACGTGCAACTCCACTCCGAAGGCACGCAAACCCAGGGAACGCAGCCCGCCGACGCTGCCGCTGGAAAGGCCACGCTGCACTTTGCCGGGCAGCAAGTGCTCCAGACGGTTCATGCCGAAGACGGCGTGCGGCTGTCGCAGAAGAATGCCCAGAGCGGGAGCCTGCTTGCGACATCCTCCCTGTCGCATCCGTCGAGGGGAGGCGCGCAAACTCAGGACATCGAAATGACGGCTCCGGTGATGGACTTCATCGTCAAAGATGGCCGTCTGCTGGAGAATGCAGAGACCAGCGGACCGCCGCGGATTGTCATCACGCAGCCGGACGCAAATCAGAAGACGGTGGTTACCGCCGCCAGGTTTACCGCAAAATTCACCGACAAAAATCGCCTGGCCACACTGCACGGCGAACCGGATGCGAAGATAGTCGGCAGCTTAATCGATCCAAATAAGACCGACGCGAGCAAAGCCGGATCGACGAAGGCCGGTGCGCCGGCGCAGCCGGATCGCGTGTCGACCAGCCAGATGCTGGATGTCGCCTTTCTGCCGGAGGGCGGAGTCCGGTCGATCACGCAGACTGGCAACCTTGCTTACACGGATGGCGCGCAGAAGGCGTGGGCGCAGCGGGGCGAGTACACGACCGCCGATCAAATGCTGGTGCTGAACGGATCGCCTCGAGTGGTGGACACTGGAATGACCACGACCGCCCAGACCATCCGCATGAACCGGGCGACTGGCGATGCCTTTGCGGAGGGCAACGTAAAGAGCACGTACTCGGATTTGAAGCCTCAACCGGACGGCGCCCTGCTCGCCTCTTCCAGCCCGATCCATGTGACCAGCCGCAGCATGACCGCGCATCGTTCGTCGGCAATTGCGGTGTACACCGGCGACGCCCGCCTGTGGCAGGACGCCAATGTCGTCGAAGCTCCCACGCTGCAATTTGATCGCGACCGCAGATCACTCATTGCGCATGGGGAGATCGGCGTGGGGACGGGGCAAAACCCCTCTTCCACGCCAGTTGTTGCACAACCGGTCTCGACCGTGCTGGTGCAAGTGGAAAAAAGCGGCAAGGTGACCCCAGTTCACATCACATCGGAGCGTCTGAACTACGCCGACCCCGACAGGAAAGTCTTTTTCGATGGAGGGGTCACGGCCAAGTCGGCCGACGCGACCATGACGGGACAAAAGATGACGGTTTTCCTGCTTCCGCGGAGTCAGTCCAAAGAGGGAACGAACCCGGCAATGCCCGGGCAGGTCGACCGGATTATCGCCGAAGACCAGGTTGTGCTGACCCAGCCGACCCGGCACGCGACCGGCGACCGGCTTGTCTACACGTCGGCGGACGAAAAGTTCGTCCTGACCGGCGGACCTCCCAGCATTTTTGATGCCGAACGGGGCAAAACTACCGGCGATTCGTTGACTTTCTATAGACACGATGATAGGGTGCTCGTGGAAGGCAAAGAATTGTCCCCAGCAGTGACTCGGACGCAAGTGGCACGATAAATGCATAGGCTGGCCACCGACGAAATTGGCAAATCCTACCGCCGCCGCCGCGTCGTCAACGGAGTAAGTCTTCAGGTTCTACAGGGCGAAGTCGTGGGTCTTCTGGGGCCAAACGGAGCCGGCAAGACCACCACTTTCTATGCCATCGTAGGTCTGGTTCCTCCCGATACCGGCAGGGTGTTGTTCGACGACGAGGATATCACCAGTGTTCCCATGTACTTACGGGCACGCCAGTATGGCATCAGCTATCTTCCGCAGGAAGCCTCGGTCTTTCGCAAGCTGACGGTCGAGGAGAACATCCTGGCTGTGCTCGAAGTCCAGCCGATTTCCTGGCACGAACGCCGGGAGAAGGCGGAGAAGCTGATCGATCAGCTCGGTCTGGAGCATATACGACAAAATAAGGGATATGCCCTGTCGGGCGGAGAGCGGCGGCGGGTTGAAATCGCCCGCTCGCTCTGCATCAACCCCACTTTCATTTTGCTCGACGAGCCGTTTTCGGGAATCGATCCCATCGCGGTCTTGGATTTGCAGAAGATTATTTCCGATCTGCGGGCCAGCGGGATTGGAGTCCTCATCACCGACCACAACGTTCGCGAAACGCTGTCGGTGACGGATCGGGCCTACATCATTAACGAGGGGCGGATTTTCCGCTCCGGTACGCCGGAAGAGTTAGGAAGTGACCCGGAGGTACGAAGAGTGTATTTAGGGGAGAGCTTCTCACTGGTGTGAAGAACGAGTTCTCAGTTATCAGTCGTCAGTCAACCCCGCTCTTCCGGGAACTGAGAACTGGCAACTGACAACTGCTTCTAGTTACCAAGGCGTGGGCACCCTGACCTTTGGTGTCCACACAAACCACCTTGGTGCATGAGAAGCTAAGTTTTCCACACCCTCGGGATACGCCGGATGGCGAGCGATTGAGTGGGGAACATAATAACTTTCGCAAGGGAGAAATGGTACTTCTTCAACACAGGTTAAACGTCAAGTTATCCCAGCGGCAGATTCTGACGCCGGGTCTCGTGCAGATGGTGTCGGTGCTCGCGCTCAACAAGCTCGAACTCAAGGACATGATCAACGCCGAGATGGTCGAGAACCCGGTGCTGGAAGAGCTGGAAGATGCCGTACCTCTGCTCGACGATGTCGGACGCCAGGAGGAAGAGCGCGACCGCATCGCCGCCAAGGCGACTTCGGAAGAAGCGACGCCCATCGCCGACGAAAAGAAGGACCCCTTCGAGGAAATCGATTTTGGCTCGTTCTTCCAGGACTATCTGGACCCCGGCTACCGCAGTTCCGGGGAAATGGAAGAAATCGAGAAGCCTTCGTTTGAGAACTTCCTGTCGAAGCCGGGGAATCTGAGCGACCACCTGCTCTGGCAACTGGGCGCGATCTCCGTGCGGCCTCCGGTGCACCAGGCCGCTGAGGTCATCATTGGAAATCTGAACGAAGAAGGTTACCTGATTGCCAGCGATGAAGAGCTGCTGGGAATCGCTCCCGTCACCGCGCCGGAGGCCGACGTGGAGGTGGCGGCCAAGATCATTGGCGAAGCCGAGGCGCTGGGGCTGGCGGTTTCCCCGACCCCGTCCGGAATCTCTGACCTGGATGATCCCGATGTGGACGCCTCCTCCGACCTCGATGCTGACGACTTCGTCGCGGAAGGCGCCAATCTTTCCCCATTGACGCCGGAAGACGAGTCGCCGGCTGCGCAAGATGTTGTGCCTGATGTTCCCGCGCCGGCAGCCGCCGATATTCCAAGCGCGGCGTCTACATCGCCGGCCGCGGCGAGCCACGGAAACCAAGCCACAGGAGCGGCGACTGCGCCAGCCCGGATTTCGGATGTAAACTTCACGGTAGCCGATCTGCACGAAGCTCTGGAAATTGTCCGCCAGTTCGATCCGCAGGGCATCGCCTGTCGCGACCTGCGCGAATGTCTGCTCTATCAGTTGCGCTACCATCAGGAGCATCTGCACCTGCACCCGAACGGCCATGCCGCAGCGGAGCAAACCACCGATCAGGTCGTGAAAGACGCGATTGCCGTCGTCGATCAGCATCTGAAGGCGGTGACGTTGAAGCAGTTCAAGGAGATTGCCCGTGCCATCGGGCGGCCAGTCGAGGCAGTGCAGGCGGCGCTCGATTACGTGCGCACGCTCGACCCCCGGCCAGGTTTGCGCTACAACAAGGTTCCGGCTCGTCTGATTGAGCCCGATGTGGCGTTTGTGAAGCATGGCGACGAGTGGCTGGTCATCATGAATGACGAGGATATGCCGCAGTTGCGCCTGAATCCCGCCTACAAGCGCCTGATGACTCGAGACGGCAATGACCGCGACACGCGCAACTACGTCAAAGACCGTTACAAATCCGCCATCCAGTTGATCAAAAACATCGAACAACGGAAGCAGACCATCGCCAAAGTCTGCTACTCGATCGTGGCGCGCCAGGAGGATTTTCTGGAGCGCGGCATCGATCGGCTAAAGCCGATGATGATCAAGGAAGTCGCCGAAGAAATCGGCGTGCATCCATCGACAGTGAGCCGGGCGGTGGCGAATAAATACGTCCATACGCCGCAGGGCGTTTTCGAATTGCGCTATTTCTTCTCCGAGAGCGTGCAGGGCCCAGAAGGCGGCGGTACATCGCTGCTGATCCTGAAACGCCGCGTCAAGAAGCTGATCGAAGAGGAAGATCCCAGCCGGCCGTTGACCGATGAACAGATCACTCGCATTCTTCAGTCGCAAGGCATCCAGGTCACCCGCCGCACCGTGGCGAAATACCGGGAAGACATGAAAATTCCGAGTACGCACCAAAGAAGAGTGAAAAAGTAATTGCAGAGGTGAGAGGTCAGATTGCAGAAGGCAAAAGCGCATTCGCTTTCACTTCTGCAATCTGACCTCTCACCTCTGACCTTGTTTTGGAGGGCGCTCAATGAACGTGGAATATACCGCGAGGAAGTACGTAATCACTCCCAACATCCGCAAGGAAGTTGAAACCGGCCTTAATAAAATCCGTAAGATTCTAGGCGACCGCTTTGAGACGAAAGTAGTGCTGGGCGTCGAGAAGCGCCAGCACAAAGCCGAAATCACGATTGACCCGCCCAACGGCCCGATTGTCGGGATGGCCCAAACCAGCGACATGGTCTCTGCCGTCAATGAGGCTCTCGATCACCTGCAGAAACAGGCGCTCAAATATAAAACCAAGTGGTTGAGCAAGAAGCGCAAGGCGGTCAAGAAGTTTGACAGCCAATCGCTGGAAGACAACATCGGGGCGGCGCTCGGGTTGGCGGAGGACGCTACTTTTTCCGTTCTCGTTCACAAGTTTCCATCCGTCGCGCGGACCACAGAAGTGCATCTCGTGCATGCCAAGGACTCGGTCGCGCTCCGTCCGCTGACCTTGGAAGAAGCGATCAAGGAAGCGCACTTCCGCGACAAGGACGTTTTCGTATTCCGCGATCCCCAAGGCAAGTTGATGGTGCTGCATCGCACCCGCGACGGCAAGATGGAGTTGATCGAAGCACCGTAGAGCGTTATCAGCTATCAGTTATCAATCTTCAGTAAATCCTTAAGGACGATTTCTGCGCACGGCCTGCCGTCGTTTTTACTGACAACTGATAGCTGACGACTGATAACTTTTTCTCACACGCCGCTGGTGGCTTCCTGCGCCCACTGCAGGGCTTGAAACCAGGTAGAGGCGACTTCGTCTTCGGGTAGTTTCAGTTGCTTTGCCAGGGCGCTCGATTCCGCCCACTCCCCTGATTCCTGCGCCAGCATGAGGCGGTAGAGCGGCCGGAGAGTGCTGTTCTGGCCGAGCAGTGCCGCTTTGGTTTCGCGCTCGACCGGCAATTGTTCCAGAAGCACATCCATGCCGACCTCGAGGACTGCATCCATGACGGAGAGCAACCCCATCAGGAACAAGTCCGTTTTCGATTGCAGCCGGCTGGAAAGCAGCTCGCAGAAACGGGCGCGGGCCAATCCCATCAGCACCAGTTCACTGCAATGCTGTTCCGCCGCGCCCACGGTGACGACGAGCCGGATCCAACGCCGCATCTCCCGTTCTCCCAGCACGGCCATGGCATGGCGGATCGACTTGATTTCGAGGGAAAATCCAAAGAGCGGAGAATTCAGATAGCGAAGCAGGCGGTAGGAAATGGAGGCCTCCTGTTTGAGCATCGTCTCCAGTTCCCGCATGTCGAGGTCGATGCGCGACACAATCTCCAGCAGGCGCATGTAGTGCAAGCGGCTGGCGGGAACTTCGCGGCTGATCACGATTTCGGGCCGGCGAAAAAAATATCCCTGGAAGTATACGAATCCCATGTCTCGCGCCTGCTGAAATTCGTGCGGCGTTTCCACTTTTTCCGCCAGCATCTTGCACGTCGGGGAGCCAAAGCGGCGCATCATGCCAACTCGTTCCTCAGGCCGGGTGGCGCGAATGTCGACTTTGATGATGTCGGCAAACTCGACCAGCGGTATGCGCGGATCGTCGGGCGCGAAGTCATCCAAGGCAATCCGATAGCCAGCCGCTCTCAGCCGTTTACAGGCCGCGATCACGCGGTCCTCGGGTTCCACGCTCTCCAGAATCTCGGCCACGGTCTGGCCGGGAGGCAGCAAGGTAATTAGATCCTTGAATAAGACTTCCCGGGTGCAATTCATGAAGGCACGCTTGTGATCGCAAAGGGTATCGATGCCGAATAGCAGGGAGCTATCCACCGTGGACCGGGCCGCCAGTTCCGGATCGGCGTTGAAGAAGTTCTCAACTCCATTGCGAAAGAGAATTTCGTACCCGTACACATTCTGGGAGCGGTCGAAAATTGGCTGACGAGCGACGAAGCGTTGGCCCGGCAAGGCCAGCGGCTGCGATACTGAGATTTTGTCGAAGGCAGGAGCGGGTTTCACCCCTATTCCATCGGCACGCCACGATGAAACTTCAGAAAAAGCCACGCGGCAAATTTGGATTCGCCATCCGGTTCTGGCGCTTCGCATCTGGAGCGGCCCACTTTGGTAATGCCCGGCTGTGGAAAACTTCGGCGATCGCACTTGCGCAATCGATGCTTTCATGAGTACCATCAAGATGTTCCCAATGGCCATGCTTCCAGGCTGGCCGTTCGCGCCAAGTTCGACTCCCGGCGCCTGGTTTGTACAACGACAATTTGAACCGCGACCTTTTGAACACGACAGCTTGAACATTTACAGTTTGAATATCGTTGTCAAATAGCATCCAGACGATGTTGGGGTTTGGTCTGCCAGTACGCACAGTGTGTCGCACCTAGTCGAGGGTGCGCGCACGCCGAACTTGCCGATTCGCGTTCGAGGAAACGACCGGGCTTGGGATCGAGCCCGGGGATTGACTTCTGGGGTTAACTTCTAAAGTTTCACAAGAGAAAAATATGAATGCAGGACCCGGACACTCCTCCGCAGGCGGAGGGAGACACAAACGACGCCGTGGACGGCGTCCGCCCAAACGAGGCGCGGGTGGCCCGATGGGCCGCGCACGCCAGGACCCTCACGGTATCTTTACCGCGCCCATGGATCACAGCTACCGCGCCAACCAAAACGGCGACAACGGCAACAAGGCGCCGCGACGGCCCGGATTTTCGTCCTCGTACCCGGTGGTCGATCCCGATCCGTTGCCCGTCCCTCGAGCCGATGCCGCTTCCCGCGTCTTCGCGTTTGTCGAAGACCTGTTTTTCCTGAGCAAGATTCAGGCCACCGGCCAGAAGATGAATGTGAAGGTCGAGTTCGTCAAGAACGAAAAAGAACTCACCGATCGTATGAAGAGCAACGGTGAGGAAAAACCTTCCCTGATCATCTTCGACTTGAACAACGCCAATGCCAAGCCTTTGACACTCATCCCAAAACTGAAGACCAAGCTCAAGAAGGGGACGTCGATCATCGGCTTTCTCTCGCACGTGCAGGGCGACCTGAAACAGAAGGCGCACGAAGTGGGTTGTGACATGGTGCTGCCGCGCTCGGCGTTTTCACAGAATCTGCCGCAGTTGCTGCGCCGCCATGGCGCGGCAGATGAAATCGCCGAGTAAGAAATTGCAGAGGTCAGATTGCAGAGGCAACGCCCTCTGAAGGTAACCGCGCACATTGGGATCTTTGGTTTCACCTCTGCAATCTGACCTATGACTTCTGCATTCCCCTGATACAATTTCGCCGTGTTCTCTCACAAGATTTTGATTCTGACTATCGCCGTGCTTATGGTTGCCGTGGCCGCTGCCCAGCAGCCTCCGGTCAACGCCCAAGAGCCCAAGGTAAAGGTCAACGTCCTCAACGTGTGCGCGCCTTCCGCCGACGAGCAGAAGGAACTATCTTCCGCGCTAGCCAAGGTGCCTGGGAAACCGGTGTTCGCAACGGACTATGAAGTGTCTCGCGGACGCTCCACCCTCGACCCGAACACCCCCATTCCCGGCATGCAACCGTTGCCGCCGGGCACGGTCTCATCGGCCGACTGGGTCCGTATTCGCCGCGAGTTCCCCGAGGCAGCCGTGTTCAGCAACGTCCAATACTCGTTCAGCGTCGATTCGAAAAATATGACGGAGACGCTCGTGCTTCGCGTGCGCGAGCAAAAGGACCTGATCCAAGTTTCGATTGAAGATACCGCGTCCGCGGTTGCTTCCGCAGCCGCCATGCTTGCTTCCACCACCCCGGTTTCGCGCGTACGATTGGAACGGTTTGGCAAACCCTCGGT